>NZ_CEEDFC010000006.1:0-334545 GCF_979254005.1 Variovorax sp. AC103 | reverse complement strand
GCGGGGGTGGGCGGCGAACCGGTGCCGGTGCCGGTGCGGCAACCGGTGGCTGGGCTGCCGGGACAGCAGGCGCGGGCGGCGTTGGCGCGGCGGCGGGCGCGGCGGGCGCCGCCTCCTCCTTGGCCACGACCACCGTGGCCTGCATCCGGGACAGGCGGGCTTGCGCGATCTCCGCGGCCCGGCCTTCGAGCGTGGCCACCGGGAGCGATGGCGCCTCGGCGAGCGGCGTGCGTGCCATCGACGTGGCGAGGTCACCGGAAGCGAGTTCGGGAATGACGGAGCCTTCAGGCTCGGCCTGCGCGCCCAGCGCCAGCCGGCGCTCGAGCGAAGCGACCCGCTGCTCCAGCTCCGACACGCGCTGCTGCAGCTTCAGCATGCCGCCCGCCGGGGCCGGCGTGGCGGCGACCGGCGCCGCCGTCGCGCCCGTGCGCTCAGCCTCGGTGCGATGCGGTTCCGCCTTGTTCTTCCTGCCGAACATCTGCGGCAGCACGAACGCGCCGACCACCGCGAGCACCAGCGCCACAGGCACCGACTGGAACAGCGCACCGATGAACAGGCCGGCAATGATGCCTATGAACCACATCCCTGACTCCCCTTGTTTGGCGAGTGCGGAGTGTACGGTGGTTCAGGGCAAAAAGTGCCGGTTACGCACGTCCTGTCTGCGTTGTTCGCTATAGCTTTAGTAGCAACCTCAGATCGGGGTGAGCTTGGCCACCGACAGCGCCAGCCACTTCACGCCATGCCGCGCGAACTTGACCTGCGCGCGCGCATCGTCGCCGGAGCCTTCCAGCGCGGTGACCGTGCCTTCGCCGAACTTGTTGTGGAACACCTGCATGCCCGAGCGCAGGCCGTGCGAGGGCGCGGTTTTCTGCGGCGGCACGGGCGGGCTGGCGAAGGTGTCCTTGTCGCGGCTGCTGCTCCCGCCGCCGTAGGCGTTGCCGCCGCCATAGGCCCCGGCCCCGCCGCGCGTGCTGCCGTAGCCGCCGCCGTAGCCGAAGGCCGAGGGCGCAAAGCCCTGGTTCTTGGGCGTGAGCCACTTCAGCGCGCCCTCGGGCAGTTCGTCGAAGAAGCGGCTCTTGACGTTGTAGCGCGTCTGGCCGTGCAGCATGCGCGTCTGCGAATGGCTCAGGTACAGGCGCTTGCGGGCGCGTGTGATCGCCACGTACATCAGGCGGCGCTCTTCCTCGAGGCTCTCGAAGTCGCTCATCGAGTTCTCGTGGGGAAACAGGCCCTCTTCCATGCCGGTGATGAACACGCAGTCGAACTCCAGGCCCTTGGCGGCGTGCACCGTCATGAGCTGCACCGCGTCCTGCCCGGCCTGCGCCTGGTTGTCGCCCGATTCGAGCGCGGCGTGGGTGAGGAAGGCGGCCAGCGGGCTCATCGTTTCGCCGGTCTCGGCGTCGGGGGCGAGCAGCTCGTCGACCACCGGGCGGGTCAGGTCGATGCCCTGGCTCACCGGCGACTGGCGCAGCTCGTCGCCCGGCAAGGCCACGGCGTCGCGCCCGAAGCCTTCCTGCGTCACGAAGCTTTCGGCCGCGTTCACCAGTTCGCCCAGATTCTCCAGGCGGTCGGCGCCTTCGCGGTCGGCCTTGTAGTGCTCGACCAGGCCGCTGTGGTCGAGCACCAGCTCGATGATCTCGCGCAGGCTCAAGCCCTGGGTCTGCTCGCGCAGCACGTCGATCTTGGCGACGAAGCCCGTGAGGTTCGAGCCCGCCTTGCCGCCGACCGCGCTGACCGCGTCGTGCAGCGAACGCCCGGCCGCGCGCGACGCGTCCTGCAGCGATTCGAGCGTGCGCGCACCGATGCCGCGCGGCGGGAAGTTGACGACGCGCAGGAAGCTGGTGTCGTCGTCCTTGTTCTCCATCAGGCGCAGGTAGGCCAGCGCATGCTTGATTTCGGCGCGCTCGAAGAAGCGCAGGCCGCCGTACACGCGGTACGGCACCGAGGCATTGAAGAGCGCCGTTTCGATCACCCGGCTCTGCGCGTTGCTGCGGTAGAGCACGGCCATTTCCTTGCGGTCGAAGCCGTCGCGCACGAGCTGGCGCATTTCCTCGACCATCCACTGCGCCTCGGCCAGGTCGGTGGGCGACTCGTACACGCGCACGGGCTCGCCGGGGCCCTGGTCGGTGCGCAGGTTCTTGCCCAGGCGCTTCTTGTTGTGGCTGATGAGTTCGTTGGCCGAGTCGAGGATGTTGCTGTAGCTGCGGTAGTTCTGCTCCAGCTTGATCTGGTGGCGCACGTCGAACTCGCGCACGAAGTCGGTCATGTTGCCCACGCGCGCGCCGCGAAAGGCGTAGATGCTCTGGTCGTCGTCGCCCACGGCGATCACGCTGTTCTGGCCCGGCGTGAACTGCCCGGCCACCGTGTTGCCCGCGAGCATCTTGATCCAGGCGTACTGCAGCCGATTGGTGTCCTGGAACTCGTCGATCAGGATGTGGCGAAAGCGCCGCTGGTAGTGCTCTCGCACCGGGTCGTTGTCGCGCAGCAGTTCGTAGCTGCGCAGCATGAGCTCGCCGAAGTCGACCACGCCTTCGCGCTGGCACTGCTCCTCGTACAAGCGATAGAGCTCGACCTTCTTGCGGTCGTCGTCGCTGCGCGCTTCGATCGCGTCGGGGCGCAGGCCGTCTTCCTTGGCGCCGGCGATGAACCATTGCGTCTGCTTGGCCGGAAAGCGCTCGTCGTCCACGTTGAACTGCTTCATCAGGCGCTTGATGGCCGAGAGCTGGTCCTGCGTGTCGAGGATCTGGAACGTGGACGGCAGGTTGGCCAGCTTCCAGTGCGCGCGCAGCAGGCGGTTGCACAGGCCGTGGAAGGTGCCGATCCACATGCCGCGCACATTGACGGGCAGGATCGCCGTCAGCCGCGTCATCATTTCCTTGGCCGCCTTGTTGGTGAAGGTCACGGCGAGGATGCCGCCGGCGGAGACCTGGCCGGTCTGCAGCAGCCACGCGATGCGAGTGGTGAGCACGCGCGTCTTGCCGGAGCCCGCGCCCGCCAGGATGAGCGCGTTGCCTTCGGGCAGCGTGACCGCGGCGAGTTGCTCCGCATTCAGGTTCTGGAGCAGCGGCATGTCCGAATGATTCGGGGAGTGGGCGTCAGCCGCGGGATCGTTAAACAACATGGTCCGATTGTAGAAACCACGGCGTATGCGGGTTATACGAAGAATCGGAAGACCCGCCTTCGGCAGACCGCGTAAACTCAATCACCGGGCCCAAGATTCTTGCGCCCGGTTTTTTGTGGGCGTCTTCCTGGCAAGGCGCACCGCGAAAACCGGCCGGACCAAGCGCTCTTTCGTTCCTTTCAACGATTCCTTTCAGGAGCCTGGTCATGCAGATTTTCGATTACGACAACATCCTTCTGCTCCCGCGCAAGTGCCGCGTGGAGAGCCGTTCCGAGTGCGACACCAGCGTGACGCTGGGCGAGCGCAGCTTCCGCCTGCCCGTGGTGCCGGCCAACATGAAGACGGTGGTCGACGAGTCGATCTGCCTGTGGCTGGCGCAGAACGGCTACTTCTATGTAATGCACCGCTTCGACCTCGACAACATGCAGTTCGTGAAAGACATGCAGGGCAAGGGTGTGTTCGCCTCCATCTCGCTGGGCGTGAAGAAGCCCGACTACGACACCGTCGACACGCTGGTGGCCGAGGGCCTGGTGCCCGAGTACGTCACCATCGACATCGCGCACGGCCATGCCGACAGCGTGAAGAACATGATCGGCTACCTGAAAGAAAAGCTGCCCAGGACCTTCGTCATTGCCGGCAACGTCGGCACGCCCGAAGCGGTGATCGACCTGGAGAACTGGGGCGCGGACGCGACCAAGGTCGGCATCGGCCCGGGCAAGGTCTGCATCACCAAGCTCAAGACCGGCTTCGGCACGGGCGGCTGGCAGCTGTCGGCGCTCAAGTGGTGCGCGCGCGTGGCGACCAAGCCGATCATTGCGGACGGCGGCATCCGCGACCACGGCGACATTGCCAAGAGCGTGCGCTTCGGCGCGTCGATGGTCATGATCGGCTCGCTGTTTGCCGGACATGAAGAATCGCCGGGCAAGACGGTCGAGGTCGACGGCGCGCTGTTCAAGGAGTACTACGGCTCGGCCAGCGACTTCAACAAGGGCGAGTACAAGCACGTCGAGGGCAAGCGCATCCTCGAACCCGTCAAGGGCAAGCTGGCCGACACGCTGGTCGAGATGGAGCAGGACGTGCAGAGCTCCATCAGCTATGCGGGCGGGCGCGCGCTGATGGACATCCGCAAGGTCAACTACGTCACGCTGGGTGGCGACAACGCGGGCGAACACCTGCTGATGTAAGCCCTGGGCCGCCCCGCGCCCGGGGTCAGGCTTCCAGCAGTTGCACCGCGTGTCGGTGCAGCGTGTGGGCCGGATCGGCCAGCGCGTCGACCACGCCGAAGTGGTCGAGCCCCGCAAGCACCTCGCACACCGGCACGGTGTTGCGGCCCCACGCGTCGCGGATCATCGCGTTGTGGCGAATGAACTCTTCGCTTTCCTTGCCGCCGACGGCGGCATAGAGCTGGCCGCGCTTCGGTGCCGGCCACAGCGCCGGGCTCGCGCGCAGGGCATCGGCGTCGGTGAGGTTCAGCGTGTGCTCCAGGAACGGCGTGCGCTGCAGCGGACGCAGGTCGTACAGGCCCGAGATCGACAGCGCATTGCGCACCAACTGCGCGGGCAGGTCGGGCGCGACGGCTTGCCAGTCGCACGCCAGCAGCGCCGCCGCCATGTGCCCGCCGGCGGAGTGGCCCGCGACCGTGATGCGCGAAGGGTCGCCGCCGTACGCCGCAATGTGGCGCCAGGTCCATTCGAGCGCGCGCACCATCTGCAGCAGGATGCTTGGCACCGTCACGGGCTGCCCGGGCGCACCCGGGCACAGCGCGTAGTTGGGTTGGACCACGCAGATGCCGCGGTCGTTGAACGCGGGCGCGATGAACGAGTGATCCTTCTTGTCCATGGCGCGCCAGTAGCCGCCGTGGATGAATACCAGCACCGGCGCGTCGGGCACCGGCGCGGGGAACACGTCGAGCGTCTCGTTGACGCCGTTGCCGTACGGCAGATCGATGCGCGCCGGGAGGCTGTCGCGCGCGGCGGCCGAATCGCGGGCCCAGCGCGCGAAGTACGCGGGGTGGTCCTTCACCCGTGCGAGGTTGTTGTACATGCCTTCCAGCCAGGCGGGGTCGAACGAGGCCATGCAGCGTTGTGCTCCGTGTTTCTAGAGGCGCGCATCTTGGCACGACGGTGCGTGCCAAGACTGCGGTTCTGCGTTAAATTCGCGTGGTGTCGGGGGGGTAGCTCAGCTGGGAGAGCGCCGCGTTCGCAATGCGGAGGTCGTGAGTTCGATCCTCATCCTCTCCACCAACCGATATGTAAAAGGCCCTGGCATCCGCCAGGGCCTTTTCCTTTTCAGGCTCAAGCGTCCAGCGCCAGGTGCTGCCCATGCAGCGCGGCCGCTGCGGGCGATGCCAGAAAACCGATGGTCTGCGCCGCGACCGAGGTCGAGACCCACTCCGCGGGGTTCGCATCGGGCATTGCCTGCCGGTTGGCCGGCGTGTCGAGCACGCTCGGCGCCACGCTGTTCACGTTGACGCCGTGCGGCGCCGCCTCGGCCGCCATGGCTTCCACCAGGCGCTGCAGTGCGCTCTTCGACGCGATGTACGCGGCCATGGCCGGCAGGCCGCGCGCCGCCACCTTCGCCGTCACCGCAATGACGCTGCCCGCGCGGCGCTCGATCATCGAGGGCAGCACCGCCTGCGTCACGGCCACGAACGACCATGCGTTGAGATTCATCATGCGGTCCCAGCTTGCGCGGGTGAGCGCATGCGTCGCTTCGCCCATCTCGAAGCCGCCCGCGATGTGAACGAGCGCATCGATGCGGCCGAAAGACGTGAGCACCTGCTGCGCGAGCCCGGCCATCTCTGGCGCCGAGGTCACGTCGCCCGCCAGCAGCAGGTGCTGCGAGTTGTCGAGGCCCGGAAAAACTTCGGCGAGCCGGCCTGCATGGTGATCGACCAACGCAAGGCGCGCGCCCTGCTCCAGGAAGTGCTGGGCCACGGCGCGGCCCAATGCGCCCGCGGCGCCGGTGATCAAGACATGGGGGGTGGTGCTTGCGTCGCTCATCGAAATTCTCCTGGTTGAACCTGCTCGAGGGCGGTGCCCCGCCGGTGATGACGAATCCTAACGGCGAGAGTGCAAATTTTTTGGACGCGCTCAAAAACTGGGATATACTCGTGGTCTTGCCAGATAGCAGCAAACGCTTTCTAAGCAAGGGCTCTTAGCTCAGTTGGTAGAGCAGCGGACTCTTAATCCGTAGGTCGAGTGTTCGAGTCACTCAGGGCCCACCAACCAACATCGCGGAAACGCTGAAAAGCCCGCTACCTCACCGGTAGCGGGCTTTTTTCATTGCGCCGCGCCCGGACGTGCGAGCCAGTCGTCGACACAGCGCGCAAGCAGATCACGGCGCTCGCTCACCTCCGCCATCAGGTACTGCCGCGCGTGCGTCTGCGCCAGATCGTTCGACAGGAACCACTGCTCCCGCTCGCGGCTGCCTTGCGCGGGCGGCGTGCCCCAGGCCGCGTTGCGGGCCCCGAGAAAAGCCTCGGTCACCGGCAAGCGTCCATCCGTCTTGCCGAGGGCCGACAGCACATCGCGCGGCCCGTCCAGCGCGACGCGAACTTTCACGATCTCGTCGTTCGCTTCGATGGCCGCGCCGAGGCCGCCCGACCGATGCACTTGCCAAAGCTGCGCGGCGGACGCATTGCGAACCCAGCTTTCGAGGGCACGCGTCAAGCTCTCGAGAATCGTTTGTTTGTTCATGCGTGAATCTTTCACAGTTTTCTGCCTGGCCGAAAAGCCAGAACCGGCGTTGACGTTCGAAGGCCACGGAATGAACGGGCCCGGCGTTATGAATCCAGGCGTGAGCTATATTTCCTCCCATGGAAAACGCGTCCGACATAGGCAAACCCACTGTACCCATCGACCTGATCGGGCCGGATCACTGGCCGCGCTCGAAGCGCGGCGGCGGCAAGGCAACCAAGTTGCTGCTCGCCGTGGTGGGCGGGATTGCAGCAGCAGGCGTGATCGCCTACCGCTTCTTCGGCGTGGGACGCTGACAACTTCCGCCTCTCTCTACCGCCAACGCAAGGAGCCCGCTGTCCAAAAGACAGCGGGCTCTTTTCATGTGCGCGAAGCGTCGTCACGACCACGCCCTCACTGCAGCCGCGAGCCCTTGGGAAGGCGCCTCGCAAGCCACTCGTGCACATCCGCGCGGATGTTCCGGCCTTCGAGCAGAAAGTTCTCGAAGCGGCTCGGCACATACGGCAGGTAGACCAGCGGCATGCCCGCCTCCTCCGGCGTGCGCGCAGCCTTGCGGTTGTTGCAGACCGCGCATGCGCTCACGAGGTTGGTCCAGGTCCAGGGGCCGCCGCGCGACTCCGGCCACACGTGTTCGCACTGCAGGTCGCGTTCGTGGAACACATCCGCGCAGTACGCGCAGGTGTGGCGGTCGCGTCGCAGCCGCTTGCTCTTGGTGACACTCGGAACCACGTCGAACAGGTTGATCTTCGAGGCACCGCGCAACGCGATGATGGGCGCCACCTCGATGCGCGACTGCGCACCGCGTGCCACATTGAAGCCGCCGCGCAGCGTGGCCAGCGGCAGGCCGCCGTCTTCCCACGCGACGGAGTCGGTGGCGTAGTGCAACACCGCCTGCTCCAGCGAGATCCAGGCCTGCGGCGTGCCCTGAATGTCGAGTTGCAGGACGTGAGATTGCATGGGTCGCCTCCTTCAAGGGCGATGGTTGTGAAGTTGAAAAATGAATGAAAGACAACGAGGGACGAGGCGCGCTACCACTCGCCCGATGCACGCACGCGTTGATCGAGGTCGAGCCCGTCGCGCTGCAATTCACCGCCCTGCGCCTCGCGCTGCGCACCCGTCACGATGCCGAAGCGCCGGACCAGGGCGAGCACCACGCGCCTGCGCGGCTGTGCCGGGCGCACGGTGATCATCCGGATCGGGGTGTTTCGCTTGCGCATGATGGTTCTCCTTGGGTGCGTGACAGCAAACAGTAAAAAGTGGCCCCACGTGCACGACTCGAACGTGCAACCCCTTGCTTCGTAGGCAAGTGCTCTGATCCATTGAGCTAACGCGGGTCTGAAAAACACTGCGGTGCTTTCCATTTCGGTTGTGTCCTCACGCGACGGACAGCGCGCTGGGCGCTGCCCCGTACGACGTCGCTGCACAGGAGTGATCAATTCCTGCACATCCCGCCAGACCGTCTACGCGGTGGGCCCTGGCGGTGTGGTGAAGGCACACCCGAAATGGCCAACAAAAAGGCCCGGAACCTTTCGGTGTCCGGGCCTCTGCATGAGAGAGCTTGGAAGGTATGCGCCTATGCGCAACCTCCACCCGGTAGCACCTGATCCTCGTTTTTTTCGACGCGCAGGCTGGCTGCGGCTGTCGCGGAATAAACGTGGCTCTGGTGCTGATTCGGTCGGACCAACGGCATGCCGTCGAAACCACCGCACGCCCAGACGCGCACGAGCGATCGGCCCGAGGCGGGTCGAATGCTGGTGAGGTGCAATGCGGTGTTCACGATGGGTCCTGGGTCAAAAAATCGCCGCTGGCGGCTGTCAAGGGTGGGAAAGATGGTACGGCTTGTGCCGCGAGTGAAGGCAACTGTAAATAGTGTTTACGGGGGCGTCAACAACCCGGACAATCTTTTCTTGTCTTGTTGTTGTTTTTGAACAGTGCCCAATATCACCGTCGCGCGCCGTTGCAATGCCCTCGCGTTGCATCGCCGCTTTCTCGAAGAGGCCGTGGCCGCCGGCCTGCCGGCCAAGGGCCTGGACCAGGCGTTCGCCAGGAAGATCGAAATCTCTCCCAGCATGTGGAGCCAGATCAAGAGTGCCCGCCCCATCGGCGACAACCTCGCACGGCAGATCGAAAGGCACTGCAACGTGGAGATCGGCTGGCTCGACAAGGAAGACCGTCCCTCCGAGGTGCCCGACGCGGCAGAAGAGCGCTTCATTGCGTCTGCGCGCGAGGCCTGGCGCACGGCCAATGCCAAGGGCAAGAAGGAGTTGAGCGGCTGGCTGAAGAAGCGCGCGCTGGACGCTGCCGGCAACCCGCCGGCGCCCTGACCGGCCGCTCAGCCCGGCGCAGGCGCGTTGCGCAGGATGGCCGTGCGCATGTCGTCCGGAATGGCGACCGAGCGGTGCGTCTCGAGCGACGTGGTCACGATCACCTGCGTCATCTGCATGCGCACCTCGCCGGTCTGCGCGCCGAAGCAGCGCACCGCCAGCGTCATCGAGCGCGAGCCCAGCCGCTGCACGCAAAGGCCGAGCACCACCTGGTCGCCCATGCGGCTCACGGCGCGGAAATCGACGTCGAGCTTCACGGTCGGCAGGCCGATGCGGCGCTGCGCCACCAGCCCGTGGTAGCTGAGCCCCAGGCCTTCATTGACCCAGTCCTCGACCAGCCCGTTGAGCATCACGAAGTACTGCGGATAGAAGACGATGCCCGCCGGGTCGCAATCGGAAAAGCGGATCAGCCGCGGACGGCGGAACTCGCCGCTCGCGACCGTCAGGTCGACATGGCTGGCTTCGCCCATGGTCAGCCTTCTTCGCCTGCGGGCTCGCCGCGCATCACATGCACGCGCAGCAACCCGAGCTGCGTGTGCATCTGCTTGACCGTCTTCATGTCGAGCCCCGAGAACATCTCGAGGATCCATTGCTCGTGCTCGCTGGCCATGGTCTCGAAGGTGCGACGGCCCGCGGGCGTGAGGCTCACGATCCACGCGCGACGGTCGTCGGGGCTGGGCGCGCGCGCCACCATGCCTTCGCGCTCCAGCTCGTCCGTCAGGCCCGTGACGTTGCCGCCGGTCACCATCAGGTAGCGCGACAGCACGCGCATCTTCAGGCCGTCCTTGTATCGGTAGAGCTGCGCCATGTAGTCGAAGCGCGCAAGCGAAATTCCGAAGCGCTCGCGCAGGCGGCGGCGGATTTCGGCCTCGATCTGCGTGGTGCTGGCCAGCATGCGCAGCCAGAGCTTGAGCATCGCGTGGTCTTCGTGACCGGCGCGCCCCTCGTGCCCCAGCTCTTCGGCATCGCTCAGCACCGCATGCGAGGCGTCGTTGCGTGTCATGTCACCTCCCCCCCTGAAACCGAGATCGACTGCCCGGTGACCGATGCGGCGCCCGCGCCGCACAGCCAGCGCACGGTATCGGCCACTTCCGAAGGCTGCACGATGCGCTTCTGCGGGTTGACGCTCGAGAATTCCGCCAGCGCATCGGCTTCGCTGCGGCCGGTCTTGCCGACCACGTTGGCCACGCTGTTGCGCAGGATGTCGGTGTCGGTGTAGCCCGGGCACACGGCGTTCACCGTGATGCCCTTGCGTGCCACCTCCAGCGCCAGCGAACGCGTGAGCCCGACCACGCCGTGCTTGGCCGCGGTATAGGCAGCCACGTAGGCGTAACCCTTCTGCCCCGCCGTGCTGGCGATGTTGACGATGCGGCCCCAGCCGGTGTCGAGCATGTCGGGCAGCGCGGCCTGCGCGCACAGGAAGCTGCCCGTGAGGTTGACCGACAGCATGCGTTGCCAGAGCTCGAACGAGGTCTTGAGGAACGGCGCGCTCTCGGCCGCGCCCGCGTTGTTCACCAGAACGGCAATGGGGCCGCGCGCGGCGCGGGCTTCGGCGAAAGCCGCCTGCACCGCCTCCGGGTTCGCCACGTCGGCCGTGGCCACGCCGTGCCCGCTGCCCGCGAGCGTGTCGGCCACGCGCTGCAGTGCCTCGCGGTCGCGGCCCAGCAGTGTCAGAACAGCGCCCTCGGCGGCCAGGGTGCGGGCGATTTCGGCGCCGATGCCGCGCGCAGCGCCCGTGACGAGTGCGTGGCGGCCAGTCAGTGAATTTGAGTGCATGCCTGAATGTTTTAGTTCTGAATCATTTTAGCGGCATGCGTCGGCCCGTGCTGTGAGCGCATGAAACGCTTCCTCAGCTGCGCTGGCCCCGCGCGGGGCGGCCGTCCCAGGTCTGGGGACCCACGCCGCGCTCGCGCAGCTTGAACTTCTGCACCTTGCCGTTTTCTGTGCGCGGCAGGTCGGCCAGCAGGTCGATGTAGCGCGGCACGGCGAAGTACGGCAGGCGGCCTTCGCAGAAGCGTGCGACTTCGACGAGGTCGATCGTCGCGCCCTCGCGCGCCACCAGCGCGGCCATCACCTCGTCCTCGGCCAGTTCGGAGCGCACCGGGTACACCGCGCACGAAGCCACCCCCGGATGGCTCAGCAGCACCTGCTCCACCTCGAACGACGAAATGTTCTCGCCGCGCCGGCGGATCGCGTCCTTGATGCGGTCGACGAAACGAAACGCGCCGTCGGCATCGCGCACCACGCGGTCGCCGGTATGGAACCAGAGGTTGCGCCAGGCCTCGACCGTCTTCCCGGGCATGTTGAAGTAGCCGCTCGCGAAGGCGTAGGGCTCGTCGGCGCGCAGCAGCAGTTCGCCGGCCTCGCCGGGCGGCAGCGCCGCATCGTCTTCATCGGCCACGCGCGCCTGGAAGCCCGTGCGCAGCCAGCCCATGACACCGCCGCGCGGCGAATCGGGCGCGGTGGCGATGGCGAAATTGGTCTCGGTCGAGCCGTAGCCTTCAAGCAGCGCCACGCCCGTGCGCGCCTTGAATGCGGCGCTGGCGGCAGCAGGCACGCCTGGCCCGAGCCCGATGCGCACACGGTGGTCCCGTTCGCCCTCCCCTTCGGGTTGCGCGAGCAGGATGGGCACCATCGCGCCCAGCAGGTAGACCACGGTCGCGCCGCTGGCGCGCATCGACGGCCAGAAGCCCGATGCAGAGAAGCGCGACTCGAACACCACCTCGGCACCCGTCAGCGCCGCCTGTGCGAAGGTGTTCAGCGCGTTGATGTGGAACAGCGGGAGCGTGGTGCACAGCACGTCGTCGGCGCCCACGCCGAGCACTTCCGCGCTGTTCACGCCCCACCAGAAATACTGCGCGTGCGGACATATCACGCCCTTGGCCGGTCCGGTGGTGCCGGAGGTGTACAGGATGGCCAGCGGATCGCCGGGCTGCACCGGCGCCGGTGCAATGGGCTCGGCGCCTTCGGGGTACGGCACCACACGCACGCCGACAGGCGCCGGCCATGGCGCCGCCTGCGCCTCGCCGACCACCCAGATCTCGCGCAACGCGGTGCGCCCGAGGTCGGCCGTGGCGAGCCGCTCCAGAAAGGCCGCCTCGATCACCAGCAGCCTCGCCTCGCTGTTGGCGAGGAAGTATTCGATCTGCGGCCCCATCGATGCCGAGTTGATGGGCACCACGGACGCGCCCAGCCAGCCCGCGCCCAGGAAGCTCTCGAGAAACTCGATGCGGTTGCCGCACATCACCGCCACGCGGTCGCCGCGCGCCACGCCTGCTAGCGCCAAGGCCCCGGCGCGAACGGCTGCTGCCTGCGCCGCATCGCGGTGCGCCCAGGCGCGCCCCGCGATCCGCAGCAGCGCGCGCGACCCGAACAGCCCGGCCTGGCGCTGCAGCATGGCCGGCAGCGTGCGTTGCGCGGGCGGCACGGCGCGCGGGTCACTCGTCATCGTGCGTGCCTCCGCCCAGGTACGTCGCCTGCACCCGCGGGTCGCTCGCCAGTTCGGCCGAAGCGCCCGAGAGCGCGATCTCGCCCGTCTCGAGCACATAGCCCTGGTCGGAGCTTTCGAGCGCGGCGCGCGCATTCTGCTCGACCAGCAGGATCGACACACCGTCCTCGCGCAGCTTGCGCACGATGGTCAGGATGTCGCGCACGATCAGCGGCGCCAGGCCCAGGCTGGGCTCGTCGAGCATCAGCAGGCGCGGCGCCGACATCAGCGCGCGTCCCACCGCCAGCATCTGCCGCTCGCCGCCCGAGAGCGTGTCGGCGCGCTGCGAGCGGCGCTCGGCCAGCCGCGGAAAGCGGTCGTACACCGACTGCAGCCGCTTCTTCATCGCGTCGCCGCGCAGCCGCTTGGCATAGGCGCCGAGCTGCAGGTTGTCGAGCACGGTGAGCTCGCCGAACAGCTCGCGCTTCTCGGGCACCAGGCACAGGCCGCGCTCCACGCGCGCCTCCACGTCCAGCCCCTGCAGGTCTTCGCCTTCGAAGCGCAGCGTGCCCTTGCAGGGCAGCAGGCCCATGGCCGCGGCCAGCAGCGTGGTCTTGCCCGCGCCGTTCGGGCCGATCACCGAGATGATCTGCCCGTGCTGCAGGTCGAGCGACACACCGCGCACCGCCTCCACCTGTCCATAAGACACATGCAGATCGCCAATCTCCAGCATCGCGGTCATTTCGCTACCCCCAGGCTTGTCACTTCGTGTACTTCTCCTGCCCCCTGAAGGGGGCCCGCGCCTTCGGGCGGCCGTGCGGCGCTCATACAACACTCCCCAGGTACGCGGCCTGCACGCGCTCGTCGGCGCGCACCGCCGACGGCACGCCCTCCACGAGCTTGGAGCCGAAGTTCATCACCACCAGCCGGTCCACCAGTTTCATCACGAAGTCCATGTCGTGTTCGACGATCAGGATGGTCACACCCTCCTCGCGCAGCTTGCGCAGCAGGTCGCCGAGCGCCATCTTTTCCTTGCGGCGCAGGCCGGCCGCGGGCTCGTCGAGCACCAGCAGCACCGGGTCGGCGGCCAGCGCGCGCGCAATCTCCAGGATGCGCTGCGTGCCCAGCGGCAGGCTGCCCGCGAGTTCGTGCGCGCGGTCGCCCAGCCCGATGCGGTCGAGCTGGCGTTGCGCCTCCTGCAGGATCTGGCTTTCTTCCGCGCGGTCCAGCCGCAGCCCCGCCTTCAGGATGCCCGAGCGCGTGCGCGAATGCGCGCCCAGCGCCACGTTGTCGAGCAGGCTCATGCGCGGGCGCAGCTTCACGTGCTGGAAGGTGCGCGCCAGGCCCAGCCGCGCCACCTGCCGCTGCGGCATGCCGGCGATGTCGTGGTCCAGGAAGCGCACCTGGCCGGCGCTCATCGGCAGCGTGCAGGTCAGCAGGTTGAACATGGTCGACTTGCCCGCGCCGTTCGGCCCGATCAGCCCGACGATCTCCCCGGCCTTCACGTCGAAGCTCACGTCGTTCACCGCCACCAGTCCGCCGAAGCGCTTGACCGCGCCGTTCACCGACAGCACCTGCGAGCCGCGCTCGGGCAGCATGCGGTGCGCCAGCGGAGCGACCGGCGCCGCGTCATGGCGCGACGGCCCCTGCACGGCGCCGCGCCGATGCGTCCACCTGCGCAGCAGGCCCATCACGCCGCCGCGCGCGAAGTGCAGCAGCAGGATAAAAAGCGCCGCGAAGGCCACCGCCTCCAGCTGGCCGGCGCGCTGCGTGAGCATCGGCAGCACGTCCTGCAGGCCGTTCTTCAGCACCAGCACCAGTGCCGCGCCCACCAGCGCCCCGGCCAGTTGGCCGAGCCCGCCGGCCACCGCCATCAGCAGGTACTCGATGCTGGCGCGCACGTCGAAGGGCGAGGGGCTCACGAAGCGGTTCATGTGCGCATAGAGCCAGCCCGCCAGCCCCGCGAACAGCGCGGCCGTGACGAACAACGACAGCCGCACACGGTACGCATCCGCACCCACGCTCGCCAGCAGCGTGGCGCCGCCGCGCAAGCCGCGAATCGCGCGGCCCGGCCGCGACTGCAGCAGGTTGTGGCTGAACAGGCAGGCCAGCCCGACGATCACCCAGATCAGGTAGTACATCGCGCGCGGCTCTGCCAGCGACCAGCCCGCCACCTGCAGCGCCGGAATGTTCGACAGGCCCGTGTGGCGCCCGAGCGCATCGACGTTGCCGAACAGCATGGCGATCGACAGGCCCCACGCGATGGTGCTCAGCGGCAGGAAGTGCCCGCCGAGGCGCAGCGTGAGCATGCCGATGGCCAGCGCCGACGCTCCCGTGAGCAGCAGTGCGAACAGCAGCCCGATCCACGGCGACATGCCCTGCGTGGTCGTGAGCCAGGCCGTGGCGTACGCGGCAATGCCCACGAAGGCCGCCTGCCCGAACGAGGTGGCGCCGCCCACGCCCGTGAGCAGCACCAGGCCCAGCGCCACCAGCGCGCCGATGCCGATGTCGTTGAGCAGCGAGACCGTGAAGCTGCCCGCCACCGCCGGCACCAGTGCCAGCACGGCGACCACCGCGGCGATCCACGCCATGCGTTTGCGGTTCGTGTTCATTGGTCCACCTCGTCTTCTTCCTCTTCGGCGTGCGCGGCCATGAAGGAGCGCAGCATGAGCACCGGAATCAGCAGGCTGAACACGATCACGTCTTTCAGCGCACCGCTCCAGAACGAGGCAAAGCTTTCCACCACGCCGACCGCGAGCGCGCCCACGGCCGTCATCGGGTAGCTCACCAGCCCGCCGATGATCGCGGCCACGAAAGCCTTCAGGCCGATGATGAAACCGGAGTCGTAGTACATGGTCGTCACCGGCGCGATCAGCACGCCGATGAGCCCCGCCAGCAACGAGGCGCAGCCATAGGCCAGCAGCGCCGTGCGCACCGGCCGGATGCCGACCAGCCGCGCGCCCACCCGGTTCACGGCCGTGGCGCGCAGCGCCTTGCCGGCCACCGTGCGCTCGAACACCAGGAAGAACAGGCCGCTCAGCACGATGGCCGCACCCACCATCAGCACCACCTGGCCGCTGACCGTGAAGCCGTCGCCCAGCGTGAACACGGCGCTGGTGAGCGGCGTGGTGCGCGAGCCTTCGGGCCCGAAGAACAGCAGGCCCAGGCCCGACAGCAGGAAATGCAGCGCCAGCGACACGATCAGCAGCACCAGCACCGACGCATCGGCGATCGGCTGGAACACCACCCGCGCCAGCAGCGGCGCGATCGGCACCACCAGCAACACTGCCACCGCGATGTGCACCGCCACCGGCACGCCGGGCCGCGCGGCCAGCCATGCGAGCACGCACGGAATGGCCGGCAGCACGCCCCACATCAGCACCGCCTTGGGAATGCGCGCGGCCTCGCCACGCCGCAGCAGGCTGCCGATTTCGGTGGCCAGCGCCAGCGCGGCCAGCACGGCCACCATGCCGATGGTCGGCGGCACGCGGCCGGTCTCGAAGGCCGCCAGCGACAGGGCCGCGAAGGCCGCGATGTCGCCGAACGGCACGAACACCACCCGCGTGACGGAGAAGATGAGCACCAGCCCCAGGCCGGCCAGCAGGTAGACGGCGCCGTTGGCCAGGCCGTCGGTGAGAAGAATGAGGGCCACGTCCCATGTCATCGCGCGGCCCTCCCGAAGAACGAAGGCGTGCGGTTCAAGGTGCGAGCTTCCATTGGCCGTTGTCGAGCTTGACGATCACCCGGGCGCGTTCGTCCACGCCGTAGAGGCTGCCGGGCTTGAAGGTGTACACGCCGTGCGTGCCCACCACTTCCTTGGTGCTGAAGATGGCGTCGCGCAGCGCCACGCGGAACTCGGGCGTTCCCGGCTCGGCCTTCTTCATGGCGCGCGAGGCCGCATCGGCGAACACCAGCCAGCCGTCGAACGAGTAGGCCGAGAAGGCGTCGCTGGTCGGTGCGTTGTTGACCTTCTGGAACACCGCGCGGAACTCGGTCGCGATCTTCTTGGTCGGGTAGCCTTCGGGCAACTGCTCGGCCACGATCACCGGGCCGGTGGGCATCAGCGCGTTCTGGCCGGCGGCGCCGACCACGCGCACGAAGTCGGGGTTGATCAGCCCGTGCTGGCCGTACACCCCGCCCTTGAAACCGCGCTCCTGCAGCGCCAGGAACGGCAGCGCACCGGGCGTGCCGGCGCCGCCGGTCATCACCGCGTCGGGGCGCAGCGCCACGATCTTGAGCACCTGGCCCGTCACCGAGGCGTCGGCGCGCGCATAGCGCTCGTTGCTCACCACCTTGATGCCGGCGCCGGGCGCGGCCTTCATGAGCGCGTCGTACACCAGGTCGCCCCAGGCGTCGGTGAAGCCGATGTAGCCCACCGTCTTCACGTTGTTGCGCTTCATGCGCTCGACCACCGCGTCGATCATCAGCTGCGTGGGCTGCGCGACCGTCATGACCCACGGGTTCTCCGCGGGGTCGAGCAGGATGGGCGTGAGGCCGATCATCGGCGTCTTCGCGTCGCGGCCCACCTGCGCCATCGCGATGGCGGCAGGCACGCCCGAGGTGCCCATGAGCACGTCGACCTTTTCTTCTTCGACCAGCTTGCGCGCGTTGCGTCCGGCCGTGGTCGGGTCGGAGCCGTCGTCCAGCACGATGAGCTGCACCTTGCGGCCGTTGATCTCGGGCTTGTAGGCCAACGCCGCCTGCATGCCCTTGGCATAGGGCACGCCCAGCGAGGAGTTCGGCCCCGACAGCGACACGCTGAGGCCGACCTTCAGGTCGGCCGCCAGCGCGCTCGCAACACCACAGGCGGTCAGCGCCGCGGCGAGTGCGCCGCGTGTCAAGGTCTGCAACAGGCTCTTCATGTCGTAGCTCCGGTGAGGATGGTAGGAATGGACAGGTAACTCAGATGAACAACTGGATGGCCGGCAGCGCGCGCGCCGCGTTGAGCAGGTCGACGCGCTTCTCGCGGATGCGCCAGCCGGCGGGCGTGCGAACCAGGTGGTGGCGGGCGGTGCCGCTCAGCAACACCTGGTCTTCGCCGCGTGCCTCGACGTAGAGGAAAGGCGTGCGCAGCCGCACCTCGTCTGCACTCTCGTGCTCGATGCGCGAGGGTTGCAGCACATGCTGGCTGTGGCTGGCCGGATGCTGCGAATGCGCGCGCGGGTTCTTCAGCCGTTCCACGCGCAGCTGCAGCAGCAACCGGTCTTCGTAGGCGAGCGAGTTGTGCGAGAACGGATCGGCCTGCGCCGCGCCGAGCAGCGGCACCCAGTAGTGGCCGTCTTCGGCGAACAGGGCCAGCCATTCGTCCAGGCGCCGCTCGTCGAGCAGGGCCGCCTCGTGGGCGACGACGTCGCGCGGATCGTTCATGGCGCAGCCTCCACGCCCGCCGCCATCGACTGGGCCCAGGCGCGGAACTGGTTGCGCATGAGCAGCTCGTTCGTGCCGTTGGTGGTGATCGTCGGTTGCGTGAGCTCGGCCGCATCGAAGTTGCGGTGCAGGCTCACCCATTCGTTGCCGCCGGCGCGCAGGCCCTGCTGGATGCTCTCGAACAGGTGCACGTCGTCGTGCGCCACCACCGACATGGGCGAGAACACGAGGCGGTTGTAGCTCATGGCGCGCTCGAACAGCAGCGCGGGCGCGCCGGCCGCCCTGAAGCTCCAGGCCTCGATCAGTGTGCGGTTGGCCGCCAGCGGCCGTATCACGCGGATGGCCTGAGGCGAACCCTTGACCGACAGGCTGGGGTAGAAGACCGAGTTCTGCGGCGAGCGCTGCAGGATCTCGGTGGCGCGCGCCTCGCCGTGCGCGGCGCGCATCGCGGCCTCGTACTCGGGCAGTTGCGCATAGTTGGAGTGGATGCTGAAGTTCACCCCCAGCACGCTGTGACCGTTGGCGAACACGCGCCCACCCATCTTGTCGAAGAATTCGTAGCCCGAGCCGAAGGGCAATATCTGCTCCATCGCCATCGGCTTGGGGTCGGTGGGCGCATGGCCTTCCCACAGTGCCTCGGCCGCCTTGGTGGCCGACTCGTGCGTGGACATCGGGTGCACCGTGTCGTTGATGTTCTCCAGGTACATCTTCCAGTTGCAATGCACGATGTTGCGCAGCACGCCGCCGCCCACGGCAAGCTTGCCTTCGGGCGAGCGGTCGACCATGTTGTCGATCGCGCCCAGCACCTCGCCGAAATAGTCCTCGAAAGCGGGGCCGGTGTCGGACAGCCGCACGAAGACGAAGTCGCGGTACACCTTCACATGCTTCACCACCGACAGCCCCTGCCCTGATTCACAGGCCTTGAGCTGCGTGGCCTCGTAGCCGTTCTTCAGCGGCACGCCGAGCGGAGCGCCGTCGAGCTTGTAGGTCCACGCGTGGTACGGGCAGCGGAAGAACCGGCCGGTGTTGCCGCTTTCGTCCGTGACCAGTTGCGTGCCCTTGTGGGCGCAGCGGTTGTAGAGCACATGCACCGCGCCGTCGGGCTGTCGCGCCATGAGCAGCGGCCTTCCTGCGATGTCCTGCGTGACGAAGTCGCCAGGCTCGGGCACCTGGCTCGCATGGCCGAGAAAGACCCAGGTGTTGGCGAACAGCCGCTCCTGTTCCAGCGCGAAGATCTCCTCGCTGAGGTACAGGTCGCGGTGGACACGGTCGTCCCGAACCAGCGCCGCGACAAGATCGGGGCGATTGCGGTAGGTGGTCATGGCGGTGTGCTCGGTGACTGGACGACGACTACGGCACCAGCTTCCACTGGCCCTTGGTCATCTGCACGATGACCACGCCGCGCTGGTCGGATCCGTAGCGATCGTCCGGCTTGAAGGTGTAGACACCGTGCGTGCCCACCAGCTCCTTGGTGCTCACGATCGCGTCGCGCAGCGCCGTGCGGTACTGCGGCGTGCCCGGCTCGCCCTTGCTGCGCGACGCGGCATCGGCCAGCAGCAGGTAGGCGTCGTAGGTGTACGACGAGAAGGCGTCCGTCGGCACTGCGCCGTTGACCTTCTGGTAGGCGTTGCGAAAGCCCATCGACACCTTCTTGATCGGGTTGCTGTCGGGCAGCTGGTCGGCCACCAGCACCGGGCCGCTGGGCACCTGCAGGCCTTCGATGGAGGCACCGCCCACGCGCACGAAGTCGGCGTTGATGAGGCCGTGCGTGCCGTAGATCTTTCCCTTGTAGCCGCGCTCGGCCAGCGCAAGGTACGGCAGCGCGCCGGGCGTGCCCGAGTTGCCGGCGAACACCGCGTCGGGCCGTGTCGCGACGATCTTCAGCACCTGCCCGGCCACCGACGAATCGCTGCGCGCATAGCGCTCGTTGGACACCACCTTGATGCCGGCGGCGTCGGCGCTCTTCACGAGCGAGTCGTAGGCCAGGTCGCCCAGCGCGTCGGAAAAGCCGATGAAGGCCACGGTCTTCACGCCCGACTTCTTCATGCGGTCGACCACCCCCGCGACCATGAGCGGGAACGGTTGCGACACCGTGACCGTCCATGCGCCTTCGGGGCCGGCGATGGTCACCGGCGTGGGCGAGATCAGCGGCGTGTTCAGCTCGCGGGCCACCGCGGCGATGGCCATGGCGCCGGGCACGCCCGAGGTGCCGATGAGCACGTCGACCTTGTCCTCGGTCACCAGCTTGCGCGCATTGCGCCCGGCGGTGGTGGGGTCGGAGGCGTCGTCGAGCACGATCAGCTGCACCTTGCGCCCGGCAATCTCGGGGTGCTCCGCAATCGCTGCGCGAATGCCCTTTTCATAGGGAATGCCGAGCGCGGCCACCGGGCCCGACAGCGAGCTGATGAAGCCGATCTTCAGGTCGGCCGCCAGGGCCTGCGAACTTGCCAGCGCAAGCACCGTGGCGCCGAGGATGTGGGTGAGTTTGTTCTTCATCTCAGGTTTCCGTGGTGTTTGTCATGCCGGGCTGGTGCTCAGGGCACCAGCTTCCACTGACCCTTTTCGAGCTTCACGACAACCCGCGAGCGGTCGTCCGAGCCATAGCGGTCCGTCGGCTTGAAGTTGTAGACCGAGTGCGTGCCGACCAGCTCCTTGGTGCTCACGATGGCATCGCGCATGGCCAGGCGGAACTGCGGCGTGCCCGGCTCCGTCTTGGTGGCCAGGGCGCGTTGCGCGGCGTCGAGGCAGATCAGCCAGGCATCGAAGCTGTAGGCCGAGAAGGTGTCGGTGGGCGCCGCGCCGTTGGCCTTCTGGTAGGCGGCGCGAAAGTCCATCGAGATCTTCTTCATCGGGTTGGCGTCGGGCAACTGCTCGGCCACCACCACCGGGCCCGTGGGCGCCAGCAGGCCTTCGACCGACGGACCGCCCACGCGGATGAAGTCGGGGTTGATCAGCGAATGCATGCCGTAGATCTTTCCCTTGTAGCCGCGCTCGGTCAGCGCCAGGTACGGCAGCGCGCCGGGCGTGCCCGACGCGCCGGTGATCACCGCGTCGGGCTTCAGCGCCACGATCTTCAGCACCTGGCCGGCCACCGACGAATCGCTGCGCGCGTAGCGCTCGTTCGACACCACCTTGATGCCGGCCGAGGGCGTGGCCTTCATCAGCGCGTCGTACACCAGGTCGCCCCACGCATCGGAGTAGCCGATGTAGGCCACCGTCTTCACGCCGGCCTGCTTCATCTTCTCGACCATCGCGCCCATCATCAGCGGCGCGGGTTGCGGCAGCGTCACCATCCACGCGCCCTCCTCGCCGGCCAGGTCGGCGTTGGCGATGGAGATCAGCGGCGTCTTCATTTCACGCGCCACCCCGGCAATGGCCAGCGAACCGGGCGCACCGGCGGTGCCGATGATGACGTCGACCTTGTCCTCCTCGATCAGCTTGCGCGCATTGCGAGCGGCCGTGGACGGATCCGATGCATCGTCGAGCTGGATCACCTGCACCTTGCGCCCGCCCACCTCCGACTTGTAGGCCAGCGCGGCCTTCATGCCCTTGTCGTACGGAATGCCGAGCGACGACACCGGTCCCGACATCGACGTGATGAAGCCGACCTTCAGGTCGGCGGCCCACGCGCCCGCGGCGCTCAACGCGCCGAGGCCCGCGGCAATGGCCGCGAGTGTGCGAATTCGGTTCAGGACTTTCATGGCGATGCTCCAGAGTGGTTTGGATGAACGTGAGGAAAGCAACAAAAAGAGGTCAGAGCGCCAGGCTGCCGACGCTGGTGCCGCCGCAGACATACAGCACCTGCCCGGTGACGAAACTGTTGTCGGCGTCGGCAAAGAAACGCACGGCGCGTGCCACGTCGGCCGATTCGCCCAGGCGCCTGACGGGCACCGAAGCGGCGAGCGCGCGTTCCTTCTCGCTGCCGGCCTCGACCACGTCGTAGAACATGTCCGTGCGAATGGGCCCCGGGGCCACCACGTTCACGGTGATGCCGTCAGCCGCGAGCTCCAGCGCCCAGGTGCGGGCCATGCCGAGCATGCCGGCCTTGGTGGCCGAGTAGCTGGTGCGCGTGGCCAGGCCGAGCGCGGCGCGCGACGACAGCAGCACCACGCGACCGAAACCTTGTGCGCGCATGGCGGGCAATGCGCCTTGCACGAGCTGCACGGCGCAGCCCAGGTGCAGATCGACCAGCATGTCGAGGTCGTCGAGCTTCACGTCGGGCAACAGGGCCGCACGGATCACGCCGGCGTTGTGCACGATGGTGGTCGGCGCAAACCGCGCGACCAGGTCGCGCACGGCTTCGCCGGTGGCGGCGCGGTCGCTCAGGTCGACCTCCATGCTGTGCAGCTTTGGATGGTCGATCTCGGCCTTGCGGCGCGCGAGCGAAATCACCTCGTAGCCCTGCGCGAGCAGGTCTTCGCAGATGGCCTTGCCGATGCCGGCGCTGCCGCCGGTGACGGCCGCGACCTTCGGTGCGCTCATGCCGACGCTCCCACCAGGGCCAGCACGCGCAGTGGGCTCCCGCTGCCCTTCTCGATCTTCAACGGCGGGCAGATCAGCACCGCGCCGGCGGGCGGCAGCAGGTCGAGGTTGCTCAGGCACTGCAGCCCGTAGCGCCCCGCGCCGTGCATGTAGTAGTGGCACGGATACGGCGGCCGCAGGTGATAGCCCTGGCCCGCGTCGGTGCCGATGGCCTCCGAGCCGAAGCCCAGCACGTCGCGCTGCTCCACCAGGAAGCGCACAGCCTCGGTGCTCGGCCCCGGCGTGTGCTGGCCGGTCTCGTCGAAGTTCTGGTACGCCTCGGGGTCGCTGCGCTTGGACCAGTCGGTGCGCATCAGGACCCACGCGCCCTTCGGGATGCGGCCGTGCGCCGCCTCGTAGGCCTCGATGTCCTCGAGCGTCAGCAGGTAGTCGGGGTCGTCCTTGACTTGCGGCGAGCAGTCGATCACGCAGGCCGGTGCCACGAAGTTCTGCACGGGAATGGTGTCGACCGAGTTGTTCGGCAGGTCGCGGCCCGAGATCCAGTGGATGGGCGCATCGAAGTGCGTACCCGTGTGCTCGCCGCAGGAAAAGTTGTTCCAGTACCAGCCCGGGCCGCGCTCGTCGTACTTCGACACTTCCTCGATGCGGAAAGGCCAGCATTGGCCCATCTCGGGCGGCAGCGCAATCTGCGGGAACTCGGGCGTGAGCGTCTGTGTGAGGTCGATCACGCGGATGCGGCCGCTGGCCATCGCGGTCACGAGGCCGCCGAGAATTTCTGCCGCGGACATCAGTTCGGTGGTTGTCGTCATCGTGTGTTCCTGTCTCAGCCGCCTGCGGCCAGCTCGCGTTCGAGCACCTTGGGGTTGTCGCGCCAGCGCTCCAGCCATTCCTGCGCCACGTCGCCCGGGTAGATGTCCTCGACACCATCGCGCAGCGCCTTGACGATGGCATTGGCCAATGCCGTGGGTGCGAGCTTGGGCGGCGGCGTGTGCTGGTTCCATTCGTCGTCGATGGGCCCCGGGAACACGTTGATCACGCGGATGCCGGCCGGCCGCATCTCCGCGCGCAGGCATTGCGCGAGCGAATGCGCCGCCGCCTTCGAGGCGCTGAAGGTGCCGTGCGGCGGAAAGTTGCTGAGCGCGTAGATCGACAGCAGGTTGACCCAGGCCGTTGCACCCGTCGTGCCATCGGCAGAGCGGCCCTTGAGCGCGGGGCCGAACTCCTGCGCCAGGCGCAGCAGGCCGAAGTAGTTGATGTCCATCTCGGCCTTGGCCACGTCGGTGCCACGGCGCGCGCCGATGCCGAAGGTGCGGTGCACCTCGGCGTTGTTGATCACGATGTCGACCTTGCCGCCGATGGAGCCCGCAAGCTCCGTCACCTGGCGGCCATTGGTCAGGTCCAGCGGCACCAGCGTGACCTGCGGCAGCGCGGAGATGTCGTCCAGCCCGTCGCCCATCTTCTTCCAGGGCTCGGCATGGCCGACCCAGACGATGTCTGCGCCAGCCTTCACCAGCGCGCGCACGATGGCCTGGCCGGTCTCGGTCTTGCCGTCGGTCACCAGCGCCTTGCGGAACTTGGGGTCGCTGGTCATCTCGCGCAGCATCTTGTCGTCGGCCATGTGGGGACTCCCTTCATTCGGAAAACCAATGAGAACGGCCTGGCCGGAGCGGTCGAGCCGGGCGCCGACACGGACGCGCGGAAGCGCGTCCCCGTCTGAATGCCCGCAGGTGGGCGCATCGCCCACCTCGCCGTGCAGGTGGACCATGAGCGTGGGGCCTGCATCGAGGTGCACCAGCCCCAGCCGCCAGGGCAGCCGCTCGCGAAAGAACAGGTCGTTGCTGTGGTGCAGCGTGGTGCTGCCGAGCAGTTCGCCCTCGCCGCTCTGCGCACGCCAGCGCAGGGCGGCCGACAGGCACTTGTGGCAGACCTCGCGCGGCGGGTACTGCACCGTGCCGCAGTCCTCGCAGGTCTGCAGTTCGAAGCGGCCCTCGGCGGCAGCCGCCGTGAGGCCGAGCGCCACGCGGCCGCGCGCGCCGGGCGGCAGGTTCATCTGCCGGGTGCGCAGCACCGGGTTCTTGCGCGGGGGGCGCATCAGGGGCATGGTCATGCGGCTCTCCCGAGGATGACGGCGCCTGTGCACAGGCAGCGGTCGTAGGTCACCATGCCGAAGCCGGCGACCAGGCCCAGTTGGGCATCGGGCACCGAACGCGGCCCAGCTTCATCTGTCAATTGGCGGATCGCCTCGACCATGCCGAGGAAGCCTCCGGCCGCGCCCGCTTGGCCAGCGGACAGCTGCCCGCCGCTGGTGTTGTTCGGAAAGCTGCCGTCGAAGGTCATGGTGTGCGACTGCACGAAGGCCGGGCCCTCGCCCTTCTCGCAGAAGCCCAGGTCCTCGAACTGCATCATTGCGATGACGGGGTAGTCGTCGTAGGTCTGCACGAAGTCCAGCGCGGTAGGGGGCACACCAGCCTGCGCGTACAGGTCGTCGCGGTCCTTGCGCCAGCCGCCCTGCACCATCACCGGGTCTTCGGCATAGGCGTTGTGGCGTTCGATGGCGCCGCGGATCACCACGTGCGCCAGGCCCAGGTCGCGTGCGCGCTCCTCGCTCATCACCAGGAAGGCCTCGGCACCGGCGCAGGGCATCACGCAGTCGAACAGGTGGATCGGGTCGGAGATGGGGCGCGCCGCCATGTACTCGTCGAGGGTCAGCGCCTTCTTGAACATCGCGTTCGGGTTGCCGAGCGCGTTGGTGCGCTGGTCCACGCAGATGCGGCCGAAGTCTTCGCGCCGCGCGCCGTAGATCCGCATGTAGTTGGCGGTGATGAACGCGAAGATCGAGTTCGGCCCGCCCGAGCCGTAGGGGTAGCTCGCGTCACGCGCAAAGTTGCTGAAGCTGCCCAGCGTCTGGCGGAAGGAGTCGACATGGTTGGTGTCCGCGCCCACGCAGGCCACGATGTCGGCATCGCCCGCCTGCACGGCGCGCGCGGCGCGGCGCAGGCACATCACGCCCGACGCACCGCCTGTGGGCACGTGGTCGAGCCAGCGCGGCGACAGGCCCAGGTGCTGCGTGACGCCCACGGCCGTGTCGGGCGCGAGCGAGAAGCTGCTGAGGCACAGGCCGTCGATCTGTTCCTTCGGCACGCCGCTGGCTTCGACCAGCGCCTGCACGGCCTGCCCGATGAACCAGTGCGCGGTGCGCGTGGAATAGCGCACGTAGGGCACGGTGACGGGCACCGCGACCGCGACGCCTTCGTAGGAGAGCCGGCGTGCCGTCATGCGTGCCCTGCCTGTCTTTTCTTCATGGCGCGCGTGTCGATGCAGTGGCCCTGCCCCGGCAGCGACTGCGCCATTTCGCGCAGCTGGCCGCGCTGGATCTTCTGCGACGGCGTGAGCGGCAGCGCGTCCACGAAGGCCACATAGCCGGGCGCCTTGTAGTAGGCCAACTGGTCCAGCGCATGTTGAACGATGCTGGCCGCGGTTTGCGCGGGCTGCGAGGCGTCCGCGTCTTCGCGCATCACGATGCAGGCCAGCACCTCGTCGCCGCGCACCGCATCGGGCGTGGCGGCCACGGCCGAGGTCTTCACGGCCGGGTGCTGGTTGAGCACGCTCTCGACCTCGACGGCCGAGATGTTCTCGCCGCTGCGGCGGATCACGTTCTTCTTGCGGTCGACGAAGAAGAAGTTACCCTCGGCATCGCGGCGCACCAGGTCGCCGGTGTGGAACCAGCCGTCGGCCCAGGCTTCGCGCGTGGCCTCCTCGTCCTTCAGGTAGCCGGAGAAGAAGTAGCGCTTCGGGTCGTTGCCGGCCGAGCGCACCAGCAGTTCGCCCGGTGCATCGACGCCGACTTCGCCGCCGTCCTCGCCCACGAGGCGGATCTCGACGAAGTCTTCCTGCCGCCCGAAGCAGCTGGTGCCCACCAGGCGCGGCTCGCGGTTGGCCATGATGCAGGCGGCTGCGCCGGTCTCGGTCATGGCCCAGGCTTCGACCAGCGGGAAGCCGAAGCGCGCTTCGAAAGGTGCGTGGTTCTTGCGGTCCACGCCGGCGCCGAAGCCCCAGCGAATCGCATGGTCGCGGTCGGCCGCCGACGCGGGCGCCGACAGCAGCATGGCCGGCATCACGCCCAGGTAATGCACGATGGTGGCGCCGCTCTCCTTGGCGCTGGCCAGCCAAGTCTTCGGATGGAAGCGGTCGAGTTGCACCAGGCAGCCGCCCGCCACCAGCACCACCATGGTGGAAAACGCCATCGCGTTCATGTGGTTGAGCGGCAGCGGCGTGATGACACGCTCGGCGTCGGGGCGAATGCCGCACACGCCGTCCAGCGCGGCATACCACTCGCCGGCACGCAGGAAGTAGGCGTTGGCGAGGATGCAGCCCTTGGGCCGGCCCGTGGTGCCCGAGGTGTAGAGCAGGCCGCACTCAGTATCGGCGCCCACGGGCTCATGGGCACGCGGTGCGGGTGTCTTCGCGCTCGGCACCGCATCGTCGGGGCCCATCGTCTCGAAGGCCACGCCCGCCAGCGCCGCCGCGGCGCGCAGGTCGGCCGCGCGGCCCGGCAGCGTCACGGCCAGGCCGATTTCGCTGTGCCCGATCAGGTAGACCAGTTCGGCCGAGCGCATGTCGGCGTTGATGGGCACCACGCTCGCGCCCAGTGCGTTCAGCGCGAGCCAGTGGAAGATGAAGGCGGGCCTGTTCTCCAGCAGCAGGCCGACGCGGTGGCCGTGGCCGTAGCCGGCCTGGGCATAGGCCGCGCGCAGGCGCTCGACCTCTGCCGCCGCCTCGCCCCAGCGGATCGCGCCGGGCGCGATGCCATAGGCGGCTGCGGTCACCGATTCGGTGAACAGGAACTCGGCCTGCGGCGTGCGCCTGGCAGTCGCTGTGAAGACCTGGTGGACGGTGTCGTGTGCCATCTCGTCCTTCAGATGAAAAGCTGCACGGCCGGCAGGGCCGCGTCGCAGTTGAGCAGGTTCACGCGCTTGAGCGTCATGCGCAGCGCGCCATCGTGCACGGTGAGGTGGTGATAGAAGGTGCCCACGTAGAACTGCAGCTCGTCGCCCTGCGACTCGGTGTAGTGGAACTCGGTGCGCACCACGAAACGGTTGGCCTCGGTGTCGAACTGTTCGACCACCGGCACTTGCAGCAGGTGGTGGCAGCGGCTGGGCGGCTGCTGCGAGAAGGCGCGCGGGCTCTTGAGGCGCTCGATGCGCAGATCGCGCAGCAGCTTGTCCTCGTAGAGGTGCGAGGTGTGGTTCAGGCCGTCCTCCTGGTCGGGCACCAGCGGAATCCAGTAGAAGGCGTCGTCGGTGAAGAGCGCGTTCCAGTCTTCGTAGCGGCGCGTGTCGAGCAGGTGCGCTTCGTTCACGACGAAGTCGATCAGGTCCTGGCGGGTGACGTCGGTGCCGGCCATTACATGGTCTCCGTCATGCGCTGGACCCAGCTGCGATATTGGTTGCGCATCGGCAGCTCGTTGGTGCCGCCCGTGGTGATCTCGCCGCCCTTCAGCTCCGAAGGGTGGTAGTCGCGGTGCAGGCTCACCCACTCGTTGCCGCTCGCGTGCAGCCCGGCCTGCATGCCGCGGTAGGCCTGCAGGTCGTCGTGCCCCACCACCGAGAATGGCGAATTGATGAGCCGGTTGTACATGGTGGTGCGCTGCAGCAGCTCGGGCGGCGCGCCCTTGAGGCGGAAGGTCCAGCTCTCGATCAGCGTCTTGTCGGCCGAGATCGGCTTCACCACGCGAATGGCCTGGATCGCGCCCTTGATCGTGAGGTTCGGGTAGTACACCGTGTTGTGCCGCGCCATGCCGAGGATCTGCGCCGTCTTCTCTTCGCCGTAGCGCGCCTTCATGGCCTCGTCGTACGCGGGAATCGCCTTGTACTTGCTGTGGATGCTGAAGTGCACGCCCGTGAAGCTGTGGCCGTTGTCGTAGGTGCGGATGCCCATGTCCTCGAAGAACTTGTAGTCCGACATGAAGGGCGCGAACTGTTCCACCGCCATGGGCTTGGGCGCGTCTTCGGGCTTGTCGGCCCACATCCGCTTGGCGGTGCCGGCCGAGGACTCGTGCGCCACCATCGGGTGCATGGTGTCGTTGAGGTTCTCCACGAACATCTTCCAGTTGCACTGGTGCATGAAGCGCAGGCAGCCGCCCGCGATTTCGAGTTCGCCTTCGGGCGAGCGGTCGGCCATGTTGTCGATAGAGCTCAGCGAGTCGCCGAAGTAGTCGTCGAAGCCGGGGCCCGCGTCGTTGATCTTCACGAAGATGAAGCCGCGGTGGCTGCGCACGTGCTTCAGCGTGGTGAGGCCCTTGCCCGACTCGCATTCGTGCAGCTGCGTGTGCTCGTAGCCGGTCTTCAGCGGAATCGCCAGCGGCGCGCCGTCGGTCTTGAAGGTCCAGGCGTGGTACGGGCAGCGAAAGAACTTGCCGGTGTTGCCGCAGGGCCCGTTCACCAGCCGCGAGCCCTTGTGGGCGCAGCGGTTCATCATGGCGCGCACGCTGCCGTCCGTATGGCGCACGATGATGAGCGGGCGGCCCGCGATCTCGTTGCTGATCCAGTCGCCCGCCTTCGGCAGCTGGCTCTCGTGGCCCACATAGTTCCAGGTGTTGGCGAAGAAGTGTTCCTGCTCCAGCTCGAACAGTTCCTGGCTGGTGTACAGGTCGCGGTGCACGCGGTCGTGCTGCACCAGGGCGCGCACGGCATCGGGGTTGTCTCGGTACGAAGTCATGGGTGGAGTTGCTCCTTGCTTCAGAGGTCGAGCACCAGCCGCTCGCCCTTGGCGCGCGAGATGCAGATCTGCATGACGGTGCCCTCGGCCTTCTCGCGGGCGGTGAGCACGTAGTCGCGGTGGTCGATCTCGCCTTCGATCACGGGCACGGCGCACACGCCGCATTCGCCGCGCTTGCAGTCGAACATGGGGTCGCAGCCGTTCTCGATGAGGCAGTCGAGGATGCTCTGGTCGGCTCCCACGGTGAACCGACGGCCCGACTGGGCGAGCTCGACCTCGAAGGGATGGTCGCCCGCTTCGGCGACCGGCTCGGTGAACAGCTCGAAATGCACACGGTCATGGTCCCAGCCGCGCGCCTGCGTGCGGGCAAGCACGGCGCCGAGCATGACCTTGGGGCCGCACACGTAGAGGCGGTCGCCGGCCGGCACGCCGTCGAGCAGCGCATCGATGTCCAGCGGCGCACCGGCTTCGGCGTCGGCATGCACGCGCAGGTCGTCGCCCAGCAGCGCCTGCAGTTCCGGCAGGAAGGCCATGAGGTCGCGGCTGCGGCCGGCGTAGTGCATGCGCACGGGGGCCTCTTCGGCGCGGCGGCGCGCGGCCATGGTCGCGAGCGGCGTCACGCCGATGCCGCCGGCCACCAGCACGGTGTCGCCCGGGCCGGTGTGCAGGGGAAAGTCGTTCTTCGGTGCTTCGACGGCGAGCATGTCGCCTTCTTTCAGCCGTTCGTGCATGAAGCGCGAGCCGCCGCGGCCTTCGGCTTCCTTGCGCACGGCGATCACGTACTCGGTCGGCGCGTTGGTGGCGTTGCGTGCGGTGGCGAAGTTGACGAGCGAGTAGTGGCGCCAGTCGGCCTTGCCGTCAGGCAGCGACACCTGCACGCGGATGTGGGAGCCAGCCGCAAAACCCGGCAACGGGCGGTCGTCTTCCGCGCGCAGGCGCAGCATGCGGATCAGCGGATTGAGTTCGCGTACTTCGGTAACGCGAAGCTGGAGCGTGGCGGTGGGAGCGGTCATCGCGCGTTGTCTCTTCAGGCCAGTGCGTGCTGCGCCAATGCAGCCTGCAGCTTGTGACCGTGTTCGTCGGCCAGCGCCGCGTCGCGCAGCTCGCGCAGCGTGGCCGGTGCCAACCCCGCGCCGGCGCGCTCGAAGGCGCGCATGACGGTGTCGTAGTTGCGAATGCCGCGCTCGTGCGTGTCGCTGTAGCCCTTGACCAGGCGCTGGCACTGGGCCAGCTCCACGGCAAGCTCAGGGTTGCGCTGCGCGGTGGCGGCGATGCGCTGCAGCCATTCCTCGATGCGGCGGTTTTCCTCGGCGTAGCGCATGGTGGACAGGCGCCAGCGCTTGCAGGCCGCCACGGCGCGCAGCATCAGGTAGCCGCGCAGCGAGCTGGTCTGGATCACGCGGCCATGCTGCGTGAACCGCTCGACGAGCTTCTTGGGCAGCGTCGATTGCATGAGCCAGCGGCCGATGCCGCCGGGCAGCGTCTCGCAGATCTCCTGCAGGCGCGGGTGCATGTATTCGTTGATGGCGAGCACCTGCCCGGGCTGCACGCGCGCCTCGCCGCGCACGCGCTCGAAGCGGGTCGCCCGGGTCTTCAGGGCCGCGACGCGGGCCGTGTCTTCGTAGGACATCCACAGCGCCAGGTGGCGTGCGGTTTCGCGCAGCAGGCGGTGGTCGGCCTGGGCCGGCAGCGCCGCGATGGCGGCCGAGCGGTCGAGGTACAGGCTGGCATAGGCCACGTCCTGGTAGTCGATGAGGCGGCGCACGCCTTCGAGCAGAAAGTCTTGCGCCTGCGCCGGAAAGTCGCGCTGCACCCGCTCCACCAGCGCGCGCACGGCAGGGTGGCGCGGTTGCGGCGTGGGCGTGGCGAACGGGGCTTCCACCGCCGGCTCGCCATCGTCGCCGCCCTGCGCGCGAGTGAACGCCGCACCGAAGGCCTTGAGGCTGGGCTTGACGCCCACGCCGCCGCGCTCGACGGTGGCCTCGAACTGCGCGCGGCTGAACGGCAGCACGCCCGAGCCCGCGAGCGCACCGAAGAGCACGGCGCTGATCACGCTGCCCGAGGCTTCGGCTGCTTTTTCCATGTCGAAGCGGATGAAGCGCTTGGCGGCCTTGGCCGTGTGGGCAAGCAACTGGGTGCTGTCGACGCGGCCATCGCCCAGCGCGCTCTTCTCCGCAATGGAGAAGACGCGGTGCGTCGATGCGATCAGCGTGGTGCGGTCGTGGGTGACGAGTCCGCGCTGCACCGCGCGGCCCGCTTCCATGAGCTCCGATGCAAGCACCACGTCGACATCGCCCGGCAGGGGCATCAGCGCCAGCACGGGCCTGCCGCCGTCCGCGTCGGCCTGCGCCGTGGGGTACAGCTCGACGTAGTAGATGGTCGCGCCGGTGCGCTGCGCCACGCCCGGCACCGAGGTGGTCTGGGCCACGTAGCCGTTGGCCTCGCCCATGTCGACGATCCAGTCGGCGAGCACGCCGCCGCCTTCCCCGCCCATGGCGAGGATGGCGATCTTGATGGGTTGGGCCTTGGTCGTCATCGCTTCAGAAGGCATAGGTTTCGCGGCGGCGCGCGTCGCCGCGCTGCAGCCAGCCGATGACGGCGGCGCGCACGCGTTCGCGCAGCACGTCCCAGCGGTTGGGGTTGCTCACGATCTGCGCCTTGTAGAACGACGGGCACAGCACCGCAGCATGCGACACCTCGCCGCACACGCCGCAGCCCACGCAGCTGTCGAGCACGGTGGCCACCGGGTCGGTGCGCAGCGGATCGGGGTTGGGCTTGATGGAGAGCGACGGGCATCCCGACAGGCGGATGCACGAGTGGTCGCCGGTGCAGGTGTCCGAATCGACGCCGAACTTCTCGCGCACCATGCGCTTGCCGTCCGCGATGGCCTTGCGCACCAGCGGCTTCTCGCGGCGCTGCTTGTTGAGCATGCACTCCGACTGGGCGATGAGCACCTTGGGGCCCCGGGTCTTGGTGGTGAGGGCGTCTTTCAGCGCGTCGCGCATGCCGGCCACGTCGTAGGTGCGGCGCAGCGTCTTCACCCACTCCACGCCCACGCCGCGCACGGCGCGCTCGATCGCGTGGCCGGTGCTGCGCGTCTTGTTGACGGCATGCGACGACAGGATGTCCTGACCGCCGGTGGCCGAGGTGTAGTTGTTGTCGACGACGATGGTGAGGTTGTCGCTCTTGTTGAAGACCGCATTCGCCACGCCGCTGGTGAGGCCGTTGTGCCAGAAGCCGCCGTCGCCCATCATCGAGATCGCACGTTTGCCGGCCGGTGCATTGAGCGCCGAAGCACCCGCGCCGCCCAGGCCGTAGCCCATGGTGGTGTTGCCGATGTTGAAGGGCGGCAGGATGGAGAACAGGTGGCAGCCGATGTCGGCGCTCACGTGGTGCGCGCCGAGTTCGCGCTCCACCAGCTTCATCGCGCTGAAGATCGGGCGCTCGGGGCAGCCGGTGCAAAAGCCCGGAGGGCGGGCATGCACGACTTCGCCGAGCGCGGTGGAAGGCACGGCCGGCTCCGGCGCGGCATCGACGCCGATGGCGGCCACCTCCTTGAGCGGAATCACCTTGCGCACCGCAACCGGCACGGGCAGCGGTGCCAGGCGGTCGTAGCGCTCGCAGAAGGTGCGCGCGCCCTTGAGCAGTTCGGACGATGTGTACTCGCCGGCCACGGGCAGCATGTCCTTGCCGTGCAGCGCGGTGGTCGAACCGGCCTGGCGCAGGATGGTCGCGAGGTTCTGCTCGACGAAGTTGGGCTGGCCCTCTTCCACGATCATCACCGCGCGCTTGCCTTCGCAGAAGCGGATGACTTCGCTCTCGATGACGGGGTACGCCACGTTCATCACGTAGAGCGGCACCTTGGTGTTGCCGTACACGTCGGCGAGGTCGAGCCGCTCCAATGCGCGCAGCAGCGTGTTGTAGCTGCCGCCCTGCACGATGATGCCGATGTCGTCGGCGTCCTCGGAGAAGAACTCGTTGAGCTTGCGCTCCTCGATGAAGCGCACGGCGGCAGGCCAGCGGTCCTTGATCTTCTCCTGTTCATGCACGAAGCTCGCGGGCGGCAGCACGATGCGGCTCACGTCGCGCTGCGGGTTCTCCAGCGCCTCCTGCAGCGTGAACTTGGCGCGCTTGTTGTCGCCGGCGATGAAGTGACCGTGTACGTGGCAGGCGCGGATGCGCAGCTGCAGCATCACCGGCGTATTGCTGGCCTCCGAAAGATCGAAGCCCTGCTTCACCGCATCGACGATGCTCGGCAGGTTGGGACGCGGGTCGAGCAGCCAGATCTGCGACTTCATGGCGAACGCATGGCTGCGCTCCTGCATGATCGACGAGCCCTCGCCGTAGTCCTCGCCCACGATGATGAGCGCGCCGCCGGTCACGCCGCCGGAGGCCAGGTTGGCCAGCGCGTCGGACGCCACGTTGGTGCCCACGGTGGCCTTGAAGGTGACTGCGCCGCGCAGCGGGTAGTTGACGGAAGCGGCGAGCGTGGCGGCGGCGGTGGCCTCGCTGGCGCTGTTCTCGAAGCGGATGCCCTGCTCCGCGAGGATGTCCTGCGCATCGGCCAGCACGTCCATCAGGTGCGAGATGGGCGCGCCCTGGTAGCCGGCCACATAAGACACTCCGGACTCCAGCAAGGCCTTGGTGACGGCCAGAATGCCCTCGCCGCGAAACACATCACCACCGGAAAGCCGCAGTTTCTTGACTTCTTCGACGAACGAACGCTCAGCCATTTGGGTCCTTGTTGTCTATCGTGGGACGATGCGCTTCAGCTGCCACATCATGCTTTCTATAATGTTGACAAATGAATGTATCCACAATCATGAATTACCCTAGACATGCAAACAGCGTGCCCGCCTCATGCACCGGGTGCGTTCATGGCTGAGCCGGCGGCACCGCATCGCTTCGTCGATGACTACCTGCCCGCGCTGCTGGCGCAGGCCAGCCAGCTGATTTCCTCGGAGTTCCACGAGGTGGCGCGGCAGCAGGGCTTCTCCATCTCGGAGTGGCGCGTGATGGCCTCGCTCGCGGGGAGCGACGCGGTCAGCATCGGCCAGCTTGCGCAGGTGACGGTGACCAAGCAGCCCACGGTCACGCGGTTGCTGGACCGCATGGAAGCGCGCGGACAGGTGGAGCGCCTGCCCCATGAAAGTGATCGCCGCATCACGCTGGTGCGCATTACGCGCAAGGGCCTGAAGGCGGTGGAACACCTGATGGAACTCGCACGCGAGCATGAGCGGCGCGTGCTCGAACCCTTCGGCTTGCGGCGCGCCGAAGAGCTCAAGCAGACCCTGCGGCAGATGATCGACCTGCACGTGCATGTGCCGGTGGGGGAGCCGGAGGAAGACTGACCCTGCGTCCCCGTGGCCCGCTCGCTCAGAGGCGAGGCACGAGGACTGCACGGCCGCGGTGGCCGCGCTGCGCGATCCAGTCGAGCGCAAGGGCCGCATCGGCGAGCGCGAAGGGTTGCACGGCCAGGTGCAGTCGCCCGTCGGCCAGCCTTGCCAGCAGCTCGGGCGCGGCGGCACGGCCCGCCGCTTCACGCCGAAACATGTTGAGCGGCAACAGCGCCACATCGCGTTGCAAAAAGTGCGAGATGTCGAGTTGCAGCGTCGGGCCGGCGGTGTAGCCGACCAGCACCGCACGCCCGCCAGCGCGCACGGCGGGCAAGACCTTCGCGAGCACATCGCCGCCTACCGTGTCGATCAGCAGGTCGGCGCTGGCAGCCGCGGACGGCTCGGCGTTCGGATCGATGGCCGTCGCCGTGCAGCCGGCGTCGCGTGCGAGCTGCATCACGAGCGAGCCGACGGCACCGCTCGCACCGGTCACCAGCACCTGCTCACCGGCCTGCAGCTTCGCGACCTCGTGCAGCGCGACCCACGCCGACGTGCAGGGCGAAAAGAATGCGGCGCCCAATGGCATCGGCACGTCGTCAGGCAGCACGCCGAGCGCTTCATCGGGCGCGTCGACCAGCTCGCTCCAGGTGCCGTCGAACAGCGTGCCCAGTCCGCTGCCGCGCAGCCACACGCGCTGGCCGGTGGCGTACTGCCCGCTCGCGATGACGACGCCCGCCGCCTCCACACCCGGCGTGTAGGGCAGCGGTGGATGGCGCAGGAAGCTGCCGCGCCACACGGTGCGGTCGATGTGCCCGACCGTCGCGGCCTCCATGCGCACCAGGGTGCGGCCGGGCCGCGCCACCGGGTCGGCAACGTCTTCCAGCACGGGCACGGCGTCGAAGCCGTGGATGCGCACGGCCTTCATGGCAAGGTCTCCAGAAACTCGAGCACGGTGCGCGCGAAGGCCTCGGGCATCTGGTCGGGCAAGGGCACCATGCCGCCTTCGATGTCGGCGATGCGCGCATGCGGCAGGTGGTGCTGCAGTTCTTGCGCATGCGGCGCGGCGAACGGGTCTTCGGTAGCGCGCACGATGAGCGCGGGCTGCGTGACATGGCCGATGCGGTCTTCCATGCGGTACGACGCAACGGCACGGTGCCCGTCTTCCACGCGCTCGACCTTCAACGCGTCGCGCACGAAGGCTTCGAGCAGGTCGGGCCGGCCCGGCGGATAGAAGCCCTGGCGCTTCTGCCACAGCGCGGCGAGGTGCGAGCCGTCTTCGCTGGGCTCGACTTCGTCGATGGGCGGGCGCTGTGCCCGCGCGCGGCGAAAGGCTTCGTCGGTGTACGGCGTCGAAGACAGCACGAGGCTGCGCACGCGATCGGGGAAAGCCGCTGAAAGCTCGACGGCCACGACACCGCCTGTGTGATGCCCCACGACATCCACCTGCGAGATGTTCAGCACGTCGAGCAGCTCGCAGGCCACGCGCGCCCATTGCGCGATGCTCGCGGGCACGCCGCCATCTGCGGAATCGCCGAAGCCGGCGGTGTCCATCGCGATGGCGCGGCGCCGCGCGCCGATCAGCGGCAGCACCGCGCGGTACTCGGCCCAGCTGCGCGGCGACTGGTGCAGCAGCAGCACCGCCGGCGCCTGCGGATCGCCGCACGCCGCGTAGTGCACCTGCCCCACCGACAGGTCGGCGAAAGCGCGGCGAATGTTCATGACAGCGTCTCGTCGGCGGGTGCGCGCCACAGGCCCGCATGCCGCAATTCACCGAGCGTGCGCGAAAGCACGTCGCGCCGGTAGGCGGCGATGTCGCGGCCGGCGTAGTCGTAGAAGCCGCTGCCGCTCTTCAGGCCGAGCCGCCCTTCGTCGACCATGCGTGCGACGATGGCCGGCGCGGTGTAGCGGCCCTTGTCGAGCGACACCGACATCTCGCGGCTGGCGTGGTGCAGGATGTCGCAGCCGCCGAAGTCGATGAACTCGACCACGCCGAGCGCGGCGAAGCGAAGGCCCAGGCCGTAGCGCGTGGCCTTGTCGATTTCCTCGGCGGTGGCGGCGCCCTCCTCGATCATTCGCGCGGCCTCGTTCATCACCAGCGCCTGCAAGCGCGGCACGATGTAGCCGGGCGAGGCGCCGCAGACCACGGGGAGCTTGCCGATGGCCTCCATCAGCGCCTTGGTGCGCGCGAGCACGGCGGGGTCGGTGCCGGGGTGGCAGCTCAGTTCGACCACGGGAATCACATAGGCCGGATTGAGCCAGTGCATGTTGAGGAAGCGCTCCGGCAGCCGCACCAACGCGGCCAGCTGCGTCACGAGGATGCTGCTGGTGGTGGAGGTGAGGATGGCATCGTCGCGGCAGTGGCGGTTGATGTGCTCGAACGCCTCGCGCTTGGCTTCGATGGTCTCGGGCACGCCTTCGAACACGAGCTCGGCCGCGGCGAGCGCTTGCGGCGCGGCGGCTGCGTCGACGAAATCCACGCGCGCGGCGATGCGCTCGACCTGCGATGCATCGATCACGCCGAGCTGCGCCAGGCCCAACAGGCTGGCCTCGATTTCGGCCTTCGCCTCGTCGCGCAGGCGCTGCCACGCATCGCCGCTGCGCTGGCGCAGGTCGATCAGCGAGATGCGGTGCCCCGCATATGCGAACGCGATGGCGATGCCGCGCCCCATGCGGCCCGCGCCGACCGCGGCGAAACGGGGCAGCGCGGCGTCATTCGCCATCGTGCAGCCTCTGGCGCAGTTGCGACGCGCTCAGGTCGGCGAGGCCCAGGCTTTCGAAGGTGCGCGGGCCGCGTCGCAGGTCGCGGCCGAGAAAGCCGCCGACGATGGCCAGCAGGCCGTGCGCGATGGGCGCGTCGACGCCGGCATGGCGCGCAGCCGATGCGAGAAATGCCAGGCCGAGCTCGGTGTCTTCCGTGATGTAGCGGTGCGTGTGCAGGTCGATGTTCTCGCGCCAGTCGCCCGACTTCACGAGCTGCTTGTGCGCGTCGCCGTACATCCACCGGTCGTTGTCGTAGTGGTCGGCCAGCGGATAGTGCGGCGCGCCCTGGCCGAAGGCTTCCCGCACCGCGATGCGCTCCTGGTCGAGGCGGTCGGTCACGTCGCGCACGGCGCGCTGGGTGCCTTCGTTGTGGATGTCCCAGCGCTCGAAGTGCTGCAGCGGCGCGGCGTTCATCACCATCAGCGGCGGGTGGATGACGGGGCCGGCATTCATGAGCGCGCCCGACAGTGCGTCGCCGCAGCCGTGCACGGCCGGGTAGGCCTGGCGAATCACCTCGATGGCCTGCGCCTCCCTGCGCGCCGGATAGACGCCCGTGGGCAGCCGGATCGCGCGGATGGTGACGTTCACCTCGCGCTCGCCGTGCTTGCGCGCCAGGTAGGGCAAGGTGCCGGTCTCGGCCCAGGCGACGTCGGCGCGGCTGCCGGCCTCCTTGACGGTCTTCGCCATCACGTAGCTGCCGAAGGTGCCCGGCGGCAGGAACACGACCTGGCCGTCGACCAGGTGCGGCGCCATGGCGAGCGCGATGTCGTGCTGGGCAATGGCGGGCGTGGGAACGACGATGAGTTCGGCGCCTTTCAGAGCCGCGCCGATATCGGCGGTGGCCAGCGCGATGGGCACCTCGCGCACACCGTCGGCATCTTTCAGCGTGATGGCGCCGGCATGCACGAGCGGCGCGAGCGCCGCGGCATCGCGACGCCACAGGCGCACTTCGTGGCCGGTTTCAGACAGGTCAGCGGCGGCCGCATAGGCGCCATGACCACCCCCAAGAATCGCAATTTTCATGTCGAAAGTCGAAAAGCAGGTGTCGATGAACCGGTGGCCGCAGGACGGACCCGGGGAAGCAATGCGCTATTACATTACTTTTCATCGATTCAGGTGTCAATCAAAATTCGACTGCACCGGCCTGCTCGGAAACCCGAAATGAAAAAGCCCGCGTTCGTGAGAAGCGCGGGCTTTGGGGGGCGAAGCGGCTGTCAGGCCGTTCGCAGGGGATCAGCGCGTGGGCTTGAAGCTGCGCTTTTGCGCGTCACGGGGCACGAACACCTTGCCCGGGCCGCCATGGCCTGCGCCATTGCCGCGGGGAGCGAAGCCCTCGCGGGGTGCGAAGCCTTCACGCGGTGCGAAACCTTCGCGGGGAGCGAAGTCGCCACGGCCGCCATGGTTGCTGCCACCGCGCGGGGCGCTGTCGCCCCAACCCGGCTTGCGACCGAAGCCGCCGCCGTTGTTGCCGCCTTCGTCACGGCCGCCGCCGAAACCGGCGTTATGGCCGCCACCACCCTGGCCGCCGAAGCCGCCGCCACGGGGGGCCGGGGGACGCGAACCACGGTCGTTGAAGCCGCTGGCGCCTGCATAGTTGCCGCCGCCATTGCCGCCGCCGAAGCCGCCGCCATTGCCACGCGGAGCGCCGCCGAACTTGCGATCGCGCGACTGGTTGTCGCCACGGCCGCCGCGGTACTCGCCCATCGGCGGACGCGATTGCGGCATGCGCTGCTGCGGCTCCATGCCCGGCACCACTTCCGCCTTGAACTGCTGGCGGCTGTACTGCTCGATGTCCATGATCTTGCGGCGATCGCGGAACTCGGCGAAGGTGATGGCCAGGCCGTCGCGGCCTGCACGGCCGGTGCGGCCGATGCGGTGCGTATAGTCCTCGGCCTTCATCGGCAGGCCGAAGTTGAAGACGTGGGTGATGGTCGGCACGTCGATGCCGCGGGCAGCAACGTCGGTGGCCACCAGGATCTGGACCTGGCCTTGGCGCAGCGCCATCAGGCGGCGGTTGCGCAGGCCCTGGCTCAGGGCGCCATGCAGTGCCACGGCGCTGAAGCCGTCTTGCTGCAGGTCGGCGGCGAGGCCGTCGCACTCGACCTGCGTGCTCGCGAACACGATGGCCTGGTTGATGGTGGTGTCACGCAGCCAGTGGTCGAGCAGCTTGCGCTTGTGCTGGCTGTTGTCCGCCCAGTACAGCGACTGCTTGATGTTGGCGTGCTTTTCCTGCGGGCTGTCGATGGTGATGCGTTGCGGCTCGCGCATGACGCGCTGGGCCAGCTGCTGGATGCGCGGCGCGAAGGTGGCGCTGAACATCATGGTCTGCTGGCGCTCGATGGTGAGCTGGTTGACTTCGGCCAGGTCGTCGGAGAAGCCGAGGTCGAGCATGCGGTCGGCTTCGTCGACCACCAGGAACTTGACCTGGTCGAGCTTGAGCTGCGACGAGCGTTGCAGGTCGAGCAGACGGCCGGGGGTGGCAACCACGAGGTCGGCGTTCTGCAGCTTGGCGATCTGCAACTGGTAAGGCATGCCGCCCACCACGTTGGCAATGCGCAGGCCGCGGCAATGCTTGACCAGCTCGATGGCGTCGTGCGCGACCTGCTGCGCGAGTTCGCGCGTCGGGCACAGGATCAGGGCGCCAGGAGTGGCAGCCTTGAAATGACGGGTGTTGGTCGGGTCCTTGCGCTTGGGCTTCTTCGGCGCGGCTTCGCCGCGGGCGGCAGCTTCGGCGGCCAGGCGCTGGAACTCGGCCTTGGCTTCAGCTTCGGCTTCGGCCTGGCGCTTGAGCAGCGTGTGCAGCACGGGCAGCAGGAAGGCGGCGGTCTTGCCCGAACCGGTCTGGCTGGAGACCATCAGGTCGACGAAACGGGCCTTGCCGTCCTGGCCGGTTTCACCGCCCATGGCCAGCGGGATCACCTTGTCTTGCACGGTGGTGGGCTGGGTGAAGCCCAGGTCGGCCACGGCGGCGATCAGTTCAGGGGCGAGGCCCAGGCGGACAAAGCCGTTGGGCAGAGCGGGTTCTTCCACTGCGGCCACTTCGGGAGCGGCTGCGTCGAGCGCCTCGAGAATGGGGGCCTCGGACACGGTGTCCACCGGAGCGGTGAATTCGTTATGGGTAGAGGATTGCACAGGCGCGAATTCGCCCTGCGCTTCAAAAGCGTCGGTCATGAATATCAATCTCAAACGCGAGCGCTGCCGTAGGCGGCGCCCCGTTGGTGGTTAAAAACATCAACCATCCAACGACATTCAACTTCGGGCTGACGCCTGAGGCTGTGGCCCTTTTTGATCAGCGAATGCGATCGGGCGCGGTGTGCAAGATAGGGAGATGCAAGAGTCGCTGGCCGGGCTTGAAATACCTGCCTGATCAGCGAAGCCTGCGATTATGGCACGAACTCGGGGTTTTACCTAGTCCTTTGTCCGCTGACTTTGTTTAATCAGTCGGTCAGCTTCAGGAAAGTCTCGCGATAGTGCGCCAGTTCCTCGATGGACTCGTGCACGTCGGCCAGCGCGGTGTGCGCCTGCTGCTTCTTGAAGCTGCTGTAGGCGGTGGGCTTCCAGCGCTTGGCCAGCTCCTTGAGGGTGCTGACGTCGAGGTTGCGGTAGTGGAAGTACGCCTCCAGCTTGGGCATGTACTTGACCAGGAAGCGCCGGTCCTGACCGATGGTGTTGCCGCACATGGGCGAGCCGCTGCGCGGGATGTACTTGGCGATGAATTCCAGCAACTGCTGCTCGGCGGCGGCTTCGTCCAGCGTGGAGGCCTTCACCTTGTCGATCAGGCCGCTGCGGCCGTGGGTGCCCTTGTTCCAGGCGTCCATGGCGTCGAGCACGGCATCGCTCTGGTGAATGACCAGCACGGGACCGTCGATGCGGGGCGTGAGGTCGGGACCGGTCACGACCACGGCAATTTCGAGCAGGAACTCCTTGTCGGGGTCCAGTCCGCTCATTTCGCAGTCCAGCCAGACCAGGTTCAGGTCGCTCTTCTTCAGGGTGGGCACGGCGGCCGGGGGTGTCGGGGCGATGGATTCGGGCATCGCAGGATTGTCGTCGAAGGCCTGCGGCCCCAGATACCGGGGACTAAACTCGCCGCTCCATGTCCTATTCGCTCATCTTCACCATTGCCTTTGCGGTTGCGCTGGTTGCGGGGCTGCTCGTGAAGTTCTGGCTGGCCTCGCGGCAGGTGCGCCATGTGGCGCAGCACCGCGGCACGGTCCCGCCCGCCTTCGCGCAGACCATCACCCTCGCCGCCCACCAGAAGGCGGCCGACTACACCATCGCCAAGGCGCGCCTCGGCCTCATCGAGATGGCCTGGAGCGCAGCATTGCTGCTGGGCTGGACGCTTCTCGGGGGGCTCGACGTGCTCAACAAGCTGCTGCTCCTGTGGCTCGGCGGCGGCATGGTGCAGCAACTGGTGCTGCTGGGCGCCTTCGCCTTGATCGGCGGGCTGCTGGAGCTTCCTTTCACGCTCTGGCAGACCTTCCGGCTCGAGGAGCGCTTCGGCTTCAACAAGATGACCTGGAAGCTCTGGCTGGCCGACACGCTCAAGTCGACCTTGCTCGGCGCCGTGATCGGCCTGCCGATCGCCGCCCTGATCCTCTGGCTCATGGGTGCCGCTGGACAGCTCTGGTGGCTGTGGGCCTGGGGTGCGTGGATGGGCTTCAACCTGTTGCTGATGCTGATCTACCCGACCTTCATCGCCCCGCTGTTCAACAAGTTCAAGCCGCTGGACGATCCCACGCTGAAGGCGCGCGTCACGGCGCTCATGAAGCGCTGCGGCTTCGCGGCCAAGGGCCTGTTCGTGATGGACGGCAGCACGCGCAGCGCGCACGCCAATGCCTACTTCACCGGCTTCGGTGCCAGCAAGCGCGTGGTGTTCTACGACACGCTGCTGCGGCAGCTGAACGCCAGCGAGGTCGAAGCAGTGCTCGCCCACGAACTCGGCCACTTCAAGCACCGCCACATCGTCAAGCGGCTCGTTGCCATGTTCGCGCTGAGCCTGGCGGGCTTCGCGCTGCTGGGCTGGGTGTCGACGCAGGTATGGTTCTATGCCGGACTGGGCGTGCAACCCAACCTCACCGCACCCAACAATGCGTTGGCGCTGCTGCTGTTCATGCTGGCGGTGCCGGTGTTCGGCTTCTTCATTGCACCGCTGCCCGCCCGCCTGTCGCGCAAGCATGAGTTCGAAGCCGATGCCTATGCCGTGGCGCAGACCAGCGGCGCCGACCTGTCGGCCGCCCTGCTCAAGCTCTACCAGGACAACGCCTCGACGCTCACGCCGGACCCGCTGTTCGTGAGCTTCTACTACTCCCATCCGCCCGCCTCCGAGCGCCTTGCGCGCATGACGGCCTCGGCGTGATGCATCCACTTTTCATTTCTTCGCGAAGCCCCTCATGAGCAGCATGTTCAAGCCCAAAGACTGGAAGAACCTTCCCGCACGCAAAGCGCTGAGCGCCACCGAAATCGTGGCCGCCCTGGCGCGCCTCGACGGCTGGAAGCTCACCGGCGACGGCGCCGACGTCGCCATCGAAAAGACCTTCACCTTCGCCAACTACTTCGAAACCATCGCCTTCGTGAATGCGCTGGCCTTCGTGGCGCACACACAGGACCATCACCCCGACCTTTCGGTGCACTACAACCGCTGCGTGGTGCGCTTCAACACGCACGACGTGGGAGGCCTCTCAGCCACCGACTTCGACTGCGCGCGCCAGGCCGATGCGCTGGTCGCAAGCCCCGGTCCCGCCGCATGACGGACCGCGCACTTGGCTAAGTCGAGCAGCACCGCCGCTTCCGCAGCATCCGCTGCGAAGACGCTGAACGACGGTCTTGTTGTCGCCAGCCACGGCCGTCACTGCCTGGTCGAAACGCCCGCGGGCGAGCGCCTGATCTGCCACCCGCGCGGCAAGAAGAGCCAGGCCGTGGTCGGCGACCGCGTGCTCTGGCAGGCCAGCGAGGACGAAGGCACCATCGAGCAGGTGCTACCGCGGCGCAACCTGTTCTACCGGCAGGACGAGATCCGCACCAAGTCGTTCGCGGCCAACCTCGACCACGTGCTGATCCTGATCGCCGCCGAGCCGGAGTTCTCCGAGCATCAGTTGGCACGTGCGCTGATCGCGGCCCAGGCCGAGCGCATCACACCCATCATCGCGCTCAACAAGAGCGACCTGGTCGAGCCCTTCGCGCGCGCCTGGGCCAAGCTGGCGCCCTACCGGCGCATGCACCACGGCGTGCTGCCGCTGTCGCTGAAGGCATCGGGCGAGGCCGACTACGCCTCGCTGATGAAGCTGCTCGCGGGCAAGTGCACGCTGGTGCTGGGCCCTTCGGGCTCGGGCAAGAGCACGCTGACCAACCTGCTGGTGCCGGGCGCCACCGTGCTGACGCAGGAGATCTCGCAGGCGCTGAATTCGGGCAAGCACACGACCACGAGCACCACCTGGTACTGGATCGACGAAGCCCGCACCACAGGCCTGATCGATTCGCCGGGCTTCCAGGAATTCGGCCTGAACCACATCGAACCGATGCAACTTGCCGGCCTGATGCCCGACATCGCCGAACACATGGGCGACTGCAAGTTCTACAACTGCACCCACCTGCACGAGCCGGGCTGCGGCGTGATCGCCAACGTGGGGGCGGCCAACGAAACGGGCAACGGCATCAGCCCGAGCCGCTACAAGATCTACGGCGAGCTGTTCGCCGAGCTGAGCCAGAAGCGCTACTGAAGCGCCGGCGTCAGCCGAGCCAGACGCGGTAGGACTTCCAGGTCGGGTCGAAGGCAAGCTCCAGCGTCACGGGAAGGTCCATGTCCTCTTGCAGCGACTGCGCATGCGCGATCGCCGCAGCGGCATCGGCCACCTGGAAGTTGACGGTGCGTACACCCTCTTCCAGGACGACGTGCGTGCAGCAGCCCGTCTCGTGCGTCTGCAGCAGCGCGGTCAGCCGGTCTTCGTAGACGCGGGCCGCTTCCAGTTCTTCGCCCGATTCCACCGGGATCGCGGCCGACAGGTGGTGGCCCAGGTCCGCACGGCCCAGCAGCGCGGCGGCCGTGTCGTTGCGCATCACGACCATCTCGATCTCGCTGCCGTCCTCGGCTTCGCGCGTGGCGGTCAGGCCCGACCAGGCGTGCTCGCCCGTGGGAAACACACCGGTGTGGCCGAGTTCGTCGCGCCAGCAGGCGTCGAACACCGGCACGAAGTCGTCGAGCGACACGCCGTCGAAACCCGCGCTGTCGCCGGCGTCGGCATAGTCGACCGGGCCGACCTTCACCGCCGTGTCGTACTCGCCCAGGATGTGGTCGAGCATGATGAGGCTCATGTGGCGCGCGTGGTCCCGCATGTCCATGGGAATGGGCTTGGCGAAGCCGATCTCCAGCGCCACCAAGCCGTCGTAGGGCTCGTGCTTCACGAGAATGTCGGAACTCGCCAGCTCGAAGTCGCCCATGCGAATACCGAAGCCCTGGCCCGTGCGCTGACGGAAAGCCTCCACCTCGACCTGCGGCAACGCGGGGCTGCTCTGCACCAGCGCCATGACGTCGTCGAAGTCGTCCATCGAGCCATGGGCGGTTAGCACGAGCTTGAATGCGGGCGGCTCACCGGCCACCTCCGCGGCCAGGCGTGGAAAGAGGGGCTGCAGCAGTGCGTTCAACGCCGGCACCAGTTCGTGCCCGGGCAGGGTGCGAAGGCTGTCGAGCTGGACGCTCACCGCTTGCCAGAAGCTTGCGCAGGCCGCTGAGCGCGGGTCGGAGTCATGGGTCGGCATGGCCGGGAGTTCCTTCAAGAATGGGGGCCAAGAATATCCTGCAGTCGCTGCACCAGCGCGCCGCACTGCTCTCGGGTGCCGATGCTGATGCGCAGGTACTGCGCGATGCGCGCCTGCCTGAAATGCCGCACCAGCACGGCGCGCTCGCGCAGCAGTGCGGCGAGTTCAGCGGCGTCGCGCTGCGCATGGCGCGCAAAGACGAAGTTGGCTTGCGAGGGCAGCACCTCGAAACCCAGGTCTTCGAGCTGCAGACACAGCCCTTCGCGGGTGTCGACGATCTTGTCGCGCGTGCCGCGGAACCAGGCCTCGTCGTCGAGCGCGGCCACCGCGCCGGCCGAGGCCAGCCGGTCGATCGGGTAGGAGTTGAAGCTGTCCTTCACGCGCACCAGGGCGTCGATCAGGTGGGCCTGCCCGCAGGCGAAACCGACCCGAAGGCCCGCCAGCGAGTGCGCCTTGGAGAGCGTCTGCACCACCAGCAGGTTCGGATATTTGTCGATCAGCGGCAGCGCGCTTTCGCCGCCGAAGTCGATGTACGCCTCGTCCACCAGCACCACGCGCTCGGGGCAGGCCCGAAGCAGCTGCTCGATGCGCGACAGCGGCTGGCCGATGCCCGTCGGTGCGTTGGGGTTTGCGATGACGATGCCCGCGCAGCCTTCGCGGGCACGCGCCGCCAGGGCGTCGATGTCGATGCGCAGGCCGTCGTCCAACGGCTGCAGCGCGCAGTCGATGCCGTACAGCTGCGCATAGACCTTGTAGAAGCTGTAGCTCACATCGGGCATGAGCAGCGGCGCGGCCTGCTGGAAGAACGCGAAGAACGCGTGCGCGAGCACCTCGTCGGAGCCGTTGCCCGCGAACACCTGGTCGGCCTGCAGCCCATGCCGCCGCGCGACCGCTTCGCGCAAGGCGAGCGAGGTCGGGTCCGGGTAGCGCTCAAGCCCGTGCTCGGCCGCGCGCCGGATCGCCTCGATGGCCATCGGCGACGGCGGGTACGGGTTCTCGTTGGTGTTGAGCTTGACGAGGTTCTCGATGCGCGGCTGCTCTCCGGGCACGTAGGGCTCGAGCGCGCCGATGCGCGGGCTCCAGAAAGCCGGCACTGCGGTAGTCATGAAATTCTCCTGCGGCTCAGCCCAGCAGGCGAGCCAAGGTCAGCAAGGCCAGCAGCACCATCCACATGACGACCGAGCGCCAGACCAGGCCCACGACGCTGCGCAGGTGGCCAGGCTCGGGCTCTCGCCCAGGCGTGCTGCCGCTGTCGGTACGACGGCCGTCGGCCATTGATTCGCCGGCCTGGGCGCGCGACAGCGAATCGGCGACGGGAATCGGGCTCAGCGAGCCACCGCCCAGGCGCACGTTGACCGCGCCCGACGTCGCAGCGAGGATCACGCCGTCGTTTTCGTTGGGGAAGCGCTGCGCGTCGTTGCGCCAGCAGTCGATGGCTTCCTCGAAGCTGCCGACCACCGCGAAGCCCAGCGCGGTGATGCGCGCGGGGAGCCAGTCGATCGCGTGCCAGGCACGCCCCGCGGCCTCCTGCACCGCGACACTCGACGGTTGCACCGCGGCGCCGTTCTTGTGCGCCCAGTAGCGCGAGACGAACTCGCTCATGCGGTAGAACACCGCGCCGGCCGGCCCGAGTCCGATCGCCGCAATGACCGAGAACCACGCCAGCACGCCGAACACATGGCGGTGCGCGGCGATCACCGAATGCTCGATGACGTGGCGCACGATTTCGCTGCGCGGCAGGTCGGCCGCATCCACACCCTGCCAGTGCGCAAGCAGCGAGCGCGCGAGCGGCTCGTCGCCCTCGTCGAGCGCATCGCGGATGTCGGTGAAGTGATGACTGAACTGCCTGAAGCCCAGCGTGACGTAGAGCACCGCAATGCTCCACAGCACCGCGAAGGGCAGGCCGAGCGTGAGCACCAGCAGCCAGTGCACGCCCAGCGACAAGAGCGTGGGCACGAAGACCGCGAGCCCCCAGGCGATCCATCCGTGGTGCGGCTTGCCCGCGTCGAAGTTGCGGCTGGTCCAGCGTGTCCACGCCAGAACCCCGCCGTACACGGGATTGTGCGGGCCCAGCGGCCGCACCTGCTCGATCAGCAGCGCGCACAGGATGGCAAAAAAGCTCATCCTTCGATGATAGCGAGAGCGCCCGAAGATTCGGGCCCTGCGCGCAAGAGACTCAGGCGGCGAGGAAGCGGTAGAGATTGCGCAGCATGCCTGCGGTCGCGCCCCAGACGAAGCGCTCGTCGGGCCCGTCTTGGTAGGGCATCGAATACCACTCGCGCCGGCGGCCGTCCACCGCGCTCACCGAATGGCGGCGGTGGTTGGCAGGGTCCATCAACCAGGCCAGCGGCACCTCGAAGGCATGGGCCACTTCGTAGGGATTGATGGTGAGTTCGAAGTCGGGCTGCACCAGCGCGACAACCGGCGTCACGATGAAAGAAGTCACCGTGGTGTAGGTCGGAAGACTGCCGAGCACTTCGATGAACTGCGCCGACAGGCCGACCTCTTCCCATGCCTCGCGCAATGCGGCGGCGGAAATGTTGGCGTCTTCCGGGTCGACGCGGCCGCCCGGAAACGCCACCTGGCCCGAGTGGTTCGACAGGTGCGTGGTGCGCTCGGTGAGCAGCACGGTCGCGCCGTGGGGACGCTGCACGATCGGCACCAGCACGGCGGCCTGCGCGGGCGGGCGGTCGATCATGCGGGGCTCGCGCCTGAGCTCGGGCTCCCACACGGGCGGCGCGGCGAAGCGCGCGCGCAACGCCTGCGCCGTCAACTGGTCGGCCGCCACCGCGGGCAAGCCGTCGCTGCCGTCCACGAAGGGCGCCTCGCGCGGATCGAACTGCAGCAGCGTGGGCGGCACCACGGCATTGATGGGTTCGAGGGGAGCGGGTTGCATGGAAGCGACGGTGGAGGAGAAAGAGGTCAAGAGGCTTCGAGTAGAGCGTAAAAAAGCCAAGCTGTCTTTTCGTGCGGGGCACCAATGCAAAAAGCCGCCAGAGCGGCGGCTTTTCTTGCACGACAGGACTGCTTATTTGGCAGCGGCCGTCGACTTGCTCGGCAGCTTTTCCTTGATGCGTGCCGAACGACCGCTGCGCTCGCGCAGGTAGTACAGCTTGGCGCGGCGCACATCGCCGCGGCGCTTGACTTCGATGCCGGCGATCAGCGGGCTGTAGGTCTGGAACGTACGCTCCACGCCTTCGCCGCTGGAGATCTTGCGCACGGTGAAGCCGCTGTTGAGGCCACGGTTGCGCTTGGCGATCACGACGCCTTCGTAGGCCTGCACGCGCTTGCGGGTGCCTTCGACGACGCTCACGCTGACGATGACCGTGTCACCGGGCATGAAATCGGGAATGGTTTTGCCGAGGCGGGAAATTTCTTCCTGCTCGAGGGTCTGGATGAGGTTCATGATTTCCTGATAGTCGATCGTGTCGGGCTACACAAAGGGCGCCTGGGCTTTCATCGGATGAACCGGCGAAAAGTCCGGCGCGGCCGGGCAGAGGATCGGGGAGCCCGAGATTATAGCTTTTTTTTCAGCGCGGCCTCATCGGCCTTGGCAAGGCGTCCCGCCGCGCGGGCCGCGTCGATCAGTTCGGGGCGCCGTGCGGCCGTGATGGCCAGGCGCTGGTCGCGCCGCCACCGCTCGATCTGCACATGGTGGCCCGAAAGCAACGGCGCCGGCACGCCCTGCCCGTTCCATTGCTCGGGCCGGGTGTAGTGCGGGCAGTCGAGCAGGCCGTCGAGGGCGGGATTGAAGCTGTCCTGCACGTGGCTGGCTTCGTCGCCGAGCACTCCCGGCTGCAAACGCGCGACCGCATCGAGCAGCGCCATGGCCGCGATCTCTCCGCCGGAGAGAACGAAATCGCCGAGGCTGATCTGGTGCGTGACGCGCGTGTCGATGAAACGCTGGTCAATACCTTCATAGCGCCCGCAGACCAGCACCGCACCCTTGCTGGCCGACCAACGCTCGACCGATGCATGCCGCAACGCCTCGCCGATGGGAGAAAACAGCACGACGGGTGCTTCTGCGCCGCGGGCCGCGAGCGCCGCGTCGAGGCAAGCCGACAACGGCTGCGCCATCATGACCATGCCGGGGCCACCGCCGAACGGGCGGTCGTCCACACGCTTGTAGTTGCCAGGGGCGAAATCGCGCGGGTTCCACAGCACCACCTCGACTTGCTTCGACTCGTAGGCGCGGCGCGTCACGCCGCTGGCCATGAAAGGCGCGAACAGTTCGGGAAACAGCGTGAGGACGTCGAAGCGCATGCGCGCAGTCGCCGGTCAGTATTCGGGTTGCCAGTCGACCGTGATCAGGCGGCCGGGCAGGTCGACCTTGTCGACGAAGACGGAGACGAAGGGCACCATGCGCTCGACGGCCTTGCCGTCTTCTTCGGCGGCGAGCACCAGCGTGGTCTGCGGACCGGTAGCAAGCAGCTCGCGAACCTCGCCGAGCACGACGCCTTCGCGGTTGACCACCGACAGGCCGATCAGGTCGACCCAGTAGTACTCGTCGTCGCCGGCCGTTGGAAAGCTCGAACGCGACACGAACACGCGCGCGCCGCGCAGCGCTTCGGCCGCGTTGCGATCGGGCACATCGTCGGACGTGGCGACGATGCAGCTGGAATGTTCTTTGGCTTCGCGGATCGCGAGCCGGAAAGCGCCGCTCGCCGCAGCCCCGGGGGCCTGCAGGAACCAACGCTTGGAAGAAAAAAGCGCCTCGGGCTGGGCGCTGTGGGGCAGGACCTTGAACCAGCCCTTGATGCCCCATGCATCGGCGATGCGCCCTACTTCGATCGCGTCCGCCGGCAATTCGGCGGTTTCGAGTGCGGGCAACATCGCCGTGCGGGACGGCTTAGGCCGCCGCCTTGGGTGCTGCCGAAGCAGCTTGCTTGATGATGCGCAGAACGGTGGGCGAAGCTTGTGCGCCGACGCTCTTCCAGTAGGCCAGGCGGTCCTGGGCAATACGGATGCTTTCTTCGTTTTCCTTGGCGGTCGGGTTGTAGAAACCCAGACGCTCGATGAAACGGCCATCGCGGCGAACGCGCTTGTCCGACACGACGATGTTGAAGAACGGACGGCCTTTGGAGCCGCCGCGGGAAAGTCGAATGACGACCATGATTTATCCTTGGGTGGTCAGCAGGCCCTATGGATGAAGAAGAGGCCCGCTCACAATGTTCTTCCAGCGTCGAGACACGCGACATGGCCACCCGGCCAGCGACACGCTGAAAAGCCTGCGATTATAGCCCGACACGCGTTTTCTCCGAATTCCGGCCTCGCGCCACCTGTTTTCACCCGCATGCCCCTCACCATCCGCCCCAGCCGCGACGAAGACGTTGCAGCCGTCACGGCCATCTATGCCCACCACGTGCTGAACGGCACCGGCACCTTCGAAACAGAGCCTCCCTCCCCCACCGACATGGCCGCCCGTCGCGCCGACGTGCTGGGCAAGAAACTGCCGTACCTGGTTGCCGAAGAAAATGGCGAAGTGTTGGGTTTTGCCTACTGCAACTGGTTCAAGCCGCGCCCGGCCTACCGTTTTTCGGCCGAGGACTCGATCTACATGTCGGAGTCAGCGCGCGGCAAGGGTCTGGGCGCGAAGCTACTGGCGGCGCTGTCGCAAGCAGCCGAAGCCGCAGGCGTGCGCAAGCTGATCGCGGTGATCGGCGACTCGGCCAACGCCGGTTCCGTCGGGGTGCACCGCAGCCAGGGCTTCACCCACGTCGGCGTGCTGAAGGACTGCGGCTGGAAGTTCGGCGAATGGCGCGACGTGGTCCTGATGGAGAAGGTGCTCGGCGAAGGCAGCACCACCAAGCCCGAATGACTCTGAATGACACCGGAATGAAAAACAAGACCACCGCCGCCTGGCTCACCTTCCTTGGCGGCCCGCTGGGACTGCACCGCTTCTACCTGCGCGGCGTCGGCGACTGGCTTGGTTGGCTGCTGCCCATTCCCACGGCGCTGGGCGTCTACGGCATCGAACGCGTGCGCCTGTACGGCGTGGACGACGGCCTGAGCTGGGCGCTGATTCCGTTGCTGGGCTTCACCATCGCGGGCTGCGCGCTGGTGGCCATCGTCTACGGCCTGATGACACCCGAGAAGTGGAATGCGCGCTTCAACGCAAGCGCGCCGTCGGATGCCAAGCCGGGCCAGACCAACTGGTTCACCATCGGCGCGGTGGTGATGTCGCTGTTCTTCGGCAGCACGATCCTGATGGCCAGCATCGTGTTCAGCTTCCAGCGCTACTTCGAACACCAGATCGAAGAAGGCCGGAAGATTTCGCAATAGCGATCAGAACAGCTGGATGCTGATCCAGTAGGCAATCGCCGCCACGAAGGCCGACGCCGGGATCGTGAAGATCCACGCCCACACGATGTTCCCCGCCACGCCCCAGCGCACCGCGCTCGCGCGCTGCGTGGAGCCGACGCCGACGATGGCGCCCGTGATGGTGTGGGTGGTCGACACCGGAATGCCCAGCGCGGTGGCCAGGAACAGGGTCAGCGCCCCGCCCGTCTCGGCGCAGAAGCCGCCCACGGGCTTGAGCTTGGTGATCTTCTGGCCCATCGTCTTCACGATGCGCCAGCCGCCGAACATGGTGCCCAGCGCAATCGCGGTGTAGCAGCTCACGATGGTCCACAGCGGCGGCGCGGCGTCGCTGGCCGAGGCGTAGCCGGTGGCGATCAGCAGCATCCAGATGATGCCGATGGTCTTCTGCGCGTCGTTGCCGCCATGGCCCAGGCTGTAGGCGCCGGCCGAAACCAGCTGCAGCCGCCGGAACCAGCGGTCCACCCGCGACGGCGTGGCGCGCCTGAAGCCCCAGGCCACCGCGATCATCATCATCGAGCCCAGCAGGAAGCCCAGCAGCGGCGACACGAAGATGAAGGCCACCGTCTTCCAGATGCCCGAGGCCACCAGCCCGCTGGTGCCGGTCTTGGCGATCACCGCGCCCACGATGCCGCCGATGAGCGCGTGCGACGAGCTGCTCGGAATGCCGTAGTACCAGGTGACCAGGTTCCAGCTGATGGCACCGACGAGCGCACCGAACACCACATGCACGTCGACCACGCCGGGCTGGGCGATGCCCTTGCCCACCGTGGCCGCCACGCTCAGGTGGAAGATGAAGATCGCGATCAGGTTGAAAAATGCCGCGAACACCACGGCCTGCCCCGGCTTGAGCACGCCGGTGGAGACCACCGTCGCGATCGAATTCGCGGCGTCGTGGAATCCGTTCATGAAGTCGAACAGGATCGCCAGCGCGACCAGCACCATCACCACCCAGAGGGCGACCTGAACCGTTGCCATGCGTGGCTACCCGCTCAGGAGTTCTCGAGGACGATGCCCTCGATCACGTTGGCCACGTCCTCGCACTTGTCGGTGATCGTTTCCAGCAGCTCGTAGATCGCCTTGAGCTTGATCACCTCGCGCACATCGGGCTCCTCGCGGAACAGCTTGCTCATGGCGCTGCGCATCACGCGGTCGGCGTCCGATTCGAGGCGGTCGATTTCCTCGCAGGTCTTGAGCACCGCCTCGGCCACCGCCGGATCGGCGATCTTGCCGAGGAACTTGACGGCGTCCTTCAGGCGGTCGCAGCACTTCACGCTCAGGGCCGTGAGGCGCACGATCTCGTCGGTCATGTGGCGCACGTCGTACAGCGCCATGGTCTCGGCCGAGTCCTGGATCAGGTCGGCCACGTCGTCCATCGTGTTGATGAGCTTGTGGATCTGCTCGCGGTCGATGGGCGTGATGAAGGTCTTGTGGATCAGCCGGTTGACGTCGTGCGTCACGCGGTCGGCGGCGCGCTCCGCGTTGTCGACATCGCGGTTGTACTGCTCGCGCAGGTGCACGTCGTTGTAGTTGGCGACGAGTTGCTCGAAAGCCCTCGCCGCCTCGACGATGCGATCGGCGTGCTGGTTGAACATCTCGAAGAAATTGCCCTCGCGGGGCAGCAGCTTGCCGAACATGGAAACTCCTGGGGTGCGCCACAACCACAACGGTATGACGCCTTCATGAAAAACCGGCGAAGTTTAACGGGCATGACGGCCCGGCCCGCACGGACCGGCTTTTGAAGCGCTGCGCGCACGCCCCGCTGGCCTCGAATTCAGCCCTGCAAGCGCAGCACCGGCAAGTGCCAGCCGCCGTGGATGCCGCCCAGGCGCAGCGCCACGATCAGCAGCACGCCGGCCAGTCAAGCCCCCGCATGGCCGGCCGCCAATGCCCGCTGACCGCGAACACCGGTTGTTCCGGCGAGATCGAGTGCGTAAAGCAGCAGCGCCGCTGCGTCAGACGATGCGCTTGACCACCTGTCCCGTGACGCGTGCCAGCGCCGCGCGCGGCACCTTGTCGGGTGCGATTTCAGCCAGCGGCTTCAGCACGAAGGCGCGCTCGCGCATGCGGGGGTGCGGCAGGGTCAGCGTGGGCGTGTCCATCACCGAGTTGCCGTGCATCAGCAGATCGAGGTCGAGCGTGCGCGGTGCATTGGGAAAAGGCCGTTCGCGGCCGGCCTGCGTTTCCAGGCGCTGCAACGCCACGAGGAACTGCTCGGCATCCAGGCCGGTGCGCACGGCCACCACGGCGTTGACGAAATCGGGGCCTTCGGCATCCACCGGTTCGCTGCGGTAGAGCGACGAACGGGCCGTCACCTGGGTGCGCTGCAGCGCGCCGATGGCGGCCATGGCCGCCTTCACGGCCGCCTCGGCATCGCCCAGGTTGGCGCCGATGGCTACAAAGGCCTGCACGGTCGGGTAGTCCTCGCGCGGACCGCGCGGGCGGCTCGTGGGGGCGCGGGCGGGCGAGCGGCGCGCGGGCGGGCCGCTTCGGGCGCCGGCCGTCGGGGGCTTGCCCCCGGTGCTGCGCGGTGGCGCGGCCTTGGGGACCTTGCTCACCTTGCTTACCTTGGCAATGGCCTTGGCCGCGGGGCTCTTCCTGCCGCCGTCCGGCCGGTCCGGCGCGCTCATTCGCCAGCGGCGTGGCCGCCGCCCTCACCACCGCCGTCGCCACCGCCCGCGGGACGCGGCTTGCGGCGGCGCCGGCGCTTGCGCGGCGCGGCTGCTTCGCCGTCGGGGGGCACGGCACCGGCTTCGACTTCGACCTCTTCGTCCGAATCCGTCTCGACGCCCGGGGCCTGGCGCACCACAGGCTCGCTGCGCGGCTTGGGCGGCGGGTTCTCGCGCACCCGCACGCGCTGGCGCACCTTCTGGTCTTCGCGCACCTGCTCCAGCAGGTCCTGGCGGCGCACGTCGTCGGCGGTGCTGAACTCCTGCCACCACTCGGCAATGGCCTCGCTCACCTCGCCCACGTCGGCGCGCAGGCGCATGAAGTCGAAGGCCGCGCGAAAGCGCGCCTGCTCGACCAGGCTGTGGGGCGTGGAGCCGGTGCGCTTGTCGAAGCGCGGCTGCATCATCCAGATCTCGCGCATGTCGGCGGCCAGCTTGCCGCGGCCCGACACGTCGCCGATGCGCGAATTGAACACGTCGTCGATGGCGTCCTGCAGCGCCGGGAACGGCGGCTGGGGGCGCTGGCCGTGGCGGCCTTCCTGGCGCTGGGCCCAGCCGTCGCGCACGTCGGCCCACAGCACGCAGGCCAGCAGGAAGCTGGGCGCCACGGGCTTGCCCTCGCCCACGCGGCGGTCGGTGTCCTGCAGGGCGGCCTTCACGAAAGGCTGATCGGCGCGCTCCACCACCACGTCGAGCAGCGGGTAGATGCCCCGCGCCAGGCCGAGCTTGTTGAGCTGCTCGATGGTCGCGATGGCATGGCCGGTCTGCAACAGCTTGAGCATTTCGTCGAACAGGCGACTCTGCGGCACGTCGGCCAGCAGCTTGCTCGAATCGATCAGCGGCGCCGCCGTCTTGGCTTCCATCTTGAAGCCCAGCGCGGCGAGCTTGGCCGAGAAGCGGATGGCGCGAATGATGCGCACCGGGTCTTCACGGTAGCGCGTGGCCGGGTCGCCGATCATGCGCAGCGTGAGCTTCTGCGCGTCCTTGATGCCGTTGTGATAGTCGACCACCACCTGGTTGGCCGGGTCGTAGTACATGGCGTTCACGGTGAAGTCGCGGCGCGCCGCGTCTTCTTCCTGAGGGCCCCAGACGTTGTCGCGCAGCACACGGCCGCTGGCGTCCACGGCGTGCTTCATGCTCGCGAGTTCGCCTTTGCTGGTGCGCTCGTTGCCCGCCACCTGCTCGGCCGCGGTGTTGTCCATGTAGGCGCGGAAGGTCGAGACCTCGATCACCTCATGCTCGCGCCCGCGGCCGTACACCACGTGCACGATGCGAAAGCGCCGCCCGATGATGAAGGCACGGCGAAACAGCGACTTGACCTGCTCGGGCGTGGCGTTGGTGGCCACGTCGAAGTCCTTGGGGCGCAGCCCCAGCAGCAGGTCGCGCACCGCGCCGCCCACCACATAGGCCTCGTACCCCGCTTGCTGCAGCGTGGTGACCACGTTTTTCGCGCGTTCGTCGACCAGGGCCGGATCGATCCCGTGAACCTCCGCCGGCACCTCCTGGCGCTTGCCGAAGCGGCTCTTGCCCTGTGTGCCGCCGGCGGATTTGCCAAGCAGCTTGTCGATGAATTTCTTGATCATTGTTTGGTTGGAAGCTCTTATTCGTTCTCAAGCATGGAGCGGATCAGCGGAATGGTGATCGCGCGTTGGGTCTGCAGGGCATAGCCGTCGAGCTGCGTGAGCAGCTCCATCAGGCTGCCCAGGTCGCGGCTGAAGCGGTGCAGCATGTAGTCGAGCACGTCGTCGGACAGCATCACGCCGCGCGCATCGGCCGCCTGGCGCAGCACCGCGCGGCGTTCGCTTTCGCTGAGCACCTGCAGGTGGAACACATGGCCCCACCCCAGGCGGGTGCGCAGGTCCTCGCGCAGCGCCAGGTCGGCCGGCGGCAAGGCGCCGGCGGCCACCACGCCGCGCTGCAGGGTCTGGGCGTTGACGAACCAGTTGAAAGCCGCGTGCTGTTGCACGGCGGTGTAGAGGTGCACGTCGTCGAGCAGCACGGCGCCCCAGCGCTCGTCGAACTCGGGCGGCTCCAGCAGGCCGGCGTGCAGCCAGCCCACGCTGGCGCCCTGCTCCCTCAGTGCAACACGCACCGATTCGAGCAGATGGGTCTTGCCACTGCCGCCTTCGCCCCACAGGTAGGTCGGCACCGGCGAGTGCAGCGCAGGGCTGCCGGCGCCGCCCACCCACACTTGCAGGTGGCGCAGCGCCGCCTCGTTGGGGCCGGCAAAAAAGGCGTCGAAGCTGGGGCCCGTCGCAATGCCGATATCGAGCGCGAGCTGTTTCATCCCGGGAAGGTTCATGGAGGGGGCCACGAGGGCCCTTAAAATCGTGAGGAATTCTATCGGCCCGGCCAACATGGTTGCCGGCACCCTCTTCAGTTCCTCCTCTTCGCATACTTTCGCGTCCTTTCGCGGCCTTTCGCGCTCTTCCCGACCTCGACCATCTATGACCTCCCCTACGCCCACCCCGCTCAGCTACAAGGATGCCGGTGTCGATATCGACGCAGGCGACGCCCTGATCGACCGCATCAAGCCGCTGGCGAAGAAGACGCTGCGCGAAGGGGTGCTGGCCGGCATCGGCGGCTTCGGCGCCCTGTTCGAGGTGCCCAAGCGCTACAAGGAGCCGGTGCTGGTGAGCGGCACCGACGGCGTGGGCACCAAGCTCAAGCTGGCTTTCGAATGGAACATGCACGACACCGTCGGCATCGACCTGGTGGCCATGAGCGTGAACGACGTGCTGGTGCAGGGCGCCGAGCCCCTGTTCTTCCTGGACTATTTCGCCTGCGGCAAGCTGGACATCGACACGGCAGCCGCCGTGATCGGCGGCATCGCCCGCGGCTGCGAGCTCTCGGGCTGCGCCCTGATCGGCGGCGAAACCGCTGAAATGCCCGGCATGTACCCCGCCGGCGAGTACGACCTGGCGGGTTTCGCGGTCGGCGCGGTCGAAAAATCGAAAATCCTCACGGGCCAGAACGTCAAGCCCGGCGACGTGGTGCTGGGCCTGGCCTCGGCCGGCGTGCACTCCAACGGGTTCAGCCTGGTGCGCAAGGTGATCGAACGTGCCGGCGCCGACCTGCCCGCCACGCTGGACGGCAAGCCCTTCCGCGAAGCCGTGATGGCGCCCACCCGCCTGTATGTGAAGCCCGTGCTCGATGCGCTGGCCAAGCACCCGATCAAGGCGCTGGCCCACATCACCGGCGGCGGCCTGCTCGAGAACATTCCCCGCGTGCTGCCCGAAGGCATGGCCGCCCACCTGACAAAGGGCAGCTGGCCGCAGACCGAACTGTTCGCCTGGCTGCAGAAGGTGGCCGGCATCGACGACATCGAGATGAACCGCACCTTCAACAACGGCATCGGCATGGTGGTGGTGCTCGACGCGGCCGAAGCCGCCGCCTGCGCCGCCACGCTTCGCGCGGCCGGTGAATCGGTGCATGAAATCGGCGTGATCGCCGCGCGCGGCGAAGGCGCCGCGGTGGTCGTCGGCTGAACGCCGGCTGCTCCGTCCACAAGTCCTGAGCAGAGCACCGACACCCCGGATGGCCAAGAAGCCGCAACCCACCACCTCCGCCGCGATCCCGCCCCCCGCGGCCCCCGCCTACCGCCCCACCGCCTCGCGCGGCGTGATGGTCGCCAGCTACCTGCTGATGCTGGCGGCCCTGCTGCTGGTGATGTGGGAGCACCTGCTGCCGGGGCTGCTGTGCGTGTGCATCGGCTTCCTGGCGACGCGCTGGTTCGCGCGCGTGCTGACCGGCGGCCTGCTGCGCATGCCGGCACTCGCCAGGCGCGCCGACCGCACCCAGGGCTGGGCCAACGTGCTGGCCGTCATCCTGGTCCTGCTGGGCCCTATCGCCCTGGTCACGCTGCTGCTGTCGCAGGCGCGTGAATACATCGTCGACGCGCCCGACCAGTACCGCGAGCTGCTCGACTACACGGCGCGCACCGTGCTCGAGCTGCGCTCCAAGCTGCCGGTCGAAATCGCGGCCTACCTGCCGGAAGGCGCGGCCGAAATCCAGCGCGTGATCGCCAACTACCTGCGCGCGCAGGCCGGCTCGCTGGCCATGGCGGGCCGGGCCTGGCTGCACGGGCTGCTCTTTTCCTACGTGGGGCTGATCGTCGGCGCACTGGCCGCGGTGGCGCACGCGCCGCTGCGCCGCCGTCCGCTGGCCGAGCAGCTGCACCAGCGCGTGCAGACCTTCGGCGAGGCTTTCGGGCAGATCGTGGCGGCCCAGTTCTGGATCGCGGCCTTCAACACGCTGCTGACCGCCATCTTCCTGCTGTTCGTCATGCCGATGTGGGGCGCGCACCTGCCGTACACGCCGGCGCTGATCACCCTGACCTTCCTGGCCGGGCTGGTGCCCATCGTCGGCAACCTGGTGTGCAACTCGGTGATCACGCTGGTGGGCCTGTCGGTGTCGCCCGTCACCGCGCTGGCCTGCCTGATCTTCCTGATCGTGATCCACAAGGCCGAGTACGTCATCAACGCCAAGGTGGTGGGCGCGCGCACGCAGATGAGCGTGTGGGAGCTGCTGGCCGTGATGTTCGTGGCCGAGGCGGTGTTCGGGCCGGCGGGGCTGGTGGCGGCGCCGCTGTACTACGCGTACCTGAAGAAAGAACTCCAGGCGGCGGCGCTGGTCTGATCGACTCCCGGGCTGCAATGTCCGGATCTGATCGGTTCCGGTCCGTCTCCGAACGGACCATGGGCTGGTAACGCAGAAGAATAGGCGGCATCATCCACTCCGCCCCAGCGAGACCCGCCATGAAAACCTGTCTGATTGTGATCGACGTGCAGGAGTCGTTTCGCCAGCGCCCCTACTGGGACCTGCGCCTCGCGGCCCCCTACCTCGCCGAACAGAACGCGCTGATCGCCGGCTGCGCCGCTGCCGGCGTGCCGATCGTGCGGATCTTCCACACCGACGGGCCGGCCGACGCCGGCAACCCGTTCGCCGTCGAGTCGGGCCATGTGCGGCCCCTCGACGGCCTGGCGCCCTTCGAGGCCGCGGCCACCTTCACCAAGCGCCGCCACAGCGCGCTGGTCAATACCGGGCTGGACGTCTGGCTCACGCAGAACGGCATCGGCCGGCTGATCGTGAGCGGCATCCGCACCGAGCAGTGCTGCGAAACCACAGCGCGCCACGCCTCTGACCTGGGCTGGGAGGTCGACTACGTGACCGACGCCACGCTGACCTTCGACATGGTGCAGCCCGACGGCCGCCCGCTGCCGGCCGCCGACATCAAGGCCCGCACCGCCACCGTGCTGCAGGACCGCTTCGCCACCCTGTGCAGCGTGGCGCAGGCGCTGGAACGGGCCACGGCATGACGCCATTGCGCGTGCTCATCCTGGCCTTCGACGGCGTCGAGGCGCTGGACTTCGCCGGCCCCTTCGAGGTGTTCACCACCGCGAGCCGCGTCGCCCAGCGCCTGCAGCCCGGCAGTGCGGCGCCGTTCGACGTGGCCTCGGTCGCCGAGGCGGCCGCCGGCCAGCCCGTGCAGGCCCGGGCCGGCTTGCAGCTGCTGGCCAACCACACGCTGGCGAACAGCCCGCAGGCCGACGTGCTGGTCGTTCCCGGCGGCGTGGTCGATGCGCCCTTGTCCAGCCCCGGCACCCTGCGCTGGATCGCCGATCAGGCCGCCGGGGCGCAGGTCGTGGCCTCGGTCTGCACCGGCGCCTTCCTGCTGGCCGCCAGCGGCGTGGTGACCAACGACGCCGTCACCACGCACTGGGAAGACATCGCCGACCTGCGCGGGCAGTTCCCGGCGCTCGACGTGCGCGATGGCGTGCGCTGGGTCGACAACGGCCGCATCGTCAGCTCGGCGGGCATCAGCGCCGGCATCGACATGAGCCTGCACCTCGTGGCGCGGCTGGCCGGGCGCGAGCTGGCCGAGCGCACCGCGCGCCAGATGGACTACGCATGGAACCGCAACCCCGTCATCCAGCCATCCGCGTAGTCTTCGCGCTGCTGCCCGGCAGCCTCGTGCTCGACTGGGCGGGCCCGGCCGAGGCGCTGCGCATTGCCAACCAGCGGCTGCGCGCCATGGGCCAGCCCGAGCGCTTCGCGATCGAGTTCGCGAGCCCGCGGCCCACGTCCATCGGCTCGGTCGGCGTGGCGCTGGCCGGGCTGTCCCCGTTGCCGACCCAGTGGGACGGCCCCGGCTGGGTGGTGCTGGTCGGGCTGCCCGGCGACACCATCGCCATCGACAATCCCGAGGCGCAGGACCTGCTGCACTGGCTGCGCGGCCTGCGCTTCGGGCGCGGGCGGCTCGAGCTGGTGACCATCTGCGCCGGTGCGCTGCTCGCCGCGCATGCCGGCGCGCTCGCGGGCCGGCGCGCCACCACGCACCATCACCACCTGGCCGAGCTGCGCGCCGTGGAGCCGCGCTGCGACGTGGTGAGCAACCGCGTGTTCGTGATCGACCCGCCGCTGTACAGCAGCGCGGGCGTGACGACCGGCATCGACCTGGTGCTGCACCGCATCGCCGAACTCTGCGGCCAGGCGCTCGCGGCGCAGGTCGCGCAGACCATGGTGGTGGCGCTGCGCCGCGGCCCCGAAGACCCGGAGCTGTCGCCCTTTCTCGCCTACCGCAACCACCTGCATGCCGCGCTGCACCGCGTGCAGGACGCGGTCAGCGAACAGCCGCAGGCCGACTGGAACGTGCCGCGCATGGCCGAGGTGGCGCACACCTCGGCGCGGCATCTCACGCGGCTGTTCATGGAGCATGCAGGCGTCGCACCGCTGGCCTACCTGCGCAGGCTGCGTCTGGCGGTGGCGCAACTCGCGCTGGCCTCGGGCGCGAGCGTGACGCGGGCGGCGGAACAGTCGGGCTTCGGCTCCGACACGCAGTTGCGCCGCGCCTGGCACCAGTTCGGCTTGCCGGGCTCGCCCTCGGAGGCCGGCCAGGTTTTCAAGGCCTGAGTCACGGCCTGAGTCGCGGCCTGCGCAGGGGCACTCAGTGCCAGACCTTCACTCGGCGATGCAGGCACGCGCACGCGCCAGCAGCAACGCGCGCTCGCGCGTGTTGCGCGTGAGCGCGGCGGCGCGGTCGAACTCCTTGCGGGCCTCGTCGTGGCGGCCGAGCTTGAACAGCAGGTCGCCGCGCACCGCCGGCAGCAGGTGGTAGCCCTTGAGCGCGGGTTCGTCCATGAGCGCGTCGACCACCTCCAGCCCCGCCGCCGGCCCGAAGGCCATCGACAGCGCGACCGCCCGGTTGAGCTCGACGATGGGTGACGGCGCGAGTTCGGCCAGCGCGTCGTAGAGCGCGGCGATGCGCGCCCAGTCGGTTTCATCGGCGGCGCGCGCACGGCCGTGGCAGGCGGCAATGGCGGCCTGCAGGGCATAGGGGCCAAGCGCGCCGCCGAGCGATTCGGCGCGCGCGAGCGCGGCCAGGCCGCGGCGGATCAGCAGGTGGTCCCAGCGCGCGCGGTTCTGCTCGAGCAACAGCACCGGCTCACCCGAGGCGCCGACGCGCGCGGCGGTGCGCGAGGCCTGGATTTCCATGAGCGCGACGAGGCCGTGCACCTCCGCCTCCTTGGGCACCAGCTCGGCCAGGATGCGGCCAAGGCGCAGGGCTTCGTCGCACAGCGCAGGGCGCATCCAGTCGTCGCCGGCGGTGGCCGAATAGCCTTCGTTGAAGATCAGGTAGATCACTTCGAGCACCGAAGCGAGCCGGCCTTCCAGCGCGTGGCGGCGCGGCACCTCGAAAGGCACGCGCGCCTCGGCCAGCGTGCGCTTGGCGCGCACGATGCGCTGCGCCACGGTGGCCTCGGGCACCAGGAACGCGCGGGCGATCTCGTCGGTCGCGAGGCCGCCCATGAGACGCAGCGTGAGCGCCACGCGCGCCTCGGTCGACAGCACCGGGTGGCAGGCGGTGAACACCAGCCGCAGCAGGCCGTCGCCGATGTCGTCGTCCAGCGCCGAATCGACCGCGTCGGCGAAGTCGGCCCGCGCCATTTCGTGTTGCGCATCGAGCTCGCGGCCGATCTCGCCGGCCTTGTGCTCTGCCAGTTGCAGGTGGCGCAGGCGGTCGAGCGCGCGGCGCTTGGCCACGGCGGTGAGCCAGGCGGCCGGGTTGTCGGGTACGCCTTCGCCCGGCCACTGCTCGAGCGCCGAGACCAGCGCGTCCTGCGCCAGTTCTTCGGCCAGGCCCACGTCGCGCACCCTGCGCGCGACGGTGGCGATGATCTTCGCGGACTCCATGCGCCACACCGCCTCGACGGTGCGGCGGATGGCGTCTTCGCGGCCCTCTTCTGCGGTCACGGCGGCTCCCGCGATGCGCCGGGCGGTGTCAGCCGCCGGTCTTGCCGCGCGCCTCGGTCTCGGCGCGCAGGCGGTCTTCCTGGGCGAGCAGCTCGGGCGTCATCGAGTCACCGAAATCGGCGGCCTCGAACACCTGGCGGATCTCGATCTCGCCTTCCTGGAACGGGCTGCGCTTGATCCACTCGATGGCTTCTTCCTTCGACTTGACCTGGAACAGCCAGAAACCGGCCAGCAGTTCCTTGGTCTCGGCGAAGGGGCCGTCGATGACGGTGCGCTTGGTCGGGCCTTCGCAGCGCACGCGCGCGCCCTTGGAGCTGGGGTGCAGGCCCTCGCCGGCCAGCAGCACGCCGGCCTTGACCAGTTCTTCGTTGAACTTGCCCATGGCGGTGAGGATTTCGGTGCTGGGCATCACGCCCGCTTCGGAATCTGCATTGGCCTTGACCAGAATCATGAATCGCATGTCGTTTCTCCTGAAGTTGATGAGGCTGGGAGCCGCTGGAAACTGCCTGCTCCTGTTCACACGTCGGCCGAGCGGAAGCCGGATCGACACGACCGCATCGATCTGCTTGTAATTTTTTGCTTCCAGGGCCGAGAGAGGGCGCTCAGGCCAGGTAGCCGCAGAAGCGCAGCACATGCCCGTCGGGCTCGCGGATCGCGAATTCCCGCAGACCCCAAGGCTGCGACACAGGCGGCTCGATGACCGCGACGCCCCGCTTCACATAGACGGCGTGCAGGCCGTCGATGTCCTTGCCCACATGGATCACGATCTCGCCGCGCCAGGGCTTCGCGTCGCGCGCGTTGCATTGCCACAGCCGCAGGTAGACCGGGTCGCCGTAGCTGCGGTCGCCCTTTTTCACGCGGGCGTAGCTGGGCGGTTCTCCGGCGATGAAATCGAGCTCGAAGCCCAGCACGTCGCAAAACCAGCGCGCGGCGCGCGACACATCCGACACCGGCAGCACCGGCTGCACGCCATGGAATTCATGCAGGGTGCCCAGGTCGGGCGCCGGGCTCACACCGGCCTTGGCGTTCATCAGCTGGCCATTCGACGCAATGCGGCGACGCGCTCGGCGATCAGGTCGATGTCCAGCGCGTCTTCGGCCTTGGCCAGGTAGGCCTCCAGGTCGCGCACCGCCTGCGCGGTGTTGCCCTGCTCGGCATGGGCGATGCCGCGGTCGCGGTACTCGCCCCAGGCGCTGGGCAGCAGCACGACCAGGCGGTCCTGCACGGCGATGACGCGCTGCCAGTCTTCCTGCGCCTGGTGCACTTCCTTCAGGTTGCGCAGCATGCGAGCGATGATCTCGCGCGAGCTGGAGGGCTGCAGGTACAGGCCCAGCGGCACGTCGAAGTCGCCGACCAGCCCGTTGCTGCGCTTGTAGGGCTCCAGCCGCTCGCCCAGCTCCTCGCGCGAGAGCGACTTGCCGGTAAACGGGTCGATCACCACCTGCCCCTTGGGCAGCGTCACCTTCAGCATGAAGTGCCCCGGAAAGCCGACGCCGCGCGCCTGCAGGCCCAGGCCCTGCGCCAGCTCCATCCACAGCACGGCCAGCGAGATCGGAATGCCGCGGCGGGTGCGCAGCACGGCGTTCAGGTAGCTGTTGTCGGGGTCGTAGTAGTCGTTGACGTTGCCGCCGAAGTTCAGGTCGTTGAAGAAGAACTGGTTCAGGGCTCGCAGCCGGGCCAGCGGCGCGGCGTCGGGCGGCAGGCGGCGCTTGAGGCGGGCCAGGAGCTGGTCGACGTCGCCGAGCACCTGCTGCACGTCGAGCTCGGGGTACTCGTCCTGCGCGAGGCTGGCGGCGGCTTCGAGCAGCGGAAAGTGATCGTCGCTGCGCACCAGCGATTCGAAATACTCCAGTGCGGTGGGAAGCTGAAAGCTGAACGTCATGTGTCTTTGTAGAGGAGCCCGCCCGGAGCGTCAAGGCGGGGCGGATGCAGGGTGCCGTCGCCCTGCGGGCGCATTCAGCGGCGAAGGAAGCTGCGCAGCCGCACGCCCACCGCCGCCAGCACGGCGAAATAGAGCAGCGCGGCAGCAGCGATGAGCGCGGCGAGCAGGCCGATGCGCAGCAGCCGCTGCTCGCGCAGGCCGACCCAGTCGAAATGCTGCGAACCCCAGGCCAGCAGGGCCGCCAGCACCAGCGTGCCCACCAGCACCTGCAGCGCGAACTTGCCCCAGCCGGGCTCGGGCTTGTAGCTGCCGCGGCGCATCAGGCCGACCAGCAGCCAGGTCGCGTTGACCAGCGCGCCGATGGCAATCGTCAGGGTCAGCGCCGCGTGCTGGAGCACCGGCACCAAGAAGACATTGAGGACCTGGGTCAGGACGAGCACCCCCACGGCGATCAGCATCGGCGTGCGGGTGTCCTGCTTGGCGTAGTAACCCGGCGCCAGCACCTTCACGGCCACGATGCCGACCAGCCCGACGCCGTAGCCCATCAGCGCCAGCGTGGTGCGCCCGACGTCCTCGCCGGTGTAGGCGCCGTTGTGGAACAGCACGGCCACCAGCGGCTTGGCGAACAGCAGCAGCGCGACGGCGCAGGGGGCGGAGAGCATCACCACCAGGCGCAGGCCCCAGTCGAGCAGCGACGAATAGCGGGCGTCGTCCTTGGCGGCGCGCGCACCGGCCAGCTGCGGCATCAGCACCACGCCGAGCGCCACGCCGAGCATGGCGGTGGGGAACTCCATCAGCCGGTCGGCATTGGTCACCCAGGTCACGCTGCCCACGGCCAGGTGGGAGGCGATCTGCGTGTTGATGAGCAGCGAGATCTGCGCCACGCTCACGCCCAGCAGCGCAGGCAGCATCAGCTTGAGCACCTTGCGGGTCGTCGGGTCGGTCCAGGCGGTGCGCAGCGCCTTGAAGCTCGCGCCGATGCGCGGCATGAGCCCGAGCTTGCGCAGCGCAGGCACCTGCAGGGCCAGCTGCAGCACGCCGCCCACCAGCACACCCACGCACTGGGCATAGATCGGCTCGATGCCCCAGCGGCGGAACAGCGGCGCGCCGACCGAGATCGACAGGATCAGCGCGATGTTCAGCAGCACTGGCGACGCCGCCGGCACCGCGAACTTGCGCCAGGTGTTGAGAATGCCGCCCGCCAGCGCCACCAGCGACATGAAGCCGATGTACGGGAACATCCAGCGCGTCATGACCACGGCCGCGTCGAAGCCCGGCAGCCCGCTGGCCATGGCCCAGACCAGCAGCGGCGCCCCGGCCACGCCGGCCACGCACACGACCACCAGCGTCCATGTCAGCAGCGTGGCGACATGGTCGATCAGCTGCTGGGCGCCCTCTTCGCCGGCCTCGGTCTTGCGCGCGGCCAGCACCGGCACGAAGGCCTGGCTGAAGGCGCCTTCGCCGAACACCCGGCGAAACAGGTTGGGAATGCGGAAGGCGACGTTGAAGGCGTCGGTCAGCGCGCTGACGCCGAAAACCGAGGCGAACAGCACGTCCCGCACGAGGCCCGTGATCCGCGATGCGAGGGTCAGCAGGGAGACGGTGGAGGCGGATTTGAGCAGTGACACGGGGGCCGAGTGTAGGCCCCGCCCAAGGCCGTAACCGGCCGACACGAGGCCGGATTGGGCGAAACCGCCAACCCGGCCTATAATGGAGGGCTTTGCTGCATCATCCTCAGACACCTAAGGAATAAATCATGGCATCCGCCAAGCCCAAGAAAAAGAACCCGCGCCTCGCCTCCGGCCGCAAGCGCGTCCGCCAGGACACCAAGCTCAACGCTGCGAACACCTCGCTGCGCTCCAAATACCGTACCGCGGTCAAGAACGTCGAAAAGGCTGTTCTGGCCGGCGACAAGACCAAGGCAAGCGAACTGTTCGCGAAGGCCCAGAGCATCGTCGACACCGTCGCCGACAAGGGCATCTTCCACAAGAACAAGGCAGCCCGCGACAAGAGCCGCCTGTCGGCCAAGGTCAAGGCCCTCGCCCTCGCGCCTGAAAAGGCTGCAGCCGCCTGACACCTGTCAGGCAAGCCCGGACCGGAATTCTCCGGTCCGCCGTTTGATCGGGGTGCGCTGCAGCAAAGTGTAAAAAACCGCCTTCGGGCGGTTTTTTCATGGGCTGTCGGTCTTGGGCTGCTCGACGGGGATCACGGGCGCGACGGGGTCGGAGCGCACCACGGCGGCCACCGCGGTCTGCGCGGCCTTCGGCACGGCCGGTGCAGGGGGCGCCGGCGACACCTCGGACACCTGCAGGTCGTTGTCCCTGGCGAAGTTCACGCAGAAGTCCCAGGCCATGGGTTCGGCGTCGCGCAGGTCGCGGTTGACGATCACGCACTTCACGCCGTTGATCGAGGTCGGCACGCACCAGGGGGAATAGCTCAGGTAGCTGCCCGGAAAGGCACCGCCGGGGCGGAAGGAGCTCATGACACCGGCAAGGCGCTCGGCCCAATCGCTCGGGCGAAAGGTCCGGCCATCCTTGGTGATGCCCTGGATGAAGATTTCTTTGGCGGTGGGGGAAATCATCGTTGATTGAGGCGACCGGAACAGGTGCTGCGGTGCAGCAAGCGATTCTATCCGCGCCACTTTTTGCATCCTGAACATGGGGCATTGCTGTGATGCGCAATCCTCAACGAAGCCGTCAAATCGCGCGCCTAGAATTCGCGTTCCCTTTCTGGAGATACCGAATGAGCGCCACTGCCCAGCCCACCTCGCCCCACGTCATGAACACCTACGGTCGCCTGCCGATCGCGCTGTCGCACGGCCAGGGCTGCCGAGTCTGGGACACCGCGGGCAAGGCCTACATCGACGGCCTGGGCGGCATCGCCGTGAACACGCTGGGCCACAACCATCCCGAGCTGGTGCCCGCGCTGCACGACCAGCTGACCAAGCTGATCCACAGCTCCAACTACTACCACGTGCCCGGCCAGGAACAGCTCGCCGCCAAGCTGACCGAGCTTTCGGGCCTCACCAACGCCTTCTTCTGCTCCACCGGCCTCGAAGCCAACGAAGCCGCCCTGAAGCTGGCGCGCAAGTTCGGCCACGACAAGGGCATCGAGCGCCCCGAGATCGTGGTGTACGAAGCCGCCTTCCATGGCCGCAGCATCGCCACCCTGTCTGCCACCGGCAATCCCAAGGTACAAGCCGGCTTCGGCCCGCTGGTCGAGGGCTTCATCCGGGTGCCGCTGAACGACATCGAGGCACTGAAGAAGGCCACCGAAGGCAACCCCAACGTGGTCGCCGTGTTCTTCGAGACCATCCAGGGCGAAGGCGGCATCCACCCGATGCGCGTCGAGTACCTCAAGCAGGTGCGCGCCCTGTGCGACGAGCGCGACTGGCTCATGATGATCGACGAGGTGCAGTGCGGCATGGGCCGCACCGGCAAGTGGTTCGCCCACCAGTGGGCCGGCATCAAGCCCGACGTCATGCCGCTGGCCAAGGGCCTGGGCTCGGGCGTGCCGATCGGCGCCGTGGTGGCCGGCCCCAAGGCCGCCCACATCTTCGGCCCGGGCAACCACGGCACCACCTTCGGCGGCAACCCGCTGGCCATGCGCGCCGGGGTGGAAACCATCCGCATCATGGAAGAGCACAAGCTGCTCGAAAACGCCGCCACCGTGGGCGCCCACCTGAAGGCCGCGCTGGAACGCGAAATCGGCGAGCTGCCCGGCGTGACCGACATCCGCGGCCAGGGCCTGATGCTGGGCATCGAGCTCGACCGGCCCTGCGGCGTGATCCTGAACCGCGCCTGCGACGCCGGCCTGCTGCTGAGCGTGACGGCCGACAAGGTGATCCGGCTGGTGCCGCCGCTCATCCTGAGCATTGCCGAGGCCGACGAAATCGTCGCCATCCTCGCGCCCATCGTCAAAAACTTCCTGTCGGAGCCTGCCGCCCAATGACGACCGCCACGACATCAGCCACGCCTGCCGCCATCCGGCACTACCTGCAGTTCTCCGACCTCACGGCCGACGAGTACACCTACCTCTTCGACCGCATGGCGGTCATCAAGAAGAAGTTCAAGACCTACGAAAAACACCAGCCGCTGACCGACCGCACCCTGGCCATGATCTTCGAGAAGGCCAGCACGCGCACCCGCGTGAGCTTCGAGGCGGGCATGTACCAGCTGGGCGGCAGCGTGGTGCACCTGACCACCGGCGACAGCCAGCTGGGCCGCGCCGAGCCCATCGAGGACAGCGCCAAGGTCATCAGCCGCATGGTCGACATCGTGATGATCCGCACCTACGAGCAGACCAAGATCGACACCTTCGCGGCGCACTCGCGCGTGCCGGTCATCAACGGGCTGACCAACGAGTTCCACCCCTGCCAGATCCTGGCGGACATCTTCACGTACATCGAGCACCGCGGCTCCATCCAGGGCAAGACGGTGGCCTGGGTGGGCGACGGCAACAACATGGCCAACACCTGGCTGCAGGCGGCCGAGATCCTGGGCTTCACCGTGCACGTGAGCACGCCCAGCGGCTACGAGGTCGACCAGTCGATCGCGGGCATCCGCTCGGGCGACAGCTACAAGGTGTTCAAGGACCCGATGGAAGCCTGCCGCGGCGCGGACCTCGTCACCACCGACGTCTGGACCAGCATGGGCTACGAGGCCGAGAACGAGGCGCGCCGCAAGGCCTTCGCCGACTGGTGCGTCGACGAGGACATGATGCGCATCGCCCAGCCCGGCGCCCTGTTCATGCACTGCCTGCCCGCCCACCGCGGCGAAGAGGTGCAGGCCGAAGTCATCGACGGGCCGCAGTCGGTGGTGTGGGACGAGGCCGAGAACCGCCTGCACGCCCAGAAGGCGCTGATGGAGTTCCTGCTGCTCGGCAGGCTCTGAACGCCCGGAGCAGCCGCCGCATGTCCGATTGCCAGCAATGCGGCGCCTGCTGCGCCAGCTACCGCGTCGACTTCAGCGTGCACGAGCTCGACGACAACGGCGGCAAGGTGCCCTCCGGCCTGGCCGTCGACGTGAACGACGCCATCTGCCGCATGCGCGGTACCGACCACACGCCCATGCGCTGCGCCGCGCTCACCGGCAAGATCGGCCAGGCCGTGGGCTGCGGCATCTACCAATGGCGACCCAACCCCTGCCACGAGCTGCAGGCCGGCAGCGACGCCTGCGAGCGTGCACGCGCCCGGCACGGCCTGCCCGCGCTGTCTTCGTTGCACTGACCGGTTCAACTCGTCACGTGCTGTGTTGGAAATAACCGACACCACGACCCCTCGGCCGGCGCTAACTTCGCGCCATGGCTTCTTCACACTCGCAACGCATCTGGGACATTTCGCCGCCCGTGCATGAAGGCACGCCGGTCTTTCCCGGCGACACGCCCTACCAGCAGCGCTGGGCGGCGACCATTTCGCCGGGCTGCCCGGTGAACGTCAGCGAGATCAAGCTCTCGCCCCACGTCGGCGCGCATGCCGACGCACCGCTGCACTACGACCCCGAAGGCCAGACCATCGGCCACGTCGACCTCACGCCCTTCCTCGGCCCCTGCCGCGTGATCCACGCGATCGACAAGGGAGCGCTGGTCGAGTGGGAGCACATTGCCCACGCCGTGGACAGCCAGCTGCCGCCGCGCGTGCTGGTGCGCACCTACACCACCATGCCCGTGGGCCAGTGGGACCCGCAACTTGCGGCCTATGCGCCCGAGACGGTCGAGCGTCTCGCGGCCATGGGCGTGAAGCTCATCGGCATCGACACCGCCAGCATCGACCCGGCCGACAGCAAGACGCTGGAAAGCCACCAGCGCATCCGCCGCCTCGACCTGCGCGTGCTCGAGAACCTCGTGCTCGACGACGTGCCCGAGGGCGACTACGAACTCATCGCGCTGCCGCTGAAGCTGGTCAGCGCCGATGCCTCCCCCGTGCGCGCCGTGCTGCGCGAACTTTCCCGCTGAAACCTCCACCATGACGACCCTTGCAGACTGCCGCGCGCTCGACGCGCAAGACCCGCTGCGCGCCCTGCGCGCGCAATTCACCATCCCCGCCGACGTGCTCTACCTCGACGGCAATTCGCTCGGCGTGATGCCCGCGGCCGCGCCCGCGCGCATCGCCGAAGTGGTGACCCAGGAATGGGGCCAAGGCCTGATCCGCTCGTGGAACACCGCGAGCTGGTTCGACCTGCCGCAACGCCTGGGCGACAAGGTGGCCCGCGTGATCGGCGCCGCGCCCGGCGAGGTGGTGTGCACCGACAGCACCTCGGTCAACCTCTACAAGGTGCTGTTCGCCGCGCTGTCGCAGCAGAAGGAAAGCGGGCGCAAGCTGGTGGTGAGCGAGCGCAGCAACTTCCCGACCGACCTCTACATTGCCGAGTCGCTGTGCCGCGAGCGCGGCTTCACGCTGAAGCTGATCGACGCGAGCGAACTGCAAGGCCCGGACTCGGTGCTGACCGACGACGTGGCCGTGCTGATGCTGACGCACGTCAACTACCGCACCGGCGCGATGCACGACATGAAGGCCGTCACCGCCGCCGCGCATGCCGTGGGCGCGCTCACGGTATGGGACCTCGCGCACAGCGCGGGCGCCGTGCCCGTCGCGCTGAACGACAGCAATGCCGACTACGCGATCGGCTGCGGCTACAAGTACCTGAACGGCGGCCCCGGCGCACCGGCCTTCGCCTGGGTGAACACCAAGCATGCGGGCCAGTTCGAGCAGCCGTTGTCCGGCTGGTGGGGCCACGCGGCCCCCTTCGAGTTCACGCCGCACTACCGCCCTGCACCGGGCGTCGGCCGCTACCTGTGCGGCACGCAACCCATCATTGCGCTGGCCGGACTCGAATGCGGGCTCGACACCGTGCTGGCCGCCGAAGCCTTCAACGGCGCGAACGGCGCCACGGCGGCGCTGCGCACCAAATCGCTTGCGCTCACCGACCTGTTCATCGCACTGGTCGAAGAGCGCTGCGCCGGACAAGGCCTCTCGCTCGTCACGCCGCGCGACCACGCACAACGCGGCTCGCAGGTGTGTTTGAGCCGCAAGAACCCGGAAGATCCGCAAGGCGGCTCGGGCGCCTACGCCATCGTGCAGGCGCTGATCGCGCGCGGCGTGATCGGCGACTTCCGCGCCGGCGATTCGCAGATGCCCGACATCCTGCGCTTCGGCTTCACGCCGCTGTACATCGGCTTCGAGGATGTGTGGAACTCGGTCGAACACCTGGCACAGGTGCTCGAAACGGGCGAGTGGAAGCGCGAAGAATTCAACCGCAAGAACGCGGTCACCTGAGCCCTCGGCGCCTTTCATGAAACGCACGACACACCGGCTGCTCGCAGCACTTGCACCGCTCCTGCTGCTGGGCGCACCCGCGCTCGCGCAGCAGCCGAACTTCACCCTGCCGCAGCTCAAGGCCTTCGTCGCCCTCTCGCCCGATGCTTTCCGCCAGGAGATCAAGCGCCAGGGCTTCTCCTACCGGGACAAGACCGTGACCGAGGAGATCAGCATGATCGAGTACGAGAAATTCGTCGACGGCCAGACGACCAACCTCATGAAGTCCACCTACGTGGAGAGCCGCGCCGACGAGAACAGCGTGCAGCTGTCGCTGACCGACAAGGCGGCCTTCGACAAGCTCGTGAAGGAAGCACGCGAGACCGGCTATACGCCGGCCGAGAAGGGCCGCATCCCGGGCGGCGAGACCTACCAGCAGTTCAAGCGCAAGAGCGACGCCGTGCGCTTCGTCTATCCGAAGAAAGAGTCCGGCATGGGCCTGCCTTCCTACACCGCCGTGGTCTGGCGATGAGCCGCCAACAAGCACACATCATGCGCACCGACAAGACACCCGAGCACATCGTCCACGAAGAAAAGGCGCAACTGGACTTCAGCAAGTCCATGAGCTACGGCGACTACCTGCACCTGGACGAGATCCTCAACGCGCAGCATCCGCTCTCGCCCGCGCACGACGAGCTTCTGTTCATCGTTCAGCACCAGACCAGCGAGCTCTGGATGAAGCTCATGCTGCACGAGCTGCGCGCCGCCACCAAGTGCATCGCCGACGAAAGACTTGCCGACGCCTTCAAGATGCTCGCGCGCGTGAGCCGCATCATGGAACAGCTGGTGAGCGCATGGACCGTGCTGTCGACCATGACGCCGCCCGAGTACACCGCGATGCGTCCGTACCTGGCCAACTCCAGCGGCTTCCAGAGCGCGCAGTACCGCTGCATCGAGTTCGCGCTGGGCAACAAGAACGCCGCCATGCTCAAGCCGCACCAGCACCGCGCCGACCTGCTCGCGCAGGTCGAAGAGGCCTACCGCGCACCCTCGCTGTACGACGAGTCGCTGCGCCTGCTGGCGCGACACGGCGTGCCGGTGCCGGCCGACCGGCTGGAGCGCGACTGGACGCAGCCCTACGAATCGAGCGAGGGCGTCGAGGCCGCATGGCTCGCCGTGTACCGTGACCCGCATGCGCACTGGGACCTGTACCAGCTCGGCGAGAAGCTCACCGACCTCGAGGACGCCTTCCGCCTCTGGCGCTTCCGCCATGTGACCACCGTCGAGCGCGTGATCGGTTTCAAGCGCGGCACCGGCGGCACCGGCGGCGTGAGCTACCTGCGCAAGATGCTCGACGTGGTGCTGTTTCCGGAGATCTGGAAGATTCGCACCGATCTCTAGCCGGGTCGCGCCAACGCCCCTCATGAACCTGGGGTGGCACGGATTGCCCCGTCGAAGCAAAGCGCTACAGTTTTGCAAACAACGGAGACCCCGCATGAACGACACCCGGTTCACACCCGACGAGCTCTCCACCCTTCGCGAACACGGCATCGTGCTGTTCGCCAACCGCGTGATCTTCGACGCACAGCCGCCGATGACCGAGCTGCAGATCGACGCCGTGCAGGCGCAGTGCGCAGGCCCTGTTCCCGAAGCGCTGCGCGCGCTGTGGAAGACCACGGCGGGCGGCCGGCTCGACTACGACCTGTCGCTGGAGATGAACGGCAACCTCGAAGCCATCAGCTGGAGCGAACTGTTCTGGAACGGCAGCGACGGCTACCACGACCTGCAGGGCTGGATCGACCACGAGCTGGAACTCGCCGGGGAAGCCGCGCGGGACAACGGCACGCCGTGGAGCGGCAAGCTCACGCACCTGCCCTTTGGCGGCTTCGAGTACACCGACCGCATCTACGTGGTGGTGGAGCCGGGTGCCGAGCACGGTCAGGTGGTCGCCTGGAAGAAGGGCCTCCCACCCGCATGGACGCACGCGCTGCATGAAGACAGCGTGAACACCGTTGCCGCCGACGTGCATGGCGCCCTTGCAGCGCTGCACCTCGACGAAGACCCGCTGGCACCCACGAGCGACTATTTCTCCGGGCAGACGCTGCTCGAATACCTGGACGACCGGCACGAGGAACACGGGCTCGACCTCGACCTGATGGACCGGCTGGTGGCCTTCTACAGCCGCACCGTGGTCGACTGGCGCACGCCGCTGGCCGAGGGCACGCTGCGCCATCACCCCTCGCTGGCGCGCGCGGCCTTGAACCATGCCATCGGGACGGACGATGCCGAGCTGGTCGCCGAGCTTGCCGCCGCGGGCGTGGGCTTCGACGGGCCGCAGCAAGGCAGCGCGCTGGCCACCGATGTGGCCGTGGGACATGGCGCCTTTGCCGCAGCCGCCGCGCTGGTGCGTGCGGGCGCCCCGGTGGCGGCCGACGCATTGGGCAACATCGACGGGCAGATCTCGCCCGAGCTCACGAAGGCGTTGCTGGACAACGGCGCGGAGCCCAGCGTGGCGGCCATCGTGAAGTGCGCGGCCTGCGGTGCGCCAGCGAGCGCGCACCTCATCGCGGAGGCCTGTGCGGCAGCGGGCATCGACGTGCCGCCCGCTTTCATCGAGGACCGCGACGCGATGCTGCTCGACCTGGAAAGCACGCTCTCCAAAATGCAGGACGGCGCGTACGGCCACTACCTCGGGCAGGAGGGGATCGCGGAGCGCATCGAGCATCTTCAGACCTTCAGGCTCTGAGATCTTTAGCTCCGCTGTGCGTTGTGCGCGTGGTTCAGCGCGCGCTCGTCTTTGGCTCAGCCGCCGTACAGCCAGGGCTGGTCCAGCAGCTTCGCGCCCAGCAGGCGCATCGCCATGTCGCGCCCCAGGCGCACAGCCCCCGTGGCATGGAAGATCTCGCCATTGCGGCGGGCCCGCGCCTGTACCTGCGCGTTGCGCGCCCAGCGCGCCTCGGCATAGCGCGCGAACGCGGCCGGTACCTGGACCGCGTCACCGTCGCCGAGCGCATCGGCCAAGGCCACCGCGTCCTCGATCGCCATGCCCGCGCCCTGCGCGAGGTACGGGACCATCGGATGCGCCGCATCGCCCACCAGCGCCACGCGCTCGTTCGCCATGTCGGCGGCGCTCGTCATGGGCGCACGGTCGCCGAGCGACCATGCACGCCAGCCGGGCATCGCATCCAGCAAGGCCTGCAGGCCCGCGCAGCTGCGGCCCATGGCCTGCTTCAAGGCGGCGATGCTGCCGGACTGGTCCCAGTCGCGCGCATCGCCTGCGGGTGCCGATTCGGCGATCACCACCACGTTGAGCCATGCCCCGCCGCGCACCGGATACGCCACCGCATGCAGCCGCGGGCCGAGCCAGACATGGACCTGCGTGCGCCGCAACGCGGCGGGCAGGCGCGACTGCTCGGCCATGGCGCGCCATGCCGTGTGACCGGTGACGCGGGGCGGTTCGTCGGCCGATGGCGTGTCGAGCTGCCGGCGCACCATGCTCCACAGGCCGTCGGCCCCGACGATCGCCTCGCCTTCCCAGGCGCGGGCGTCGGTGCTCGACAGGCAGACGAGCTCGTCGCCGGTCTCGACCTGCTGGATGCGGGCAGAGGTGACCAGGGTGCCGTTGCCCCGTGCGCGCACGGCGTCGAGCAGCAGGCCGTGCAGGTCGGCGCGGTGCACGCAAAAGTAAGGCGCGCCGTAGCGCTGGCGCATGGTGTCCCCCAGCGGCATGCGGGCCAGCTCCGAGCCGCTGTCGGCGCTGTGGACCACGAGCGCATCGGGCTGCGCCGCGATGGCCGCGAGCCCCGTGCCGAGGTCGAGTTGCTGAAGGCGCCGCGTGGCGTTGGGGCCGAGCTGCACGCCGGCGCCGATTTCACCGAAGGCCGCAGCCTGCTCGAAGACGTCGGCGCGGTGATGCCGACGTGAAAGCGCCAGCGCAGTGGCCAGCCCCCCGATGCCGCCGCCGGCGACCAGGATGTGCGCGGGCATCGGTCTCAGCGGCTGTGCGTGGACGACTGCGCGCTGGGTGCGTGGGGGGTGGCCTGGCCGGCTTCCGGTTGCTTGACGGGGGTCTTGGGCGCACAGCTGCCGCAGCTGTCGCACGAGCCGCAGCCCGAGGTCTTGGCCAGCGAGGCGGCGAGCGCCCTGGCGCGCTCTTCGTCGACCCAGCCCGCGCGGTGCGTGCCGGCCGCAAGCTTCTGTGCGGCACCGCGCCGCCAGCCCGCGGGCATCCAGCGCCAGACCGCGTAGAACGCGGCCGCCGCGACGATCAATCCGACGATCAGTTGCTGTGCCATTTCTTGTTGAGCCCTTTCGCTGTCGGTTTTAACCTGCGCCGAGTGCCACCGCAACGCGGTAGGTGATGAAGCAGGCGGCGTAGGCCAGCGCGAACAGGTAGCCGGCCATGATCCACACGTACTTCCACGAACCCGTCTCGCGCTTCACGGCCGCCAGCGTCGAGATGCACTGCGGCGCGAACACGTACCAGACCAGCAGCGACAGCGCGGTCGCCAGCGACCAGCTGCCCGCGATCAGCGGCTCGAGCTGGCCCGCCACGTCGTCGCCGGTGGAAGACAGCGCGTACACCGTGCCCAGCGCCCCCACCGCCACCTCGCGCGCCGCCATGCCCGGCACCAGCGCGATCGAGATCTGCCAGTTGAAGCCGATGGGCGCGAAGATGTGCTCCAGCCCGCGCCCGATCATGCCGGCCAGGCTGTACTGGATGGCCGGCCCCGTCGCGCCTTCGGGCGGCGACGGAAAGGTCGACAGGAACCACAGCAGGATGGTCAGCGTGAGGATGATCGTGCCCACGCGCTGGATGAAGATCCAGGCCCGCTCGTACAGGCCCAGCGCCAGGTTGCGCGGGTTCGGCCAGCGGTAGGCAGGCAGCTCCATCAGCAGCGGCGAATGCGAGGTGTTGTCGCGGAAGCGCTTCATCACCCAGGCCACGGCCATGGCCGAGACAATGCCGAACACATACAGCGCAAACAGCACCACGCCCTGCAGGTTGAAGACGCCGCCCACGGTGCGCGCCGGAATGAAGGCCGCGATGAGCAGCGCATACACCGGCAACCGCGCCGAGCAGGTCATCAGCGGCGCGATCATGATGGTCGTGATGCGGTCGCGCCAGTTGCTGATGGTGCGCGTGGCCATCACGCCCGGAATGGCGCAGGCAAAGCTGGAGAGCAGCGGAATGAACGAGCGTCCCGACAGCCCCACGGTGCCCATCACGCGGTCGAGCAGGAAGGCCGCGCGCGGCAGGTAGCCCGAGTCTTCCAGCGCCAGGATGAACAGAAAAAGAATCAGGATCTGCGGCAGGAAGACGATGACGCCGCCCACGCCCGCGATCACGCCGTCGACCAGCAGGCTCTGCAGCATGCCTTCGGGCATGTGCGCCTTGAGCAGGCCCCCTAGCGCCTCGGTGCCGGCCTTGATGGCGTCCATCGGCACGTTGGCCCAGCTGAACACGGCCTGGAACATCAGGAACATGGTGACGGCCAGCACCAGCATGCCCCACACGGGATGCAGCACCACGCGGTCGATGCGGTCGCTGGTGGCCAGGCTGCCGACCGGCTCCCGCACCGCCAGGCCCAGAATGCGGCGCACCTCGCGCTGCGTGGCCAGCACGTCGTCGAGCCCCGGCGCCTGCCAGGGCTGCGGCGCGGCGGCGGCCACGGGCGTGTCGAGCGCTTCGAGCAGGCCCTTGGCGCCGCCGGTGTGCACGCCGACGGTCTCGATGACGGGTATGCCGAGTTCGCGCGACAGCACGGCGGTGTCGACCACGATGCCCTGCTTCCTGGCCATGTCGGTCATGTTGAGCGCCATCACCATCGGCAGGCCGAGCCGCCTGGCCTCGAGCACCAGCCGCAGGTTCAGCCGCAGGTTGGTGGCGTCGGTGACGCACACCAGCAGGTCGGGCAGGGCCTCCTTGCTCTGGCCGGTGACGACGTCGCGCGTGACGGCCTCGTCGGCGCTCAGCGCATTCAGGCTGTAGGCGCCCGGCAGGTCGAGCACGAACACGCGGCGGCCCGAGGCGGTGCGCAGCGTGCCTTCCTTGCGCTCGACCGTCACGCCGGCGTAGTTGGCCACCTTCTGGCGGCTGCCGGTCAGCAGGTTGAACAGCGCGGTCTTGCCGCAGTTGGGGTTGCCCAGCAAGGCGATGCGCCCCGGCTGCGCAGTGGCGGCGAGGCGACCCGGGCCCTGGATGACGGCTTCAACCATGGTTGGCGGCTCCCGGCGTGACATGGATCAGCGCGGCCTCGTGGCGGCGCAAGGCGAAGGTGGTGTGGCCCAGGCGGACCGCCAGCGGCTCGCGGCCCGGGATGCCGCTTGCGACGATGCGCACGGCTTCGCCGGGGACAAAGCCGATTTCGGTCAGGCGCAGCACGAGTTCACGGTCGTCCGCCCCCTCGGGGCGGGCCACGTCGAGCACGGTGGCCCACTGGTTGTTCGGAAGCTGGTCGAGGCGCAGGGCGGCGGAGGCCGGCACTGCGCCGAGGTCGTTGGTTTGCACGGTGAGAGGGCGCCAGGAATATCGGGCACGCCAGTAAGCAATACCCGGATGCTAGCAATTCTCAATCGCACAAACCTGACCAACCCCGCAAAAAAGGGGGCCGCAAGGCCAGAAACACCGAGGAACCGGCTTTGCCGGGCCTCTGGTGTTGCCCGCGCCAGGGGGTTGGAGAAGCAACATGAAGTGCGCGAAGCCTGGGGGCGAGCCTAGTTCAGCCCGAGCATGCCGCGCAGTTTCGAGAGGTCTTCCGCCAGGGTGTTGACCCGCCCGGCCAGCAGCTTGCGGTCGCGTTCGGTGAGCTTCGCGTAGGTTTCGAAGCCGCCGTCCGCCGTCCTGTACTTGGCCAGGGTGTCGAACACCACCTTGAAGTTGGCGTCGGTCTTGTCCGAGAAGGCCTTGTTTTCCTTCACCACCAGCGGGCGCAGCAGCTCGACGATCTTGAAGGCGCCCTCGAAGTTCGACTGGAAGTCCCACAGGTCGGTGTGGCTGTAGCGGTTCTCCTCGCCCGAAATCTTGGTGGCGGCCACCTCTTCCATCAGCACCGCGGCGCCGCCCACCACCTTCTCGGGCGGAAAGGTCAGCGCGAACAGGCGCTTCTGCAGCTCCAGCACGTCGGCCAGCAGCTTGTCGGCCACGGGGTTCAGCTCCTTGGTGCTCTTCTGCGTCCACAGTCCGTATTCGATGCGGTGGAAGCCGCCGAAGGCCGGGTCCTTCTCGGCCTTCTCGTGGTCGTCGGCGCGCGAGTCGATCGCCTTGTCGAGGTCGTTGAACAGTTCGGCCACGGGCTCGATGCGCTCGTAGCTCGTGCGCGTCGGCGCGTACAGCTTCTTCGCCTTCTCGATGTCGCCGGCCTTCACCGCGGCGGTGAAGGCGCGCACGTCCGTCGCCAGCTTGCGCACGTTCTCGGCCACGTAGATCTTGTAGTCGGAGATCGGTCCGACCAGCTCGAGCGGCGACACGGCGGCCTGTGCGCCCACGGCGTAGAGCCCGGCGAAACCGGCGACGAAAGTGGCGAGGAAGTGGCGGCGGAACTGCACGGTCATGGATCTCCTGAATGTTCGAGGTCGTGAAAAAAACTTGAGGGGCGGGAGCGAGTGACGCTCAGGCAGCCAGCAGCGAACGGCCCAGCCAGTCCTGCGCGTCCTGTACGCCCGGCAGCGTGAAGAAGAAGCCGCCGCCGATGGGCTTGATGTATTCCTCGAGCGGCTCGCCGTCCAGGCGCGTCTGCACGGCGATGAAGCCGTTCTCCAGGTTCGCTTGGTAGCAGATGAACAGCAGCCCCATTTCGAGCTGGCCCGACTTGGTGACGCCGTTCGAGTAGTTGAAGGGCCGGCGCAGCATGAGGTTCTTGTCCGAGGCCCTGGTGCGCGGGTTCGCCAGGCGGATGTGCGCGTCCATGGGGGTGCGCTTGCCTTCGGGGTCCCTGGTGTAGTCGGGCACGTCGTGCTCGGTCCTGCCGCCGTCCATCGGCGCGCCGGTGGGCTTCATGCGGCCCATGATGGCCTCCTGCTCCTGCAGCGGCGTGCGGTCCCAGCGCTCCACGAAGTTGCGGATGATGCGCACCGCCTGGTAGCTGCCGCCCACGGCCCAGGCCGGCTCGTCGCCGCCGGGCTGCACCCACACGATGCCGTCCATGAGTTTGTTGTCGGCCGAGTCGGGGTTGGCCGAACCGTCCCGAAAGCCGAGGAAGTTGCGCGCGCTCTCCGAAGGCTTGCCGGGCACGGCCGGAATCGGCGGCACGGTGCCTTCCTGCTTCCAGTGCAGCACCAGCAGGTCGGGCGTGTTCTTGATGATGTCGCGCAGCGCGTGGATGTTGGTGTCCGGCGTGTTGGCGCAGAACTGGATCGACAGGTCGCCGTGGCACAGCGCGGCGTCCAGCGCGTCGTTCGGGTGGCGCTGCATCTGGTTGAGGCGCACCGGCTTCTTCTTCGCGAGGCCGAAGCGTTCGTCGAACAGCGAGGTGCCGACCGATACCGTCACCGTCAGCCCGTCGGGCTGCACCACCGGCCCGAGGATGCCGGAGCCCGCGGGCGGCAGCTTGGGATCGGGGTCGGCCTGCGGGCCGCCCTGCGTGAGAAAGGCGATGCGCTCGGTCAGCGTGCGGAACAGGCGCTCCAGGTCGGCGCGGTTCTCGGCCAGCACGAAGAAGGAGGCAACCATGCCGGCCACCGGGCGCGGCGTGACGATGCCCGCCTGGTGCTTGCCGCGGAAGGGCACGCGGTCTTGCGTGTGGGTGCTTTCGGGCGCGTCGGTGACCTGGGCGCCGCTGTCGGGCGTGCCGGCTGCAGGGGCCGAGTGGGCCGAGTGGGCCGCGGCGGCCAGGCCTGCGAATGCCACGCCGGCGGCGCCGAGCATGCGGCGGCGGTGCGGGGAGGCGGGTTGCCCTTGGGGGGCGACGGTTGCGTTCTTCGACTTTTCCATGGGGGGTTCTTGCTTGCGGTCTCGCTTTCGACTCATTCCAGCCCGAGCGCGGCATTCACCTTGCCGAGTTCCTCGGCCAGCGCGCGCACGGGTTCGGCCAGTGCCTTTCTTTGCGCCTCGTCCAGCGGCGCAGCCTTGAAGCCCTCGCCTTCGCGGTACGGCGCCAGTGCGGCGTCGAAGGCCGCGAAGCGTTCGTCCACGCTCTTTTGCAGCGCGGGCGCGGCCTTCACCAGCAGCGGCTGAAGCAGTTCGGAGATCTTCTTCGTGCCTTCGCAGGTGCCCTGCAGGTTCACCAGCTCGGCATGGCCGTAGTGGTCTTCGCCGCCTGCAGGCAGGTTGTCGGCCACGCGGCGCAGCAGCTTCGACGCCGAACCGGCCAGCCGCTCGGGCGGCATGTTCAGCGCGCGCAGGCGCTCCTTCAGCACGCCGATGTCGGCCAGCAATTGCTCGACCACGGGCGCCAGCGACTTCACGTCGTTCTGGCTGTACAGCGCGTACTCGATGCGGTGGAAGCCGGAGAAGCCGGCATCGGCCTCGCGCTTCTCGAAATAGTCGGCGCGCGCGTTGATGCGCGTGTCCAGGTCGGCGAACAGCTCGGCCATCGGCTCGATGCGCTTGTAGGCCTGGTGCGCCGGCGCGTAGAGCGCCCTCGCCTGCGGCAGGTCGCCCGCCTTCACCGCGTCGGCCAGTGCGCGCACCGCGTCGTCGAGCGAGCCGGCTTCCAGCCGCAGGAACACCTGGTACTCGGCCAGCGCGCCCACGTAGTTGACCAGCGACGGCCGCGCCGCTTCTGCGTCGGACGCGGCCGAGGGCGTCACGCGCAGCTTGCCGCGCGGGTTGCTCAGGAGGCCGCAGGTGATGGCGAACTCGCCCGGCTGCAGCTTCACGGTCATGGTCTGCGAGAAGCCCGGCGCGATGTTCTCGCGCTCTTCCACCACCATCACGCCGTCGAGAATTTCCCATTCCAGCGCGCGGTTCGACTTGTTGACGATGGTGAAGGTGGTGCGCCCCGCGGGCACGGTGATCTCGCTGGGGTCGCAGGCGTTGTCCTGGATGGTGACGGTCACGGCGTTGTCGGCGGCCTTGGCCGGCGCCTTCCTGGCCTCGTTCGAGGCGTACCAGAAGGCGGCGAGGCCGGCCACGACCAGCAGGGCCGACGCGGCCACCGCCACGCGCATGAGGGTGGACGAAGGGGCTTTGGTTTCGGGAGAAGACATGACTGCGTTTCAGCCGGCCGCAGCCGCGCGTGGCGCCGCGGCCGGGGCCGGGCGCAGGAAGAAGAACAGGGCCACGGCCAGGAAGGCCAGGTAGACGACGACCTCGCCCACCACGGGCGCGGCCTGGTAGCCCAGCAGGCCTGAGAGCACGGCGCCCCCGGGGCTGTCCATGGGCAGCGTCGCGCTCATGTCGAACACCACCGCCTGCAGGTGGTTCCACACGCCGCCCTCGTGCAGCTTGCGCAGCACGCCGGCCAGCAAACCGGCCGCCACCAGAAGAATGAACAGGCCCGTGTAGCGGAAGAAGCGGCGCAGGTCGAGCCGCACGCCGCCCGAATACAGGCCCCAGCCGATCGCCACCGACACGGCGATGCCGGCCAGCGCGCCCACCGGGGCTTCCCAGCCGCTGCTCTGCTGGAACACGGCCAGCAGGAAGAACACCGACTCCAGCCCTTCGCGCGCCACGGCGAGAAACACCATGCCGATGAGCGCCCAGCCCTGCCCGTCCGCGCCCCGGGTGAGCGCCTTGTCGATGGAGGCCTGCAGCTCGCCCTTGATGGAGCGCGCGGCCTTGCGCATCCAGAACACCATCGAGGTCAGCATGACCACGGCGATGAGCCCGACCACGCCCTCGAACAGTTCCTGCTGCTTCTGCGGAAACTCCGCCGCCAGCAATTGCAGGCCCGCGCCCGCGAACAGAGACAGCGCGGTGGCCAGCAGCACGCCGACCCACACCGCGGGCATCAGCGCGCCGCGTCCGCTTTGCTTGAGGTAGCTGGCAACGATGCCGACGATCAGCGCGGCTTCGATGCCTTCGCGCAGCATGATGAGAAAGGGAATAAGCATCGGCTTCGGGATCCAGGGCAGAGAAAACCCTCCGGAGCCGGCACGTTCAGCAGCGCTTGGCGTTGGCTCCACGGAGGAGCGAACGAGGATAACCCATCAAATAAGATGCATTCTCATTTGTGGTCTTTGCTTGCCGAATGGCAATGATTGCCCGGCCTCGCGCACCGACCGCTCAGACGGCGAGTTCGACGATGCGCGCGCTGACGGCGTCGCCGTCGATCAAAAGCTCGGCCACCGCGATGGGCAAGGTGAAGCGGCGCGGCCCCGCGCTGCCCGGATTGACGTAGAGCACGCCGCCGCGCTCCTCGATCTTCGGCTTGTGCGAATGGCCCGAGACCACCACGCGCACGCCGGCGGCGGCCGGGTCGATGTCGAGTTGCGCAAGGTCATGAAGGGCATGAAGATGAACGCCGCCGAACGCCACCCGCTCGGTCTCGGCAATGCCCTCGGCCCACGGTTCGCGGTCGTTGTTGCCGCGCACCACGGTCAGCGGCGCCATGGCGCGCAGCGCGTCGAGGATGCCGGCGTTGCCGATGTCCCCGCCATGCACGATGAAGTCGCTGCCCCGCAGGGCTGCCACGGCCTGCGGGCGCAGCAGGCCGTGGGTGTCGGAGATGAGCCCTATCCGCAGCAAGGGATCAAGGCGTCAAGCCGACAGCAGCTGCCGCAGCACGAACGGCAGGATGCCCCCGTGCTTGTAGTAGTCGACCTCGATCGGCGTGTCGATGCGCAGGCGCACCGTCACCTCCTGGTGGGTGCCGTCGGGGCGGTGCACGACCAGCTTCACGTCCATCTGCGGCTTGAGCTCGCTGCCGATCACCACGTCGATCTTCTCGTCGCCCGTGAGGCCCAGCGTCTGCCACGAATCGGCGCCGCGGAACTGCAGCGGCAGCACGCCCATGCCGACCAGGTTGGCGCGGTGGATGCGCTCGAAGCTGCGCGCCACCACGGCCTTGATGCCCAGCAGCTGCGTGCCCTTGGCGGCCCAGTCGCGCGACGAGCCGGTGCCGTACTCCTCGCCGCCGAACACCACCGTGGGGGTGCCCTCTTCCATGTACTTCATGGCGGCGTCGTAGATGAACATCTTCTGGTTGCCGGGCTGGAACAGCGTGACACCGCCTTCCTCCTGCGTGCCGTTGGCGTCCGGCGGAATCATGAGGTTCTTGATGCGCACGTTGGCGAAGGTGCCGCGCATCATCACGTCATGGTTGCCGCGGCGCGAACCGTAGCTGTTGAAGTCGGCCTTGGGCACGCCGTGCGCCTTGAGCCAGATGCCCGCGGGGGAGCTGTCCTTGATGGAGCCGGCCGGCGAGATGTGGTCGGTGGTGATCGAGTCGCCGAACAGCGCCATGATGCGCGCGCTCTTGAAGCCCGCGTCGGACGCGTGCGGCTTCATCTTGAAGCCCTCGAAGAACGGCGGCTCGGCGATGTAGGTCGACTTGGGCCAGTCGTAGACCTGCCCGTCGGTGCCCTTGATGCTGCTCCAGAACTTGCCCGGATCGGTCTTGACCTTGTCGTAGTTCGCGCGGAACGACTTGGCATTCATGGCGTAGCGCAGGTTGTCGTCGATTTCCTTCGGCGTGGGCCAGATGTCGCCCAGGTACACGTCCTTGCCGTTCTTGCCCTTGCCCACGGGCTCGGTCATCAGGTCGGTCATCACATTGCCGGCAATGGCAAAGGCCACCACCAGCGGCGGCGAAGCCAGGAAGTTGGCCTTCAGGTTCGGGTGGATGCGCGCCTCGAAGTTGCGGTTGCCCGAGAGCACGGCCGCGCCGACGAGGTCGTTCTTGGTGATGGCCTCGTTGATCTCGGGCGTCAGGTCCCCGGCGTTGCCGATGCAGGTGGTGCAGCCGTAGCCGGCCAGGTAGAAGCCGAGCTTTTCCAGGTACGTGAGCAGGCCGGCCTTCTCCAGGTATTCGGTGACGATGCGCGAACCCGGCGCCAGCGAGGTCTTGATGTGCGGCTTGACCGTCAGGCCCGCCTCCACCGCCTTCTTGGCCAGCAGGCCGGCAGCCAGCATCACGCTCGGGTTCGAGGTGTTGGTGCACGAGGTGATGGCCGCGATCAGCACGTCGCCGTTGCCGATGGTGACCTGGCCCTTGGGGGCGCTCGGTGCGGTGGCGCTGGTGTGCGCGGCGGCCTTGGTCGAGCGGTTGGCCACCATCTCGACCACGTCGCGCGGCGAACCGGCGGGCGGCGCGGCGGCTTCGTCGTCGCTGCCCTGGGGCGCGGTGACCAGCGGGTAGCGCAGCTTGAGCTTGTCGGCCGGCTGGTTGAAGCCGTTGGCGTCGTTGGGCTTGCTGTAGAGCTCCGAGAACTTGGTGGCCAGGTGGCCCAGGTCGATGCGGTCCTGCGGGCGCTTGGGGCCGGCCAGGCTGGGCGACACGGTGCCCAGGTCGAGGCGCACGATCTTGGTGTAGTCGATGTCGCCGGGCGCAGGCATGCCGTACAGGCCCTGCGCCTTGTAGTAGGCGGCGAAGCGCTCGACCTCTTCCTTGGTGCGGCCGGTGCCTTCGAAGTACGCCACGGTCATGTCGTCGACCGGGAAGAAGCCCATGGTCGCGCCGTACTCGGGCGCCATGTTGCCGATGGTCGCGCGGTCGGGCACGGCAATGGACGCGGCACCGGGGCCGAAGAATTCGACGAACTTGCCCACCACCTTTTCAGCCCGCAGGATGGCCGTGACGAACAGCACCAGGTCGGTGGCGGTCACGCCTTCGCGCAGCTTGCCGGTGAGCTCGAAGCCCACCACGTCGGGCGTGAGCATGTAGACCGGCTGGCCCAGCATGGCCGCCTCGGCCTCGATGCCGCCCACGCCCCAGCCGACCACGCCCACGCCGTTGATCATGGTGGTGTGGCTGTCGGTGCCGACCAGCGAGTCGGGGTAGTAGGTGGGCACCTCGGCCTTGTCGTGCGGGCTCGTGTAGACGCCGCGTGCAAAGTACTCGAGGTTGACCTGGTGGACGATGCCGAAGCCCGGCGGCACGACACGGAAGGTGTCGAAGGCCTGCATGCCCCACTTCATGAACTGGTAGCGCTCGTTGTTGCGCTGGAACTCCAGCTTCATGTTGAGGTCGAGCGCCTTGGGCGTGCCGTAGTAGTCGACCATCACCGAGTGGTCGACCACCAGGTCCACCGGCACCAGCGGCTCGATGGTCTTGGGCGACTTGCCCAGCTTGGCGGCCACGCTGCGCATGGCAGCCAGGTCGGCCAGCAGCGGCACGCCGGTGAAGTCCTGCAGCACCACGCGGGTGACGACGAAGGGAATTTCGTCGGTGCGTTCCGCATTGGGGGCCCAGTGCGCCAGCTCTTCGACGTGCTTGGGCAAGACCTTCTGCCCGTCGCAGTTGCGCAGCACGGATTCGAGCACGATGCGAATGGAGACCGGCAGGCGCTCGATGGTCGGGTATTGCTTGGCCAGCTCCTTCAGGGACCAGTATTTGCCGGACTTGCCCGATGCTGTCTTGAAGGTCTTGAGGGTGGACGCAAAGGCGTGAGCCGGTGCTTTGGCCATAGGGAAACTCCTGTGTGTTCGTGGAAGCTCCCAAAGGATAGCGGGGATCAATGTCAGCTGTTGTAGTCAGGTAACTGAAGTCGCCCCGGCGGCGAAGCCGGTTCCACGGTGCCTTCCGAACGAACCGGGCCCCGTGGGCAGGACGTTCATGACCTGGGAGGTCATGGCGTCTGGCCGCCGCGGCGCCAGAATGCGGCTCCATGAGCACCCCCCGCCCCCATTCGTCCAAGGCCGTCCAGCCCGGCGCGCGCGACCCGTTCGGCGTGCACCTGCGGCACTGGCGCACCCACCGCCGCCTGAGCCAGCTCGACCTGGCGCAGGAGGCGGACGTGTCGACCCGGCACCTCAGCTACGTCGAAACCGGGCGCGCCGCGCCCAGCCGCGAGATGGTGCTGCGCCTGGCCGAGCGGCTGGACGTGCCGTTGCGCGAGCGCAATGCGCTGCTGGTGGCGGCCGGTTTCGCGCCCATGTACCGCCAGCGCTCGCTGGACGACCCGGCCATGGCGGCCGCGCGCCGCGCGGTCGACCTGGTGCTCAAGGGCCACGAGCCCTTCCCCGCGCTGGCGGTGGACCGCCACTGGAACCTGGTGGCGCACAACGCGCTGGTGCCGATGCTGATGGAAGGCGCCGCGCCCGAGTTGCTGCGCGCGCCCATCAACGTGCTGCGCCTGAGCCTGCACCCCGACGGCGTGGCACCGCGCATCGCCAACCTCGCGCAATGGCGCGCCCACCTCCTCGAGCGGCTGCAGCAGCAGATTGCCGCCACGGGCGACGCCGCGCTGCAGGCGTTGCACGACGAACTGGCGGCCTACCCCGCGCCCAGGGTGAGTCACGACGCGCCGGCCATCGACACGGCGCTGTCGGCCGTGGCGGTGCCGTTCCAGCTGGTCACGCCGAACGGGGTGCTGAGCTTCATCAGCACCATCACCATCTTCGGCACGCCGGTGGACGTCACATTGCAGGAACTGGCGGTGGAGTCGTTCTTTCCGGCGGACGAACGGACGGCGGCGGCACTGAGTGCACTGGCGTCGCAGCCGAACGGCTGAGTTCCGCACGCTGCCGCGCCGGACCCTCGAAGTCGTCCACCTGGATCACCTTGTCGGCCGCCTTCAGGTAGGCCAGCGCCAGCGCCGGGTCGGGCGCCGAGCGGGCCGCCGCTTCGAGCGAGTTCGTGCGGCGCAGCACCTTGTTGAGCGCGGCCGTCGTGTCGCCGAGTTGCGCACCCAGTTCCATCGCATGCATCAGGTCGCGCAGTCCGCCCGGGGCGGGCTGGCTGAGGTCGGGCGCCAGGCGTGCCATGGTGCGCGGGTTCTTGCGCAGCAGCTCGGCCAGTTCGAGCAGTTGCACATCGCGCAGCGGCGCCAGGTGCGCGGTGCCGCGCAGCACCAGCGCGCCCATCACGCGCCGGCCGGCCGTCGGCAGGTTGGCATACAGGTCGCGCAGGATCTTGCCGGCCTCGTCCAGCTGCAGGCGGATGGCGGCGCGCGCGAAAGGCAGCATCTCGGGCGCCGCGTCCACGCGGTAGCGCCAGATGCAGGAGCTGGCGAGGTAGAGGTGCGCCAGCACGTCGCCCAGCCGCGCGGACAGCAGCTCCATGCGCTTGAGCTTGCCGCCGAGCATGCCCATGGCCAGGTCGGCCGTGAACGCGTACTTGGCGCTCATGCGCGCCAGCAGCTTCGCTTCGTGCATCAGGTCTTCGGGCGGCTCGCCGAGCACCGGCGCGCCGAACAGGCTGTGCCACAGGTTCGCCGCCACGTGCTTGCCGTGCGCGATGAGCGCCTTGCCCAGCGCGGCCTCGTCATTGGCCTGCACCGCGGCCATTTCGTCGAGCACATGCGGGTGGCAGCGCACCGCGCCCTGCCCGAACACGATGAGCGCGCGCGTGAGGATGTTCGCGCCCTCCACCGTGATGGCGATCGGCGCCTGCCGGTACGACACGCCCAGCAGGTTCGAAGGGCCGGCGATGATGCCCTTGCCCCCAAGGATGTCCATGCCGTGGTTGACAGCGCGTCGCCCCGCCTCGGTCAGCTGCACCTTCAGGATGGCACTGGCCACGCTGGGTTGCTCGCCCTTGTCGAGCGCGGCGGCGGTGAAGCGCCGGGCGGCATCGGTTGCATAGAGCTCGGCGGACATCCGCGCGACAAGCCCCGCAATGGCATGGAACCTGCCCACCGGCATGCCGAACTGCTCGCGGATCTGGCCGTAGCCGTTGCTCACGTACAGCGCGGTCTGCTGCATCGCCGAGCCCAGCGCAGGCAGCGAAATGGCGCGGCCCGCGGCCAGGCACTCCATCAGCATGCGCCAGCCTTGCCCGACCTGCTTCTCGCCGCCGATGATCCATTCCATCGGCACGAACACCTGCCGGCCGCGGATGGGGCCGTTCATGAAGGCGCTGTCCATCGGACGGTGGCGCCGGCCGATCTCCATGCCTTCATGCGGCACGGGAATCAGCGCGCAGGTGATGCCGAGTTCGCGCTCGCCCTCGGGCCTGCTTTCGTCGACCGCATGGAAGGCCAGCCCCACGACCGTGGCGACCGGGGCGAGCGTGATGTAGCGCTTGTCGAAGTCGACCAGAAAGCCGCGCGTCATGCGCCCGTTGAACTCGCGCTCGACCACCACGCCGCGGTCGGGAATGGAGGCCGCGTCGGAGCCCGCATAGGGCGAGGTCAGGCCGAAGCACGGCAACTCCCGGCCGTCCGCCAGGCGCGGCAGGTAGTGGTCCTTCTGCGCGTCGGTGCCGTAGCGCAGCAGCAGCTCCGCGGGGCCCAGCGAGTTGGGCACCATCACCGTGACGGCGGTGGCCGTGTTGACGGTGGCGATGCGCGTGACCACGGTGGCATGCGCGAAATGGCTGAAGCCGAGCCCGCCGAAGTCTTCGGGAATGATCATTCCGAAGAAGCGCTTCTCCCGCAGGTAGCGCCACACTTCGGGCGGCAGGTCGCGGGCCTGGTCGATGGCGTGGTCGTCGAGCATGCGGCAGAGTTCGCGAACCTCGCGCTCCAGGAAGGCCTGCTCTCGGCCGGTGAGCTGGTTGGGTCCCATCTCGGCCAGCACGTCGAAGTCGGGAGTACCCGAGAAGAGCCGCCCTTCGAAACCGACGGTGCCGGCCTCGAGCGCCGCCCGCTCGGTGTCGCCCAGCGGCGGGAGCGCCTTGGAAAATGGCTGCATGGCCCATCGACCGATGAGTGTCGCCAGAAGCATGATGCGTCTCCTTCCGCGGCAAGGCGCGCGGATTGTCATCATTGTTCGGACTTGTTACCGCCCCCGCGGGCCGGTCAAGGACGTCCCTGCGTGTCGGACAGGCGCGATCAGCGCTTCCTGGGCATCTGCCCCGTCTGGGGGGCGGAAGGGGCCGCGGCGGCCGCGGCCGGCACCGTGCCGGGGTCTTTCCAGCCGTACTCCACATAGCGCCGGATGACCAGGCAGCCCGGCGGCGAGTCGATCAGCGAGACCGACGAAGTGGGCTCCCTGTCGTCGGTGTACACGGCGAAGTTGGGCAGCAGCCGGGTCATGCGGTAGCCGGCCAACTCCTGCTGCGCGACGCTCTCGCAGGTGAAGGGCGCCACCGAGATGCGCTCCGCCGACACGGTGCAGTTGCCGCTGTCGTCGGGAATCGCCGTGATCGACGCCGCCACGCCGGCGTTCGGGTACTGGATGCCGATGAGCGAGAACATCGGCCCCGCATCGGGGCGCCTGCGGTCCCAGTCGAGCAGCACGTCGTGGCCTCGGCTGCCCTGCACCGTGAGCGCGGACAACCGGGAGATGGCGGGCAGGCAGCGCTTGACACCCGCGCTGGTGGCGGCGCGCGTGAGCGTGTCCTGCGCCGCCGCCGGGGGCGCCTGCGGCACGAGCACGCCCTGCGCAAGCGCGGCGCCGGCGGCGACCCCAGCGAGAACGGCGGGCAGCAGCCGCTGCAATGTCTGGGTGGGCTTCATGGCGATCCTTGCGCGTACAGGTGCTCGATGGCCGCCGTGTAGGCGCGCACGTTCTCCTCGCCCTCGGGGGCCAGCGCGGCAATGAACCGGCGTGCGCGCTCGCGGTAGGCCGGCAGGTCGGCGTCGTGCTCGGCAAAGGCGCGCTGCAGCGCCCGACCGCCCTCTTCGCAGTCGAAGCCGTGGTAGCGGTAGCCGCAGCCGCCGATGAGGTGCGAGTTGTGGACCAGCGGGTAGCCGCCGTACAGGGCTTCGTAGAAGAGGTAGTTCTGCGCGTTCTCCCAGTGGTGCGCAAACACCGCATCGATCTTGCCGGGCATCACCTGGTACACCGGAAAGCGGCCCTCGAAGCTCGCCAGCCCGTGCTGCACGATGTCCAGGCTCTGCGCAAAACCGACGAACAGCGGCTTCTCCTTCAGGTGGAAGCTGTTGTAGACCCACATCTTTTCGATCAGCCGCGGCTGCGCGCGGTGCGCCGCCTCGCAGCCGAGCATGGGAATGAAGCTGGTCTTCACCAGGCAGATGTTGGGCTCGAAGATGGCCACGCGCCACTGCTGGCGTCCGGGCTCGTAGGCGAAGGCCGGGCCCTCGGGCGCACGGGCCATGGCACGCTCCAGCACCATCGGGCTCCACAGGTGCGGCATCAGCCGCACCGGCGCGCGGAAGGTGGCCTCGAAGTAGGGCTTGCACGAGCTTTCGTACTCGGGAATGGTCCAGACCTCGTCGTACGGCGCACCGGAGATCAGCAGGCCGTGCGGCTTGTCGAAGATCATGCGTTCGATGTCGATCACGTAGTCGTTGCCCACGCGCATCGAGACGATCTTGCCGCCCTTGCCGCGGAACGCCACCGACCATTCGCGCGCCAGCTGCGCGCTCATCTCGATCATGAGGTCGAGTTCCTGGGCGGCAGTGGCCATGTCGATGATGGGCACCGGCGAATCGGCCAGGAAGCCGGTGGCGTCCGCGGGGCCGCCGTCGCCGCCGCCGGCCACCAGCACGGCGCTTTGCACGCGCGGCGACCGCAGCAACAGCATCACGAGGAACAGGCAGTTCTGGTAGACGCCGTTCTCCCACAGGCTCTGCTCGCCCCTGCGGATGAAGATCGACACACCGACCTTGAGCCTGTCCGGCATGGCGGTGCGTGCCGTTTCGCTCATGCCGCGCTCGCTTTGTCGGCGCGGAACGCGGCATTGCCGCCCACGAGGTGCAGCAGGCGCTGCGCATAGCCGTCGACGTTCGCGGGGCTGAGCGGGTCGACCGACGCGAACACGCGCTGCGAGCGCGCGCGGTAGTCGTCGAGCTGCGCGTCGTGCGTGCGCACGGCCTGCAGCAATTGCCGCGCGCCGGCGGCGATGTCGAAGTCCGGGTACCGGTAGCCCGCGTCGCGCAGCCAGGGCGAGTTGTGCACCAGCGGGTAGTCGCCGTACAGCGCATCGAGGTAGCTGTAGTTCTGCTCGTTCTGCCACTGGTGCGAGACCACCGCGTCGGCGTGCTGCACCATGAAGCCTGCGAAGTCGTTGCGGCCGTGGAAGACCGCCTTGTGTGCGCGCACGAGGTCCAGCGAGTTCGCCAGGTACAGCATGGTCGGGTGGTCCTTGATGTGCAGGGTGTTGAGCACCTGCATCGACGCCACTGCGGCCGGCTCGGCCCGGTAGGCGCCGTCGCAGACCAGCATGGGGATGCTGCTGGACTTCACCACCGAGATGTTGGGCTCGAAGATCGCCACGCGGAACCCGGGCTGCGCGGGCGTGCGCGGCGTGTAGCCGAAGCGCCATCCCGCCGCCTCGACCTCGGCGATGCGCTGGGCCAGGAACTGGGGCGCCCAGAGGTAGGGCACTTCGAACACCGGGCAGCGGTGCAGCGTGCGCATCATGGGCGTGAAGACCTCGTCCTTGGGCAGCAGCCACACCTCGTCGCAGCGGTCGGGCCGGCTGAAGTGGCCCTTGTCGGTGAACACGATGGGCTCGGCCAGGGCCACGAAGGGCTGGCCTACGCAGTGGAAAACGACACGGCCGCCGCAGGCGCGGAAGTAGGAAAGCCATTGCACGTCGAGCGCACCGGCCATTTCGATGACCACGTCCAACGCGTCGGTCAGCTCCCGGGCGCGCGCTAGAGCCAGCCCCCTCGCGGCCAGGTCGACCTGGGGCGGCATGTTCGGCTGGTCGCCGGCGTCGACCAAGGTCACCGATTCGACGAATTCGATCTGCTGCAACAACTCGGCCAGGAACAGCACGTTCTGGCCCATGCCGTTTTCCCAGATGTTCTGGCCGGCGTGGGTGAGGACCGAAATGCCAATTCGCATGGTCGCGCAGTGTGTACCCAAAAAAGAGTCGCGCGCAATTCGGCAATGCATGCCGAGGATTCAGTTCGCCGATGGAAGCGGCAGCTCGTTCCGCCAATTTCTCCCGAAGAAACAGATTTCGTCCACCTGCTGCTGCGCCTACACTTTTGCAGGCGCGGACAGGCATTGCAGCTTGCAGATCCAAGAGTTCACCGGCTGCTGGGAAGTGAATTTCCACCGTTTCAATTCAAGCCGCGCCATCGCCGCCATCGCCGCCATCAATTAACAATTGCAAGGCAATGAGATGAATTCCGCAGCCAGGCTTCGAGTCGGCGTCACCATCGGCCTCCACCACGAAGCCGAAACCCTATGGAACAACGGCATCAAGCAAAACGCCGTGTTCCTGGCAGAAGCGCTGAAGCATTGCCCCGCTGTCGAGTCCGTGGTTCTGGTCAATACCACCGCAACCCCCATCACCCCCGCGCTGCCCTGGGACCAGGCACGCTGGCCCACCCTGGGCTTCGAATCGGCCAAGGACAGCGTGGACGTGCTGATCGAACTCGGCGGCCAGATCGATGCAGCGCAAACCGACCACCTCAAGCGCCGCGGTGCGCGGCTGGTGTCTTACTGCTGCGGTTTCGAGTACGTGCATGCGATGGAGTCGATGCTGTTCGACAGGCCCCTCTGGGGTTCCAAGCTCTTCGTGAACCAGCGCTACGACGACATCTGGATGGTTCCGCAGGTGGCGCACCTCAGCCAGCCCTACTTCGAGGTGCTGCGCCGTGCCCAGGCGCGCGCCGTGCCCTTCGTCTGGAGCCCGGTGTTCCTGGACGAACGCGCCCGCGCCCTGCCCGGCGCCGGGGTCTACCAGCCGCGCAGCGGCCCGCGCAGGCTCAGCGTCATGGAGCCCAACATCGACGTGGTGAAGTTCTGCCTCTACCCGGTGCTCATCGCCGAACTGGCGTATCGCGCGCGGCCCGAGGCCATCGAACGGCTGCAGGTCACCAACACCGAGCGCATGGCCACAGGCAACATGGAATTCATCTCGCTGATGAACCAGCTCGACCTGGTGCGCCAGCACAAGGCCGTGTTCCTGGGCCGGCACGAGACGCCCGTTTTCCTGGCGCAGAACACCGACATCGTGGTCTCGCACCAGTGGGAGAACCCGCTCAACTACTTCTACCTGGAAACCTGCTGGCAGGGCTATGCGCTGGTGCACAACGCACACCTGTGCGGAGACCTCGGCTACTACTACGCCGACAACGACGTGGCCGGGGGCTGCGCGCGCCTGCTCGAAGCCATCGACACGCACGATGCGCAGGCCCCGGCCTATCGCGAACGCCAGCGCGGCCTGATCGCACGCTACCTGCCCGGCAACCCGGCAGCCACCGAGGTCTACAACGCCCTGCTGCTCGCCCTCTTGCAGCACCCCGCCCGATAACCGGACCTGTTCATGCTTGAACCCGCCGCGCTCGCCCAGTTCTTTCCCGTGATCGTCACGCCGAGCCACGACGGCAAGTTCTTCCAGAACTACGTCGTATCGATGATGAACTTCGCCATCGAGGCCGAGCGCGTCGGCATGCGCCTGCAGGTGCTCTTTCACCAGGGCGAAAGCCTGGTGACCCGGGCGCGCAACAACTGCGTGGCGCAGTTCCTGGCCAACCCGCACTGGACCCATCTGTTCTGGATCGACGCCGACATCGGGTTCTCGGCGCAGGCAGCGTTCCGGCTGCTGCTGGCCGACTACGACATCGCCGCCGGCGTGTACCCGCTGAAGCGGGAAAACTGGCCCGCCGAGGGCGTGGCCGCGGGCACCACGCGCCAGCGGTTCGAAGCCACGTTCACGCGCTACACGGTCAATGCAAAGGCGTCGGAGACCAGCGCGAAGGTCGAGCTCGACGTGCAGCCCGACGGCTTCATGAAGATGACCGAGGCGCCTACCGGCTTCATGGCCATCAAGCGCGGCGTGTTCGAACGGCTCATGGCGAGCTACCCCGACCTGCGCTACGTGCCCGACGGCATCGGCGACGCCGACCTGGGCCTGCACTACCGCTTCTTCGACGTCATGGTCGATCCGCAGACGCGGCGCTACCTCTCGGAAGACTATGGGTTCTGCCGCCTGTGGTCGGCGCTGGGCGAGTCGGTGTACATCGATGCCAACTCGAACCTGACGCACCAGGGCGCCAAGCTCTACGGGGGCGACTTCGCCAGCTCCCTGGTGACCTCGCTGCCGCACGCGGTGGGCGGGCCTGTCGGGGCCGCCATGGTGCTCAAGGGCCAGGAATACCTGCAGTCCAACGCGCCGCCTGCCTGAGAGGCCCCACAGGACGGCGCCCATGAAAAAAGCCCCGCAGAGCGGGGCTTCTTCTTGGCAAAGGCGCCGGGCGGATCAGCAGGCCGCTGCGGTTTCGCTCACCTTGTAGTCGTCGATCTTGTCGAAGTTCAGGTACTGGTAGATCTGCGCGCTGGAGGCATCGAGCACGCCCGTGGCGGCCATGTACTCTTCCCTGGTCGGGATGCGGCCCAGGCGCGAGCAGATGGCAGCCAGCTCGGCCGAGCCGAGGTACACGTTGGTGTTCTTGCCCAGGCGATTGGGGAAGTTGCGCGTGCTGGTCGACATCACCGTGGCACCTTCGCGCACCTGCGCCTGGTTGCCCATGCACAGCGAGCAGCCCGGCATTTCGGTGCGGGCACCGGCATTGCCGAACACGCCGTAGTGGCCTTCCTCGGTGAGTTGCTGCGCGTCCATCTTGGTGGGCGGCGCGATCCACAGCTTGACCGGGATGTCGCGCTTGCCTTCGAGCAGCTTGGAGGCTGCGCGGAAGTGGCCGATGTTGGTCATGCACGAGCCGATGAACACTTCGTCGATCACGGCACCGGCCACATCGCTCAGCGTCTTCACGTCGTCGGGGTCGTTCGGGCAGGCCACGATCGGTTCGTGGATCTCGGCCAGGTCGATCTCGATGACGGCGGCGTACTCGGCGTCGGCATCGCCCTGGAGCAGCTGCTGGTCGGCCAGCCAGGCTTCCTGGGCGGCGATGCGGCGTGCGAGCGTGCGTGCGTCGGCGTAGCCTTCGGCAATCATCCACTTCATCAGCGTGATGTTGCTGTTGATGTACTCGGCGATCGGCTCCTTGTTCAGGTGCACCGTGCAACCGGCGGCCGAGCGTTCGGCCGAAGCATCGCTCAGTTCGAAGGCTTGTTCCACCTTCAGGTCGGGCAGGCCTTCGATCTCGAGGATGCGGCCCGAGAAGATGTTCTTCTTGCCTTGCTTGGCCACGGTCAGCAGGCCCGCCTTGATGGCGTACAGCGGAATGGCGTTGACCAGGTCGCGCAGCGTCACGCCGGGCTGCATCTTGCCCTTGAAACGCACGAGCACCGATTCAGGCATGTCCAGCGGCATCACGCCGGTAGCGGCCGCAAACGCCACGAGGCCCGAGCCGGCCGGGAAGCTGATGCCGATGGGGAAACGGGTGTGGCTGTCGCCGCCGGTGCCCACGGTGTCGGGCGTCAGCAGGCGGTTGAGCCACGAATGGATCACGCCGTCGCCCGGGCGCAGCGACACGCCGCCGCGGTTGGCCATGAACTCGGGGAGTTCGTGGTGCATCTTGACGTCGACCTTCTTGGGGTATGCCGCCGTGTGGCAGAACGACTGCATCACGAGGTCGGCCGAGAAGCCCAGGCAGGCCAGGTCCTTCAGTTCGTCGCGCGTCATCGGGCCGGTGGTGTCCTGCGAGCCGACCGAGGTCATCTTGGGTTCGCAATACGTGCCCGGGCGAACGCCCTGGCCCTCGGGCAGGCCGCAGGCGCGACCGACCATCTTCTGTGCGAGCGAAAAGCCCTTCTTGGTGTCGACCGGGCTGGTCGGCAGGCGGAACAGGGTCGACACGGGCAGGCCCAGCGCCTCGCGCGCCTTGGTGGTGAGGCCGCGGCCGATGATCAGCGGAATGCGGCCGCCGGCGCGCACTTCGTCGAACAGCACGTCGCTCTTGACGGTGAATTCGGCGATGACCTTGCCATCCTTCAGCGCCTTGCCTTCGTAGGGGCGCAGTTCGACCACGTCACCCATGTTCATCTGCGTGACGTCGAGCTCGATGGGCAGTGCGCCCGAGTCTTCCATGGTGTTGTAGAAGATGGGAGCGATCTTGCCGCCGAGGCAGACGCCGCCGAAGCGCTTGTTGGGTACGAAGGGAATGTCTTCGCCGGTGAACCACAGCACCGAGTTGGTGGCGCTCTTGCGCGACGAACCCGTGCCGACCACGTCGCCGGCGTAGGCCACGAGGTGGCCGCGCGCGCGCAGGTCTTCGATGAACTTCACCGGGCCGCGCTTGCCGTCTTCTTCAGGGACGATGCCGGGGCGCGCGTTCTTGTGCATCGCCAGGGCGTGCATCGGGATGTCGGGACGCGTGGTGGCGTCGGGGGCGGGCGACAGGTCGTCGGTGTTGATTTCGCCGGCCACCTTGAAGATGCTGACGGTGATGCTCTGCGGCACTTCGGGGCGGCTGGTGAACCACTCGGCGTCGGCCCAGCTTTGCAACACGCCCTTGGCGTGCACGTTGCCCTTGTCGGCCTTTTCCTTGACGTCGTGGAACTGGTCGAACATCAACAGGGTTTTCTTCAGGCCTTCTGCTGCCACGGCGCCGACTTCGGCGTCGTCGAGCAGGTCGATCATGGGGCTGATGTTGTAGCCGCCGAGCATGGTGCCGAGCAATTCAGTGGCGCGGGCGCGCGAAATGAACTCGCTCTTCTCGGTGCCGTGGGCCACGGCCGCGAGGTAGCTCGCCTTGACCTTGGCGGCGTCGTCGACGCCGGCGGGCACGCGATGGGTGAGCAGATCGAGCAGGAAGGCGCCGTCCTTGGCGTTCGCGCTCTTGAGGAGCTCGATGGCTTCAGAGGTCTGCTTCGCGCTCAAGGGCAGCGGCGGGATACCGAGCGCGGCGCGTTCGGCAACATGGTCAACGTAGGCTTGCAACATCTTTTTTTCTCCGGAAACTGGTCTGACGGGCGAGCGAGGCGGCCCCAGCGGTCAAGCAAGAGCCGCGCCGCACCCCGTTTTGGTCGGTACGCTTACTTCGCGCCGTCCGCACCTTCGAAAAGGGCCTTCGGCGGGTTCTTCTTCATTTCGGCGGCGAACGCGACTTGCGCGTCGGTCTGGCATTCATCGGCAATGCGCAGGCCGGCCTTCTGGTTCATCAGCATCGACTTGTTGCCCAGCTGCAGCCACATGGCGCCGGCACGCGGGTCTTCGAGGCGGATGGCACCGGTGCGGCTTTCGACCGGGTGCATGCGGAACTTCTGGCCCTTGGTGGTGATGTTGAAGAAGCCGGGCTTCTTCTCGTCGGGCGTCACGGTCACGTCGGCGCCGAGTTCGCACTGGGCCTTGCCGATGGACACGCGCTGGGCGACGGCCAGGTCGGCGTCGGTGAGCACGATGTTGGTCTCGTCGGCGATGGGGGTGACTTCCTCGACAGCCTTGGCTGCCTTGCGGGTGACCTGGCGCTTGGGAGGCGCCTTCTTGGCGTCGGCCTTTGCGGTCTTGGCGGCAGGCTTTGCGGCCGGGGTGGCGGTCTGGGCCATGGCGGCGAACGGCAATGCCAGGGCGACAGCGGCGATCAGGGCAATTTTCTTCATGTGTGGGTTTCCTTGAGGCTGGGTTTGGATGGTTTCAGGAGGCCGCGAATGCAAACCAGGCTTTCGCCTCGGAGGGCAATGCGCGCCCTGTTGCGTGGGCGCGCGTCAGAACTTGCCAGAAATGGCGATAACTCGCGCGGTCGTGCAATGTGCCATCAATTTGTGTCGGCGCCCAATCCGCCGCTGCCGCCTTTACAAGGATTTTTGTGGCAATTTGAATCTGAGCCTCGTCGGGCGCGAAAGCCTCGAGGATCGGGCGGATCTGGTTGGGGTGGATGCTCCACATGCGCGTGTAGCCGAATTCGGTCGCCGCCCTGCGGGCCGCGGTGCGCATGGCATCGGAGTCGTTGAACTCGGTGACCACGCAGTGCGACGGCACCTTGCCCCAGGCATGCGCGGCCGACGCGATGGCCAGCTTGGCGCGCACCACCAGCGGGTGGCTGAACTGCCCCGCCGCGCCCATGCCGTCGGCCGGAATGGCGCCGGCGTGGGCCGACACGAAATCCATCAGGCCGAAGCTCAGCGACTGCACGCGCGGGTGGGCGGCGATGTCGAAGGCGTTGTGAACGGCCAGCGGCGATTCGATGAGCACGTGCAGCGGCAGCGTGCCGGCATCGGCCGCATCGAGCGCCGCGACGGCCTGCAACACGTCGGCCACCGACTCGACCTTCGGCACCATCAGGTGGCTCAGGCGCTCGGCGGCACGGCCCGCGATGGTGATCACGTCGCCGACGAATGCCGGGTGGTCGACCGGGTGCACGCGCACGCCGACACGCATGCCGGGCGCGGCGGCCAGCGCCAGTTCGGTGACGAGCGCGGCATGCTCTGCCTCGCCGCCCACGGGGGCGCCGTCTTCGCAGTCGAGGGTGACGTCGAACACGCAGGCGCCGAACTCCTGGGCCATCTCGGCCTGGAGCGCGAGGCTCTTCCTCATGCGCGCCTCGACGCCGCTGTAGTGGTCGCACACGGGCAGCGTCACCGCGCCGGCCTGCGCACCGAGCAGCACCTGGGCGGGATGGACTGCGTTCGTCATGCCTTGTCGCCCTTTTGCGCCACGATGAACATCCGCGGAAAGGCAAGCAGCCGCTTGCCGTCGGCCCGTGCCGGGTAGGCCTCGTCCACGCGGCGCAGGTACTCGGCCAGGTAGCTGGCCTGCAGGTCTGCCGGCAAGCGGTCGACGAAGGGCTTCAGCCCCGTGCCGCGCACCCATTCGACGATGGATGCGGCATCGGCCATGCGGTGCTGGTAGATGGTGTGCCATACGTCCACGTGGGCCGCGCGCGGCGCCAGCAGGTCGTAGTAGCCACCCAGGTCGAGCAACAGGGTGCGCAGCCGGTCGGCATCGCCGATGGCCTCGGCCCAGGGGGCTTCGGCGGCCACCGCGCGCATCAGCCGGTGCGTGGGCTCCTGGCGGTTGTCGGGCATCTGGATGGCGAGCACGCCACCCGGGGCCAGCGCGTCGAACAGGCGCGGGATCAGCATTGAGTGATCGGGCACCCATTGCAGGGACGCGTTGGCGTAAATGAGATCGGGCGCTTCTTCCTTGGAACGCGGCGCCCAGGTCGCGATATCGCTCAACTCGAAGGTCGCCTGCGGCAGCCGCTCGCGCGCGCTGGCCAGCATGGCCTCGGAGTTGTCGGTCCCGACGGCTTGCGCCGCCGGGAACCGCCTGACCAGCAGCTCGGTGGAATTGCCCGGTCCGCAGCCGAGGTCGACCACGCGGGCCGCCCCGGTGAGCGGCACCCGCGCCAGGAGTTCCTGTGCGGGCCGGGTGCGCTCGTCCTCGTAGCGACGGTAGAGCGCGGGATTCCAGTCGAGCATGCGGTCGGATTCGCTCAGATCAGGTGAGCGACGCCGGCTTGCTCGCCTTGCAGCTCTTCCAGCGTCTTGTTGATGCGTTCCTGGCTGAATGCGTCGATCTCGAGGCCTTCGACCAGCTTGTACTCACCGTTTTCGCAGGTGACGGGGAAGCCGAACATGGTGTCCTTCGGGATGCCGTACTGGCCGTCCGACGGGATGCCCATGGTGACCCACTTGCCGTTGGTGCCCAGGGCCCAGTCGCGCATGTGGTCGATGGCGGCGTTGGCAGCCGAAGCAGCCGACGACAGGCCGCGTGCTTCGATGATGGCCGCGCCGCGCTTGCCGACGGTCGGCAGGAACGTGTTGGCGTTCCATTCCTGGTCGTTGATCATCTTGGCGACGCTTTCGCCGTTGATGGTGGCGAAGCGGTAGTCGGCGTACATCGTGGGCGAGTGGTTGCCCCACACGGTGAGCTTCTCGATGTCGGCCACGGCCTTGCCGGTCTTGGCGGCGATCTGGCTGGCGGCACGGTTGTGGTCCAGGCGCAGCATGGCGGTGAAGTTCTTGCGCGGCAGGTCGGGCGCGCTCTTCATGGCGATGTAGGCGTTGGTGTTGGCCGGGTTGCCGACAACCAGCACCTTGACGTTGCGGCTGGCGACGGCGTTCAGGGCCTTGCCTTGCGCGGTGAAGATGGCGCCGTTGACGGCCAGCAGCTCGGCGCGTTCCATGCCGGGGCCGCGGGGGCGCGAACCGACCAAGAGGGCGTAGTCGGCGTCCTTGAAGGCGGTCATCGGGTCGCCGTGGGCTTCCATGCCGGCCAGCAGCGGGAAGGCGCAGTCGTCGAGCTCCATCATCACGCCCTTGAGCGCCTTCTGGGCCTTCTCGTCGGGGATTTCGAGCAGTTGCAGGATGACCGGCTGGTCTTTGCCGAGCATTTCGCCGGAAGCGATACGGAACAACAGGGCGTAACCGATTTGACCGGCGGCGCCGGTGACGGCAACGCGAACGGGCTTTTTGCTCATGGGAAGACTCCAGAAGGTAATGAAAACGGTGTTGGCGCTCTCGTGGGGCGCCAGGGGTCCTGCGGGACGAAATACCTTCCCGCAGCGCGAGACCCGCAATATTTTAAGCCGATTCAATGAGGGCCGTCTTATGTCTTATATAAGATATCCTCCACGGGCCCGCAAAGGCGCACCCCACCGCTGCCATGAACACGCCCACCACCCTCGACGAGCCCACGACGCCGTCCTTCAGCCCGCTCTACCAGCAGATCAAGACATTGATCCTGCAGAGCCTGCAGGCGGGCGAGTGGAAGCCGGGCGAGCCCATCCCGAGCGAGATGGACCTGGCGGCGCGCTACCGCGTGAGCCAGGGCACCGTGCGCAAGGCCATCGACGAACTCGCTGCCGAAAACCTGGTGGTGCGCCGCCAGGGCAAGGGCACCTTCGTCGCCACCCATGCCGAACAGCACGTGCAGTACCGGTTCCTGAAGCTCGTGCCCGACGCGGGCGACCCGAGCACCGAAGGCCCCGCCGTGCGCACCATCGTCGACTGCAAGCGCCTGCGCGCCTCGGCCGACGTGGCGCGCGCCCTGGGCCTGCGAACCGGCGATGCGGTGCTGCAGGTGCGCCGCGTGCTGGCCTACGGCGGCGTGCCGACCATCCTCGAAGACCTCTGGCTGCCCGGCACGCCCTTCAAGGGCCTTACCGCGGAGCGGTTGCGCGCCTGGCCTGGCCCCATGTACGCGCTGTTCGAGACCGAATTCGGCGTGCGCATGGTGCGCGCGGAAGAAAGAATTCGCGCCGTGCTGCCCGACGCCGAGCAGGCGCAACTGCTCGACGTGCCCGCGCAGATGCCCCTGCTGAGCGTGGAACGCGTCGCACACACCTACCATGACATGCCGATGGAGCTGCGCCGCGGGCTCTATCGCACCGACACGCACCACTACAGGAACCAGCTGGGCTGAGCCGATGCAGAAGAAGAAAGACGGAATCCGCCACGCCGACTTGCGCACACAAGCTGTGCAGCGTGCTACGAAGTCAATAGCATCCGACTGCAACGGTGCGCTGACTTGGGCGCGTCCGCTGTCCGATGGTGCATTGCAATAGAATTTTGCGTTGTTTGCATTTCCGCATAAGAAACAAAAGCGTTCGCTCTCAGAACAAGCCAACAAGTCTCCAAGCCACGAAAGCACTTCCCCCATGACAGAGCTTGCAACTCCCCCCAGGCCGCCGCGCCGCGAATTCCGCAACATCAACGCCTTCACCGATCTCAGGACCTACCGGCTCCCGCCGGCCGGCATCGTGTCGATCCTGCACCGCGTCAGCGGCGTGATCATGTTCCTGCTGCTGCCGTTCATCATCTGGATGTTCGACACCTCGCTGTCATCCGACTACTCGTTCGCCAGGTTCAAGGGCGCATTCAACGCAGGCATCGGTTTCGCTCCGGGGTGGTTCTTCAAGCTGGTTGCGCTGGCACTCATCTGGGCCTACCTGCATCACTTCATCGCCGGGCTGCGCCACCTCTGGATGGACGTGAGCCACGCCGCGGTCACCAAGGAATTCGGTCACAGCTCCGCCCTGGTCACGCTGTCCCTGAGCATCCTGCTCACCGTGGTGCTCGGCGCCAAGTTGTTCGGCCTGTACTGAGAAGGAGTCACCCCATGTCTGTGAACTACGGCTCCAAGCGCATCGTCGTCGGCGCGCACTACGGTTTGCGCGACTGGCTCAGCCAGCGCATCACGGGCGGCCTGATGGCGCTCTTCACGATCATCCTGCTCGCGCAACTGATCTTCACCCGCGGCCCCATCGGCTACGACCTGTGGGCCGGCATCTTCGCCGCCCAGTGGATGAAGGTGCTGACCTTCTCCGTCATCGTCGCCCTGCTCTATCACGTGTGGGTCGGCATGCGCGACGTGTGGATGGACTACGTCCAGCCCGTCGGCATCCGTCTCGTGCTGCAAATCTTCACGATCGTCTGGCTGGTCGGTTGTGCGGGTTGGGCCATTCAAGTGCTCTGGAAGATCTGACCTGACATCCCCACCATGACCTATACAAAAGAACAAATCACCAAGCGCAAGTTCGACGTCGTGATCGTCGGTGCCGGCGGCTCCGGCATGCGCGCCTCGCTGCAGCTCGCACGCGCCGGCCTCAACGTGGCCGTGCTGTCCAAGGTGTTCCCCACCCGTTCGCACACCGTCGCTGCACAAGGCGGCGTGGGCGCATCGCTGGGCAACATGAGCGAGGACAACTGGCACTACCACTTCTACGACACGATCAAGGGTTCCGACTGGCTCGGCGACCAGGACGCGATCGAGTTCATGTGCCGTGAGGCCCCGAAGGTCGTGTACGAGCTCGAACACTTCGGCATGCCGTTCGACCGCAACCCCGACGGCACCATCTACCAGCGTCCGTTCGGCGGCCACACGGCCAACTACGGCGAGAAGCCCGTGCAACGCGCCTGCGCCGCGGCCGACCGCACCGGCCACGCGATGCTGCACACGCTCTACCAGAAGAACGTCGAAGCACGCACGCAGTTCTTCGTCGAATGGATGGCGCTCGACCTCATCCGCGACGACGACGGCGACGTGGTCGGCGTGACCGCGCTCGAAATGGAAACCGGCGACCTGCACATCCTGCAGGCCAAGACCGTGCTGCTGGCGACCGGCGGCGCAGGCCGCATCTTCGGTGCGTCCACCAATGCATTCATCAACACCGGCGACGGCCTGGGCATGGCGGCCCGCTCGGGCATTCCGCTGCAGGACATGGAGTTCTGGCAGTTCCACCCCACCGGCGTGGCCGGCGCGGGCGTGCTGCTGACCGAAGGCTGCCGCGGCGAAGGTGCCATCCTGCTGAACAGCAACGGCGAACGCTTCATGGAGCGCTACGCCCCCACCCTGAAGGACCTGGCACCGCGCGACTTCGTGTCGCGCTCGATGGACCAGGAAATCAAGGAAGGTCGCGGCTGCGGTCCCAACAAGGACTACATCCACATGAAGCTGGACCACCTCGGCGCCGACACCATCCACAAGCGGCTGCCGTCGGTCTACGAGATCGGCATCAACTTCGCGAACGTCGACGTCACCAAGGAGCCGATCCCGGTGGTGCCCACCATCCACTACCAGATGGGCGGCATTCCGACCAACATCAACGGCCAGGTCGTCATCCAGCAGGGTGAAGACAACAGCGCCGTGGTGAACGGCCTCTACGCCGTGGGCGAATGCTCCTGCGTGAGCGTGCACGGCGCCAACCGCCTGGGCACCAACTCGCTGCTGGACCTGCTGGTGTTCGGCCGCGCGGCGGGCAACCACATCGTCCAGTTCAACGACAAGCTCAAGGAACACAAGGCGCTGCCGGCCAACGCCGCCGACCGCACGCTGCAACGCCTGAACGAGCTCGAAAACAGCACCGACGGCGAATACGCGCAGGACGTGGCGGGCGAGATCCGCGCCGTCATGCAGCAGCACGCCGCCGTGTTCCGCAAGCAGTCCTCGATGGACGAAGGCGTGGTCAAGATCGCCGCCGTGCGCGAGCGCGTCAAGGCGATCGGCCTGAAGGACAAGTCCAAGGTGTTCAACACCGCGCGCATCGAAGCACTGGAAGTCGACAACCTGATCGAAGTGGCGCAGGCCACCATGGTCTCGGCGGCCGCCCGCAAGGAGTGCCGCGGCGCCCACACAGTGGAAGACTACGAGCGTCCCTCGGACGATCCGGTCGCGCCGCTGGGCCGCGACGACGCCAACTGGATGAAGCACACGCTCTGGTACAGCCAGGGCAACCGCCTCTCGTACAAGCCGGTCAAGCTGCAGCCACTCACCGTGGCCTCGGTTCCCCCGAAGGTCCGCACGTTCTAAGCCACGGCTAACCGTCAGCCAAGTAAAAGCATCACAAGGTCACCACGATGAAGCGCACATTCCAGATCTACCGCTACGACCCGGACAAGGACGCCAAGCCTTACATGCAGACCATCGAGGTCGAACTCGACGGCCACGAACGCATGCTGCTCGACGCGCTCATGAAGCTCAAGGCGCAGGACCCGACGCTGTCGTTCCGCCGCTCGTGCCGTGAAGGCGTCTGCGGTTCCGACGCGATGAACATCAACGGCAAGAACGGTCTGGCCTGCCTGACCAACATGAACACGCTCAAGGGCACCGTCGTGCTCAAGCCGCTGCCGGGCCTGCCCGTCATTCGCGACCTGATCGTGGACATGACGCAGTTCTTCAAGCAGTACAACTCGATCAAGCCGTACCTGCAGAACGACAGCGTGCCGCCCGAGAAGGAGCGCCTGCAGTCGCCCGAAGAGCGCGAAGAGCTCGACGGCCTGTACGAGTGCATCCTGTGCGCGAGCTGCTCCACGAGCTGCCCGAGCTTCTGGTGGAACCCCGACAAGTTCGTGGGCCCGGCCGGCCTGCTGCAGGCCTACCGCTTCATCGCCGACAGCCGCGACGAAGCCACCGCCGAGCGCCTGGACAACCTGGAAGACCCGTACCGCCTGTTCCGCTGCCACACGATCATGAACTGCGTGGACGTGTGCCCGAAGAACCTGAATCCGACCAAGGCCATCGGCAAGATCAAGGAATTGATGGTGCGCCGCGCCATCTAAGCCCTGACTCATTGCCTAGAGACGCCACCATGCAAACCGCCGCCGACTCCGACCAGCCGCTCAGCGAACGTGCGCTGAGCAAGCTGAAATGGCGCTGCCGGCGCGGACTGCTCGAGAACGACCTGTTCATCGCCCGCTTCTTCGAGCGGCACGAATCCCACATGACCAACGGTCAGGCGGGAGCGATGGAGACACTGATGGACCTGTCGGACAACGACCTCCTCGACCTCCTTCTCCGTAGAAAGGAGCCCGAGCCCGAATGGGCCGGGGCCGAGGTGGTCGCATTGCTGCAGCTGATGCGCACCGACGGCGCGCAGCGCCCCGCCATCTCTCCTTCGTCCTGAATCCACCTCTGAAAGTAAACCGAAATGAAAGCATCCGATACCAAGGCCACGCTGTCGTTCAGCAATGGCGGCGACAGCGTCGACCTGCCGATCTACAAGGGCACCGTGGGCCCCGACGTGATCGACATCCGCAAGCTGTACGCACAGACCGGCATGTTCACGTACGACCCGGGCTTCATGTCGACCGCGGCCTGCCAGTCGGCCATCACGTACATCGACGGCGACAAGGGCGAGCTGCTGTACCGCGGCTACCCCATCGAGCAGCTCGCGACCAACTGCGACTTCCTCGAGACCTGTCACCTGCTGCTGTACGGTGAACTGCCGGACCAGGCCAAGAAGGAAGACTTCACCAAGGTCGTGACGAACCACACCATGGTGAACGAGCAGATGCAATTCTTCCTGCGCGGCTTCCGCCGTGATGCCCACCCGATGGCCATCATGACCGGCCTCGTGGGTGCCCTGTCGGCCTTCTATCACGACAGCACGGACATCAACAATCCCGAGCACCGCGAGATCGCCGCGATCCGCCTGATCGCGAAGATGCCCACGCTGGTGGCCATGGCGTACAAGTACACGATCGGCCAGCCGTACATGTACCCGAAGAACGACCTGAGCTATGCAGGCAACTTCCTGCACATGATGTTCGCCACGCCGTGCGAAGAGTACAAGGTGAACCCGGTGCTCGAGCGCGCGCTCGACCGCATCTTCATCCTGCACGCGGACCACGAGCAGAACGCCTCGACCTCCACGGTGCGCCTGTGCGGCTCGTCGGGCACGAACCCCTTCGCGGCCATCGCGGCCGGCGTGGCCTGCCTCTGGGGCCCTGCCCACGGCGGCGCCAACGAAGCGGCGCTGAACATGCTCTACGACATCCAGAAGGAAGGCGGCGTCGAGAAGATCGGCGAGTTCATCAAGAAGGTCAAGGACAAGAACTCGAACGTCAAGCTGATGGGCTTCGGCCACCGCGTGTACAAGAACTACGACCCGCGCGCCAAGCTGATGCAGGAAACCTGCAACGAAGTGCTGACCGAGCTGGGCCTGGAACAAGACCCGCTGTTCAAGCTCGCCAAGGAACTGGAAAAGATCGCCCTGGAAGACGAGTACTTCGTGTCGCGCAAGCTGTACCCGAACGTCGACTTCTACTCGGGCATCGTGCAGCGCGCCATCGGCATCCCGGTGCCGCTGTTCACCGCGATCTTCGCGCTGGCCCGCACGGTCGGCTGGATCGCCCAGCTGAACGAGATGATCGGCGACCCCGAGTACAAGATCGGCCGCCCGCGCCAGCTGTTCGAAGGCTCGCCCAAGCGTGATGTGAAGCCGATCTCGGCCCGCTGATCGATTCGCGAACCTTTCGCACCCCCAAAAAGCTGCCTCCGGGCAGCTTTTTTATTGCCCGTTCGGCAGGTCCCTCTTCGCCAGCGGGCAGCAATGCCATCTCAGATCACGATGGCAATGACATGAAAACAGTAAGAAAATAGCCAGCTCATCGCCAGACGCGATGCCCAAGCCCTGATCCAGCCCCCATGAGCACGTCCGAACGCAACTTTGCCCGCCGCATCGACCTCACGTCGCTGCAGCTGTTCGTGGCCGTGTGCGAGCTGGGCAGCATCGGCCGCGCGGCGGAGCGCGAGTTCATTGCGGCGTCGGCCATCAGCAAGCGGCTGTCGGACCTCGAGGCCACGCTGGGCACCACGCTGCTCTACCGCCATGCGCGCGGCGTCGACCTGACACCGGCCGGCGAAAGCCTGCTGCACCATGCGCGCTCGGTGCTCTACAGCCTGGAGAAGATGCAGGGCGAACTCAGCGAATACGCGGACGGCGTGCGCGGCCACGTGCGGGTGCACGCGAACATCTCGGCCATCGTGCAGTTCCTGCCGGAGGACCTGGGCGTGTTCACACGGGCGCACGAGGCCATCAAGATCGACCTGGAAGAGCACCTCAGCAGCGAGGTGATCCGCGCGGTGCAGGAGGGCGCGGCCGACCTCGGCGTGTGCCACGTGGCCGGCGGCGCGGGCGAGCTGCAGAGCCTGTCGTACCGGCACGACCGCCTCGCGCTGATCGTGCCCACAGGCCATGTGCTGGCCGCGCAGGGCGCGATCGACTTCATCGACTCGCTGGCCTTCGACCACGTCGGCCTGCACACCAACAGCTCGATCTACGTCGCGATGCACGAGGCCGCGCTGAACGCGGGCCGCAGCGTCAAGCTGCGCATCCACGTCACCGGCCTGGACGCCATGTGCCGGATGATCGAGAACGGCCTGGGCATCGGCGTGATGCCGCAGCGCGCCTTCGAACTCATGCGCAACGGCATCGGCCGCGGCCTCGTGAGCGTGGCACTCAATGACGCCTGGGCCGCGCGCGAAATCCGTCTGGTCGCCCGCGACTTCTCCACGCTGCCGGTGGCGGCGCGCTCGCTGGTGAACCACCTGCACGCCGCGGCGGACGGCACGGAACAACTTGCGGCTTGAAACCAATTCGAAGCCGCACAGACAAGACAATCCATTTCCCCACGAAAGACAAAGAGACCGACATGGCACGCACGCTCTACGACAAGATCTGGGACGAACACGTCGTCCACACCGAGGAAGACGGCACCGCGATCCTCTACATCGACCGCCACCTGGTGCACGAAGTGACCAGCCCGCAGGCCTTCGAAGGCCTGCGCGAAGCCGGCCGCAAGCTGTGGCGCATCAGCTCGGTCGTGGCCACCGCCGACCACAACACGCCGACCACCGGCTGGGAGCGCGGCTATGCGGGCATCGCCGATCCGACCAGCAAGGAACAGGTCACCACGCTGGACAACAACATCGCGGAATTCGGCGCCGCCGCGTTCTTTCCGTTCCTGAGCAAGCGCCAGGGCATCGTGCACGTGATCGGTCCCGAGAGCGGCGCGACGCTGCCGGGCATGACGGTGGTGTGCGGCGACTCGCACACCTCCACGCACGGCGCGTTCGGCGCGCTGGCGCACGGCATCGGCACCAGCGAGGTCGAGCACGTGATGGCCACGCAGACGCTGCTGGGCAAGAAGGCCAGGAACATGCTCGTGAAGGTCGAGGGCAAGCTGCCCCTGGGCTGCACGGCGAAAGACATCGTGCTGGCCATCATCGGCAAGATCGGCACGGCCGGCGGCACGGGCTACACCATCGAGTTCGCAGGCTCGGCCATTCGCGACCTGAGCATGGAAGGCCGCATGACGGTCTGCAACATGGCCATCGAGGCGGGCGCGCGCGCAGGCCTCGTGGCGGTGGACGAAAAGACCATCAGCTACGTCAAGGGCCGCCCGCTCGCGCCCACCGGCGTGGAATGGGAGCAGGCAGCCGCCTACTGGCGCACGCTGCAGTCGGACCCGGGCGCGAGCTTCGACGCCGTGGTCGAGCTCGACGCCACGCAGATCCCGCCGCAAGTGACCTGGGGCACCTCGCCCGAAATGGTGGTCGACATCAACGGGCGCGTGCCCGATCCGGACAAGGAAAAGGACGCCAGCAAGCGCGGCGCCATCGAGCGCGCGCTGGTCTACATGGGCCTGGAACCCAACAAGGCCATGAACGACATCTTCATCGACAAGGTGTTCATCGGCTCGTGCACCAATAGCCGCATCGAGGACATGCGCGAAGCCGCAGCCGTGGTGAAGAAGCTCGGCCAGAAGGTGGCGAAGAACGTGAAGCTCGCGATGGTCGTGCCCGGCTCGGGCATGGTGAAGGAACAGGCCGAGCGCGAAGGCCTCGACGTGATCTTCAAGGCCGCGGGCTTCGAATGGCGCGAGCCCGGCTGCTCGATGTGCCTGGCGATGAACGCCGACCGCCTGGAGCCTGGCGAGCGCTGCGCCTCCACCAGCAACCGCAACTTCGAAGGCCGCCAGGGCGCCGGCGGGCGCACCCATCTCGTGAGCCCGGCCATGGCCGCCGCCGCCGCGGTGCACGGCCACTTCGTCGACGTCCGTACGTTCGCCTGAACACACAAGAGATTCACATGCAGAAATTCACCGTGCACAAGGGCCTCGTGGCCCCGATGGACCGCGAGAACGTCGACACCGACGCAATCATTCCGAAGCAGTTCCTGAAATCGATCAAGAAGACCGGCTTCGGCGTGAACCTGTTCGACGAATGGCGTTACCTCGACGCCGGCTTTCCGGGCCAGGACCCGGCCAGCCGCAAGCCGAACCCCGACTTCGTGCTGAACCAGCCGCGCTACGCAGGCGCCTCGGTGCTGCTGGCGCGCAAGAACTTCGGCTGCGGCTCGTCGCGCGAACATGCGCCGTGGGCACTCGACCAGTACGGCTTTCGCGCGATCATCGCGCCGAGCTACGCCGACATCTTCTTCAACAACAGCTTCAAGAACGGCCTGCTGCCGATCGTGCTGCCCGAAGCCCAGGTGGCGCAGCTGTTCGACGAGGCGCTGGCCTTTCCGGGCTACACGCTGACCATCGACCTGGAACGCCAGGTGGTGGTGAAGCCGGACGGCGGCGAGCTGGCGTTCGACGTGCAGGCGTTCCGCAAGTACTGCCTGATCAACGGGCTGGACGACATCGGCCTCACGCTGCGCCACAAGGACAAGATCAAGGCGTTCGAAGCCGAGCGCCTGGCGCAGAAGCCGTGGCTCGCGCATACGATGCTCGCCAACGCCTGAGCGCGCGCTTTTTACTCTCTTCAACACACGACAAAAATGAAAATCGCAGTTCTCCCGGGTGACGGCATCGGCACCGAAATCGTGGCGGAAGCCGTCAAGGTGCTCAAGGTGCTCGACCTGAAGTTCGAGATGGAATCTGCGCTGGTCGGCGGCGCGGCCTACGAGGCACACGGCCATCCGCTGCCCGAAGCGACGCTCCAGCTCGCCAAAGACTCGGACGCGGTGCTGTTCGGCGCCGTCGGCGACTGGAAGTACGACAAGCTCGACCGGCCGCTGCGGCCCGAGCAGGCCATCCTGGGGCTGCGCAAGAACCTGGGCCTGTTCGCGAACTTCCGCCCGGCCATCTGCTACGAAGAACTCGTGGATGCGTCGAGCCTGAAGCCCGAGCTGATCGCGGGCCTGGACATCCTGATCATTCGCGAGCTGACCGGTGACATCTACTTCGGCCAGCCGCGCGGCCGCCGCACCGCTGTCGACGGCCACTTCCCGGGCGCCGAAGAGGCCTTCGACACGATGCGCTACTCGCGCCCCGAGGTCGAGCGCATCGCCCGCGTCGCCTTCGAGGCGGCTCGCAAGCGCAGCAAGCGCGTGACCAGCGTGGACAAGAACAACGTGCTGGAAACCTCGCAGCTGTGGAAAGACGTGATGGTCGACATCGCGAAGGAATATCCGGACGTCGAACTCGACCACATGCTGGTCGACAACGCGGCCATGCAACTCGTGAAGGCGCCCAAGAAGTTCGACGTGGTGGTCACCGGCAACATGTTCGGCGACATCCTCTCGGACGAGGCCGCGATGCTCACCGGCTCGATCGGCATGCTGCCCTCGGCGTCGCTCAATGCGAGCAACCAGGGCCTGTACGAGCCCAGCCACGGCAGCGCGCCCGACATTGCCGGCAAAGGGGTTGCCAATCCTTTGGCTACAATCCTGTCCGCTGCCATGATGCTCCGCTTCTCACTCAACCAACCCGAGGCTGCCGACCGAATCGAGTCGGCGGTGAAGCACGTGCTTGCCTCCGGGCTGCGCACGGGCGACATCTGGTCGGAAGGCACGAAGCGCGTCGGCACCCGCGAAATGGGCGACGCGGTCGTAGCAGCAATCACCAAAAAGACGATTACCGGCTAACCGCAGCCCGCTTCGTCACGCCCCTCCCCGGCTCGACGAGTCGGGGGCAAAAAAGACAACTTCTTTCTTTTTTCACAAGGGCAAACTGAAATGGCGAACGCATCCCAACAACCTCTGGTCGGCCTCGTAGGCTGGCGCGGCATGGTCGGCTCGGTCCTGATGGACCGCATGCAGGCCGAAGGCGACTTCGGCCTCATCGAACCGGTCTTCTTCTCGACCTCCAACGCCGGCGGCAAGGCCCCGGCGATGGCCAAGAACGAAACCGCGCTGAAGGATGCGAACGACATCGACGCACTGAAGAAGTGCGACATCGTCATTACCTGCCAGGGCGGCGACTACACCAGCGAGGTGTTCCCCAAGCTGCGCGCCGCCGGCTGGAACGGCCACTGGATCGACGCCGCCTCCACCCTGCGCATGCAGGACGACGCGGTCATCGTGCTGGACCCCGTCAACCTGCCCGTGATCCAGAACGCGCTCACCAACGGCGGCAAGAACTGGATCGGCGGCAACTGCACCGTGAGCTGCATGCTCATGGGCGTGGGCGCCCTCTACAAGGCCGGCCTGGTCGAATGGATGACCAGCATGACCTACCAGGCAGCCTCGGGCGGCGGCGCGCAGCACATGCGTGAGCTGCTGACCCAGTTCGGCACCCTGAACACCGAAGTGCGCGCCCTGCTGGACGACCCGAAGTCGGCCATCCTCGAAATCGACCGCAAGGTGCTGCACAAGCAGCAGAACCTGAGCGCCGCTGAAACGGCAAACTTCGGCGCACCGCTGGGCGGCTCGCTGATCCCCTGGATCGACAAGGACTTGGGCGACGGAATGTCCAAGGAAGAGTGGAAGGCCGGCGCCGAAACCAACAAGATCCTGGGCCAGGGCGCGGGCTTCGGCACCGCCGCCGTGCCGGTCGACGGCTTCTGCGTGCGCATCGGCGCGATGCGCTGCCACAGCCAGGCGCTGACCTTCAAGCTCAAGAAGGATGTGCCGGTCGCCGACATCGAAGCGCTGATCGCCGCCGACAACCCGTGGGCGAAGGTCGTGCCGAACACCCGCGAAGCGACCGTGAAGGACCTGACGCCGGTGGCGGTGACGGGCACCATGAACATTCCGGTCGGCCGCATCCGCAAGCTGGCAATGGGCCCGGAGTATGTCGGCGCCTTCACCATCGGCGACCAGCTGCTGTGGGGTGCCGCAGAACCGCTGCGCCGCATGCTGCGCATCCTGCTCGAAGCCTGATATGGGGTGCTCAGCGCCTTTTGAAACATGAATTGTTGCTAAATGGCAACGCTCCATGTGATCGTAAGTATGCGCGCACTGGGTAGAAAGGGCGCAGTGCCTTGTCAGTGTCCGGTGATGATGCTAACGTCCTCTTACAAATTCTGGGCCTGAGCCGCCCCCTATCAGCATGACAAGACATCTGTTGCCCGCGGCCAGCCCTTCGGCCGTTCACCTGCACCTGCCATCGAGCGGCTGGCGCCTTTCCATCTTGGGCGCGGCGGCCGCCGTGGCCCTGGGAATCGCCAGCGCCGACGCCAGCGCCTTCACGCTGGGTCAGCTGAAGGTGCAATCGGCGCTGGGCGAGCCGTTGCGCGCGGAGATCGACGTGACCGAAATGGCCGCCAACGAGGCGGAAGGTCTGAAGATCAATATCGCGACCGCCGAAGCCTTCAAGAGCGCCGGCGTTCCATACAACGCGGCACTCAGCGACGTCAAGGCGACGCTGCAACGTCGCGCCGGCGGCCAGTACGTGGTGCGCCTGAACGGCAACCGCCCGCTGAACGACCCGTTCATCGATCTGCTGCTGGAAGCCAACGGCTCGTCGGGCCGCATCGTGCGCGACTACACCGTGCTGCTCGATCCGCCGGCCACGCGCCAGGCGGCCACGAGCACGCCGGCCGCGCCCATCGCACCCCAGATTGCCACGCCCGTCGAGCGCGCAGCCCCCGCGCCGCGTGTTCGACGTGAGCGCGCCGCACCGCCGGTTGCGACGGCGCCCTCGGCGCCTGCCGCCGCCCCGGCGGCCGCGCCCGCACCCGTCACCGCAGCCGCACCGGCCCGTGCCGTCGGCGGTGGTGGTGGCGAGCAGGTCACCGTGCAGCGCGGCGACACCGCAAGCAAGATCGCTGGCGCCCACAAGCCGGCCGACGTGTCGCTCGACCAGATGCTGGTGGCACTCCTGCTCGCCAACCCCGACGCATTCGTCGGCGGCAACGTCAACCGCATGCGCGCAGGCGCCGTGCTCGACCTTCCGAGCGCCGCCGAAGCCTCGGCCGTGACGCCTGCCGAAGCGCGCCGCACGGTCACCGCGCAAAGCCGCGACTTCGGGTCGTACCGCCAACGCCTGGCAGAGAACGCACCGACCGCGAACGTTGCGGCTGCCAGCCGCAACGCCTCGGGCAAGCTGCAAGCCAACGTCGAAGACCGCAATGCCGCGGCCAGTGCACCCGACAAGCTCACCATCTCGCAAGGTAACGCCACCACCCGTGCAGCCGACGAAAAAGTCGCACAGGCACGCCAGGCGCAAGACAGCAGCAACCGCGTGGCGGAACTGTCGAAGAACATCGACGACCTGAACAAGCTCAAGGCCGCCACGGGCGCAGGCGCGGGCACGGGCTCGTCGGCGCCTGCCGCGGCGTCGACCCCGTCGGCCGCCCCGGGCATCCCGGTGCCAGCGCCTTCCACCAGCGCGACGACGGCGCCCGCACCCGCCAGCCCGGCACCCGTTGCGGCTGCACCGGCACCCGTTGCGGCCCCTACGGCCGCACCTGCCGCGCCCGCGCCTGAAGCGACAGCCGCTGCGCCTGTGGCCGCTGCTGCCGCGGTCGCCGCGACGCCATCGGTCGCCGACGCCGCTGCCGTGCCCGCAACGGCTGCAGCCAGCGCCGCAGCAGCCGCACCTGTGACACCTGCACCGGCCGCCAAGAAGGTCGTCGCAGCGCCGCCGCCCCCGCCGGAGCCCACTTTCCTCGAGGAACTGCTCGACAACCCGTTGATGCTCGCCGGTGGCGCGCTGATCGCGCTGCTGATCGGCTTCCTGCTGTACCGCGTGCTGGGTCGCCGGCGCGAGGAAATGAGCGAAAGCGTGTTCCTCGAGAGCCGCATCCCCAAGGACTCGTTCTTCGGCGCCAGCGGTGGCGAATCGGTCGACACCAAGAACCGCGGCGACTCCACCGTCTCGTCGCTGTCGTACTCGCCGAGCCAGCTCGATGCGGGCGATGTAGACCCCGTCGCCGAAGCCGACGTCTACTTGGCCTACGGCCGCGACCTGCAGGCCGAGGAAATCCTGCGCGAAGCATTGCGCCTGAACCCGGACCGCACCGCCATTCACCTGAAGCTGCTCGAAATCCACGCCAAGCGCCGCGACGTGCGCGCCTTCGAAAGCCTCGCCACGGAAGTGCACAAGCTGACCGGCGGCGCTGGCTCTGACTGGAACCGCGTGGTCGACATGGGCAAGGACCTCGATCCGGGCAACCCGCTGTACGAATCGGGCGCACCCCGCAGCGGTGGCGCCAGCGCCGCCGAAACGGCCGCCTTCGCAGGTGCGCTCGCCGCAGCGGCCAAGCCGGTCGCCGCACCGCCCGCCACGCCGCCGGCTGCTTCTGCACCGCCCGCGTTCGTGCCGTCGGTCGCCCCGCTGGACTTCGACCTCGACCTGATCGCGCCGCCGCCCCCCGCGCCGGCGCCGGCCCCGCTCCAGAACCACGCACCGGTCGGCGCCAGCCTGCCGAAGTCGGCCTACGCACCCGCGCCGACCACGGCACGTCCCGCCGCCCCGCTGTCGAACGGCCACCTTGAAACGCCTGTCGATCTCGAGAACGATTTCGACACCGCTCCCGGCGCGCTCACTGCCAACACCCTGCCCGGTTCGTTGAGCGACGTGGACAACACCCGCCCTGCCATGCTGCGCAATGCGCTGCCGGCCGACTCGGGCTTCATCGAGTTCGACATGAGCGCACTGGCCGGCCTGCCCGCGGCGCGCTCGGCCGAGACGACGCGGCCCTCGCCGATCGCCCACGACGACGACAACGGCGACGAGAGCCCGCATGCCGTCAAGCTCTCGCTCGCACGCGAACTGCAGGCCATCGGCGACGTCGAAGGCGCCCGTTCGCTGGTCGAGGAAGTCGAAGCCGAAAGCGCCGGCGAGCTCAAGACGCAGGCGCGTCAACTGCTCGCCGAGCTGCGCTGAGCGGTTGTTGCCGTCCCTGTTCCTGAATTCGTGAGGCTGGCGCTCGGCATCCGCTACAACGGCCAGGCGTACGAGGGCTGGCAGAGCCAGCGCTCGGGCCGCACGGTGCAGGACAAGCTCGAAGCGGCCCTCGCCAAATTCACCGCGCAGCCGCCGGGCACCATCAGCACGCTGTGCGCCGGCCGTACCGATGCCGGCGTGCACGGGCTGATGCAGGTGGTGCACTTCGACACCCTCATCGAGCGCGACCCTTTCTCCTGGATGCGCGGCACCAACCGCTTCCTGCCCGATGACATCGCGGTGCAGTGGGCCCAGCCGGTGCCCGACGAATTCCACTGCCGCGCCAGCGCCCTGGCGCGCCGCTACCTCTACGTGCTCTCCCAATCGCCCGTGCGGCCCAGCCTCGATACGGGCCGGGTCGGCTGGTCCATGCATGCGCTCGACGGCGACGCCATGCGCGCAGCCGCCGCGCTGCTTGTCGGCCGGCACGACTTCAGCTCGTTCCGCGCCTCGGCCTGCCAGGCGCGCTCGCCGGTCAAGGACCTGCGCCGCATAGCGATCACGCGCGTCGGCGACGGCGAACGTTGCCGCTGGCATTTCGAGTTCGAGGCCGACGCCTTTCTGCACCACATGATCCGCAACCTGATGGGCTGCCTCGTGCGCATCGGCAGGGGCGACGAAAGCGTCGAGTGGATCGCCGAAGTGCTCGCGGCGCGCAGCCGCAAGGTGGCGGCACCGACCTTTTCGGCGGATGGCCTGTACTTCGTAGGTCCGTTGTACGACGCCAAGTGGGGTCTGCCGGCGGAAGCCACGCTGCAGGCCGGCGGGGCTCCGTATGATGGCCCGCCATGAGCGCGCCCACCTTCCCCCGCACCCGCATCAAGATCTGTGGCCTGACGCGTGAGGCCGACGTCGATGCGGCGGTCGATGCCGGCGCGGATGCCATCGGCTTCGTGCTGTACCCGAAAAGCCCCCGCGCCGTGACGGCCGAACGCGCCGCCGAGCTTGCCGCGCGCCTACCGCCCTTCGTCACGCCCGTGTTGTTGTTCGTGAATGAAGATGCTCCCAAAGTCATAGCATCGCTTTCATGCGTGAAGGGCGCCATCGCCCAATTCCACGGCGACGAGACGCCCGCAGCTTGCGAAGAAGCGAGCGGCCCGGGTCGCTTTCGCTACATGCGCGCCGCCCGCATTCCGATGGGGGCTGCCGGTGTCGGCTTCGACCTCGTAAAATACGCGTCCGATTACTCCCACGCCCAGGCCATCCTGCTCGACGCCCATGTCGAAGGTTATGGCGGTGGCGGCAAGGCTTTCGATTGGTCACTTCTTCCACCCGCCGTCGACGCTCACCTCGTCTTGAGTGGTGGGCTCACACCTGCAAACGTGAGCGATGGCATTCGCATCCTGCGGACGCGCTGCAAGTCGCTGTCCGTTGATGTGAGCTCGGGCGTCGAAATCGACGGTCCCGGGAACAAGGGCCTCAAGGACGCCGGAAAGATCCGGCAGTTCGTCGCAGCAGTCAGAGCAGCCGACGCGTCCTTCTCCAGTTAGCCGCCGCACCCCGATCGTTGGTCGGGCTGCGGCCCACCGATCGAGAACCATGCAAAGCAACTACCAGCAACCCGATGCCACCGGCCACTTCGGCAACTACGGCGGCACCTTCGCGAGCGAAACGCTCACCCACGCCATCAACGAACTGCGCGACGCGTATGCGAAGTTCAAGGACGATCCAGCCTTTCTGGCCGAATTCCACTACGAACTGAAGCACTTCGTAGGGCGCCCCTCGCCGGTCTACCACGCTGCGCGCACCAGCCGCGAGATGGGCGGCGCGCAGATCTACCTGAAGCGCGAAGACCTGAACCACACCGGCGCGCACAAGATCAACAACGTGATCGGCCAGGCGATGCTCGCGCGCCGCATGGGCAAGCCCCGCGTCATTGCCGAGACCGGCGCCGGCCAGCATGGCGTGGCGACCGCCACCATCTGCGCGCGCTACGGCCTCGAATGCGTGGTCTACATGGGCAGCCAGGACGTGAAGCGCCAGAGCCCCAACGTCTACCGCATGAACCTGCTCGGCGCGACCGTGGTGCCGGTGGAATCCGGCAGCAAGACGCTGAAGGACGCGCTGAACGAAGCCATGCGCGACTGGGTCACCAATGTGGAGGACACCTTCTACATCATCGGCACCGTCGCCGGCCCGCACCCCTACCCGACCATGGTGCGCGACTTCCAGAGCGTGATCGGCACCGAGTGCATCGCGCAGATGCCGGCCATGCTCGCGGCCGACGGGATCACGGGCGAGGCGGAAGGAAAGCAGCCCGACGTGGTGGTCGCCTGCGTGGGCGGCGGCAGCAACGCGATGGGCATCTTCCACCCCTACATTCCGTTCGCGGGCACGCGCCTGATCGGCGTGGAGGCGGCGGGCGAGGGCCTGGACAGCGGCAAGCACTCGGCCTCGATCCTGCGGGGCAGCCCCGGCGTGCTCCACGGCAACCGCACCTACCTGCTGCAGAACGAGGACGGCCAGATCACCGAGACCCACAGCATCAGCGCCGGCCTCGACTACCCGGGCGTGGGCCCCGAGCATGCGTACCTGGCCGACATCGGCCGCGCCGAGTACGTCGGCGTCACCGACGTGGAGGCGCTCGAGGCCTTCCACTACCTGTGCCGAACCGAGGGCATCATCCCCGCGCTCGAATCGAGCCATGCCGTGGCCTATGCCATGAAGCTCGCCAAGACCATGCGTCCCGACCAATCGATATTGGTGAACCTCTCGGGGCGCGGCGACAAGGACATCGGCACCGTGGCCGACCTGTCGGGCGTCGATTTCTACGACCGCCCCTCGATGCGCGGCCTGAGCGTGAAGGGAGGCAAGTGATGAGCCGCATTGCCGCAACCTTCGCCGCGCTGAAAAACGACGGCCGCCGCGCCCTCATTCCGTACGTCACCGCCGGCTTCCCCTTCGCCGACATCACGCCCGAGCTGATGCACGGCATGGTCGAGGCCGGTGCCGACGTGATCGAACTGGGTGTGCCCTTCTCCGACCCCATGGCCGACGGCCCCGTGATCCAGAAGGCCGGCGAGGCCGCGCTGGCACTGGGCGTGGGCATGACGCAGGTGCTGGCCATGGTGGCCGCCTTCCGCCAGAAGGACACGGCCACGCCCGTGGTGCTGATGGGCTATGCCAACCCGGTCGAGCGCTACGACCTCGTGCACGGCAAGAAGGCCTTCATCCGCGATGCGGCCGCGGCCGGCGTCGACGGGCTGCTGGTGGTCGACTATCCGCCCGAGGAATGCGAGGCCTTCGCCGCCGAACTGAAGGAAGCCGGCATCGACCTGATCTTCCTGCTGGCCCCAACCAGCACCGACGAGCGCATGGCCCAGGTGGCGCGCATTGCCAGCGGCTACGTGTACTACGTGTCGCTCAAGGGCGTCACCGGCGCCGGCCACCTCGACACCGAGGCGGTCGGCCGCATGATTCCGCGCATTCGCCAGCACGTGAGCATTCCGGTGGGCGTGGGCTTCGGCATCCGCGACGCGCGCACGGCGCAGGCGGTCGGCTCGGCCGCCGATGCGGTCGTGATCGGCACGAAGATCATTCAACTCGTCGAAGACCAGCCGCGCGAACGCGTGGTGCCGGCGGTGCGCGAGTTCCTGGCGGGCATCCGCGAGGCGCTCGATGCGTTGCCCGCGGCTACCGCCAAGAACGCGGCTGGCCGATAATCGCTGTTGCCTCCGGCCCCTGTGCCGCGTCCCGCACGCGGCACAGGGGAGCTAATCGTCGCGAAGGTCCGCCTGTCGCGAGAACCAAGGATTGCCCATGAGCTGGCTTGAAAAACTGCTACCCGCCAAGATCGCACAAACCGACCCGTCCGAGCGCCGCCAGGTGCCCGAGGGCCTGTGGATCAAATGCCCCGCCTGCGAGACCGTTCTGTACAAGACCGACCTCGAGCACAACCAGAACGTCTGCCCCAGCTGCAGCCACCACCACCGCATCGGCGCGCGCGCGCGGCTCGACGCGTTCCTCGACCCCGAGGGCCGCTACGAACTCGGCCAGGAAGTGCTCCCGGTCGATGCGCTGAAGTTCAAGGACAGCCGCAAGTACCCCGAGCGGCTGAAGGAAGCCCTGGAAAACACCGGTGAGACCGACGCGCTGGTCGTGCTGGGCGGCTCGGTCCACAGCATCAACGTGGTCGTGGCCTGCTTCGAGTTCGAATTCATGGGCGGCAGCATGGGCAGCGTGGTCGGCGAGCGCTTCGTGCGCGGCGTGGAGACCGCCATCGAGCAGAAGGTGCCCTTCATCTGCTTCACCGCCACCGGCGGCGCGCGCATGCAGGAAGGCCTGCTCTCGCTGATGCAGATGGCCAAGACCAACGCCGCGCTCACGCGCCTGGCGAAGAAGGGCCTGCCCTACATCAGTGTGCTGACCGACCCGACCATGGGTGGCGTGTCGGCCGGCTTCGCGTTCGTGGGCGACGTGGTGATCGCCGAGCCCAAGGCGCTGATCGGCTTTGCCGGCCCGCGCGTGATCGAGTCGACCGTGCGCGTGACGCTGCCAGAGGGCTTCCAGCGCGCCGAGTTCCTGCAGACCAAGGGCGCCATCGACTTCATCAGCGATCGCCGCGAGCTGCGCAAGACCATCGCCAGCACGCTGGCCATGCTGCTGCGCCAGCCGGCCGACGCGGTCAGCTGAGCGAAACGGGCCACAAGCCAACGCAAAAGGGCCCGGGTGCATCGCACCCGGGCCCTTTTGCTTGTGCGTTCAGCCTCAGAACGTCAGTTGGTAGGCGAACACCAGCAGGTTGCTCAGCACGATCGCAACGATCTGCAGCACGACGATCGCCGCCAGTGGCGACAGGTCGACCCCGCCGATCAGTGGAATGAAGCGGCGAAACGGCCGTACCAGCGGCTCGGCCAGGCGCGATATCAGGTCGAGCAGCATCGGCGAGGCGTTCGGAATCCAGGAGAGCACCGCGTAGACCACCAGCAACGCGGTCAGGCCGGACACGGCCAGCTGCATCAGCCCGACCAGCGACACCAGCGGCAGCGTGGCGATGTGACCCAGGTTGCCGATCAGCAGCCACAGGAGCAGGAACTTCACCATCACCAGCAGCCAGGCAGCGATCAGGCTGGCCAGGTCCCAGCGCTTCACCGACGGCACGATGCGCCGCAGCGGCAGCACGATCCAGTCGCTGATGGCGAAGATGAAGCGCCCCAGCGGGTTGCCGAAAGGCACCCGGTGGTACTGCATGTAGAGGCGCAGCAGGCAGGCGCCGCCGAGCAGGCCGACGATCACGTCGAGGAGGAACGAGGGAATCTGATAGAGCATGAGGCGCAGCCGTGAACGGAATGCGATGATAGCGACGCAAGGCTCTCCGATGACGACTCAACCCCTTTTGCATTCACTGCCATTGTTCCCGCTCGGAACGGTCCTGTTCCCGGGTGGCCTTCTTCCATTGCGCATCTTCGAGGTCCGCTACCTCGACATGGTCGGCAAGTGCCGCAAGGCCGACGCGCCCTTCGGCGTGGTCACCCTCACCAGCGGAGCCGAAGTGCGCAAGGCCGGCGCTGAAGCCGAGCGTTTTGCCGCCGTCGGCACGCTGGCTCGGATTCGCGAGTTCGAGTCGCCGCAGAGCGGCTTGCTGCAGATCGAGTGCGTGGGCACGCAGCGCTTTCGCATCCGCACCACCGAGCTGCAGAAGCACGGCCTGTGGGTCGCCGAGGTCGAGGCCGTGCCCGACGACGTCGCGCTCGAAATCCCCGACGACCTGAAGCACACCGCCACCGCGCTGCGGCGCCTGATCGACACGCTGGAGGAGCGGCGCCACGCACAGGGCGAGTCGGTGCGGCTGCCCATCGAAGCGCCCTACCGGCTCGACGATTGCGGCTGGGTGGCCAACCGCTGGTGCGAGCTGGTGCCGATGCAGGCCGAACTGCGCCAGCGCATGATGGCGCTAGACAGCCCGCTGATGCGGCTGGAGCTGGTCAGCGATCTGCTGGCACGCACGGGCATCACTGAATAGCTTGCTACATTTTTTGTAGCATGTGGCGCAGGATGGACGGGCGCTAGGGGCCGCTTTTATTCAAATTCGATGGGCTAAAATGCCCAGCCCCGCGCACGCTCCCTGTTGCGCGCCATGCGCCACCCGCCTCCCATGTCCGATCACCTGACCCCCCACATCCCCACGCCCGCAGCGGCACCGGCAGCCACCGTGCCCGCCGTCGACGACAACAAGCTCATCGCCGAACGCCGCGAGAAGCTCAAGCTGCTGCGCACCGCGCAGGCCGAGGGCAAGGGCGTCGCGTTCCCCAACGACTTCAAGCCGGGCCACCGCGCCGCCGCGCTCGGCGAAGCACACGCCGCCACCGAGGCCGAAGCGCTCGAGGCGCAGGCCGTTGCCGTCAGCGTGGCGGGCCGCATGATGCTCAAGCGCGTGATGGGCAAGGCCAGCTTCGCGACGCTGCAGGACGCCACGGGCCGCATCCAGCTCTACGTCACGCGCGACGCGGTGGGCGAAGAGGCCTATGCCGAATTCAAGCGCTGGGACCTCGGCGACATCCTCGGTGCCGAAGGCACGCTGATGAAGACAAAGACGGGCGAACTGTCGGTCAAGGTCACGAAGCTGCGACTGCTCACCAAGAGCCTGCGCCCCCTGCCCGGCGACTTCTACGGCATGGCCGACCAGGAGCAGAAGTACCGCCAGCGCTATGTCGACCTGATCACCGACGAGTCGGCCCGCGTGCGCTTCACAGCCCGCAGCAAGGCCGTGAGCGCGCTGCGCGAGTTCATGGTGGCCAACGACTTCCTCGAAGTCGAAACGCCCATGCTGCACCCCATTCCTGGCGGCGCGAACGCCAAGCCCTTCAAGACGCACCACAACGCGCTCGACCAGGAAATGTTCCTGCGCATCGCGCCCGAGCTGTACTTGAAGCGCCTGATCGTCGGCGGCTTCGAGCGGGTGTTCGAAATCAACCGGAGCTACCGCAACGAAGGCATCTCGGTACGGCACAACCCCGAGTTCACGATGATGGAGTTCTACGCGGCCTACTGGAACTACCGCGACCTGATGGACTTCACCGAGACGCTGATCCGCACCATCGCCGACAAGGCCGTGGGCACGCAGCAGCTCACCTACGGCGGCAAGCCCGTCGACCTGACCCAGCCCTTCGAGCGCCTGACGATCCGCGAGGCCATCCTGAAGTACACCGACGCCGGCGAGGGTGTCGACGACAGCACGTGGCTCATCAACGCCCTGCGCAAGATCGGCCTGAGCGAAGAAAAGGACAAGCTCTCGCAGCGCAGCCTGGCCAGCCTGCAGGTGATGTACTTCGAGGAAACCGTGGAAGAGAAGCTCTGGCAGCCGACCTTCATCATGGAACACCCGACCGAGATCTCGCCGCTGGCGCGCGCCAACGACGAGCGCCCCGAGGTCACCGAGCGCTTCGAGCTCTACATCACCGGCCGCGAGTTCGGCAACGGCTTCAGCGAGCTGAACGACGCCGAAGACCAGGCCGCGCGCTTCAACGCGCAGGTGGCCGCCAAGGACAGCGGCGACGACGAAGCCATGTTCTACGACCACGACTTCGTGCGCGCGCTCGAATACGGCATGCCGCCCACTGGTGGCTGCGGCATCGGCATCGACCGTCTGATGATGCTGCTGACCGACTCGCCGAGCATTCGCGACGTGATCCTGTTCCCCGCGCTGCGCAGGGAATCTTGAGCATGCCGTCACCGTCGTCGCTGCCGACGATCGGCATCGACTTCGGCACCTCCAATTCCGCCGTGGCCTGCCGGGTCGACGGCGTGGCCCGCCTGCTGCCCATCGAAGGCGCGGCCACCACGCTGCCCACCGCGATCTTCTTCAACGCCGAAGACCGCACCACGCATTTCGGCCGCGATGCCGTCGCCCAGTACCTGTCGGGCACCGAAGGCCGGCTGATGCGTTCGCTCAAGAGCCTGCTGGGCAGCGCGCTGATGCAGGAGAAGACGGCCGTCTATGACGGCTTGGTGAGCTTCGAGGACATCATCGCGCGCTTCCTGCGCGAACTGGCCGTGCGCGCCGGCCGCGAGCTCGGCCAGTTGCCCGAGCGCGTGGTGATCGGGCGGCCCGTGCACTTCGTGGACGACGACTCGAAGCGCGACGAGCGGGCCGAAGAAAGCCTGCGCATCGCGGCGCGCGCGGCGGGCTTTCGCGAGATCGCCTTCCAGCTCGAACCGATTGCCGCGGCCTTCGACTACGAGCAGCGCATCGTCAAGGAATCGATCGTGCTCATCGTCGACATCGGCGGCGGCACCTCCGACTTCACCGTCGTGCGGGTGGGGCCCGAGCGTGCCGCGCGCGACGACCGCAGCGACGACGTGCTGGCCACCAGCGGCGTGCACATCGGCGGCACCGACTTCGACCAGCGCCTGAACCTCGAGCGCGTGATGCCGCACTTCGGCTTTCGCCACCACGGCCCGCAGGGGCGCGAGGTGCCGAGCAAGGTGTTTTTCGAGCTGTCGTCCTGGCACCTGATCAACTGGCTCTACGCCGCCAAGGCGTTGCGCCAGGCGAAGGACCTGCGCACGAGCTACAGCGACACGCGGCTGCACGACCGGCTGATGGCCGTGCTGGAGGAACGGCACGGGCATCGCATCGCAAGCGCGGTGGAGGCGGCCAAGATCGATGCTTCGGTGAGCGACGCGGAGACCGCCATCGACCTGTCCTGCGCGGAAGCCGGCCTCGTGGCGTCGCTCTCACCCGCCGACATGGCGCAGCAACTGGCCACCCCGCTGGAGCACGTGATCGCCTGCGCGCACGCCTGTGTCAAGCGCGCGGGTTTGCGCAGCGCCGACCTCGACGCCATCTACCTCACCGGTGGTTCGTCCGCGCTGCGGCCCTTCCAGCACGCGCTGCGCAAGAGCTTCGTCGGCGTGAACCTGGTCGAGGGCGACCTGTTCGGCGGCGTGGCCACCGGCCTGGCCTGCGCGGCGCGCACGCAGCGCCGGCCATGAAGTACCTGGCGGGCTATCCGGCGTCCCTGCTGGACCAGGTCCGCCAGCTGGTGGCCGAAGACAAGCTCGCGTCGCTGCTGACCCGGCGCTACCCCGACGGTCCGCACAGCATCCAGACGGACCGCGCGCTCTACGAGTACGTGAGCGAGCTCAAGAGCGAGTTCATGCGCAAGGCCGAGCCGCTGTCCAAGGTGATGTTCGACAACAAGCTGCACGTGATCCGCAACGCGCTGGGCACGCACACCACGGTGTCGCGCGTGCAGGGCGGCAAGCTCAAGGCCAAGCGGGAGATCCGCGTGGCCAGCCTGTTCAAGGGCGTGCCGTTGGCGTGGCTGCGGATGATCGTGGTGCACGAACTGGCGCACATGAAGGAGCGCGACCACGACAAGGCGTTCTATGCACTGTGCTCGCACATGGAGCCGGACTACTCGCAGTTCGAGTTCGATCTGCGGCTGTACCTGACCCACCTGGACACGGGCGGCGAGCGCCTCTGGACTGCAACAAGCTCAGGCATCGAGCCAACTGAACGCCCCCCCCGGCCATAGCCGGGTCGGCGCAGGCGCCTCAGATGTCCATCGTTCGCCTGGCATCGCGATAGGCGCGCGAAGCCACAAGCGACGACCAATCGGTTGCAACATCCCGCGGCAGCAGCGCCTGGCGACGCGCCTCGCTGATCGCGTCCGGCACCCACCGTCCGGCGTGCGCCGCCGCGTCGAAACCATCGAGGAACTCGTCGAGTGCAAGCCCCTCCCCGATGCTCTGGTTGCACAGCATGGTCAGGTCGCAGCCCGCTTCGAGCGCGGCCAGCGCCGCATCGGTATAGCTGAGCAGTTCACCGTCGATGTAGCGCCCGGCCTCCATGCTCAGGTCGTCGCTGAACACCGCGCCGTCGAACGCAAGACGCTGCCGCAGGATCGCCTGGAGCCACTTCGGCGAAAACCCCGCGGGCCGCTTGTCGACCTTCGGATAGATCACATGCGCCGGCATCACCGCGGTGAGCGTGCCGGCGAGCCAGTCGTACGGCCGGGCGTCGTCGGCCAGGATGTCCTTGAGCGCGCGCTTGTCGACCGGAATTTCGACATGCGAGTCGGCGGTGACGAAGCCGTGCCCCGGAAAATGCTTGCCGCAGTTGCGCATGCCCATCTGCAGCATGCCGTGCATGACGCTCTTGGCCAGCAGCGCCACCACGCGCGGGTCGCGGTGAAAGCTGCGGTTGCCGATGACGCTGCTGCCGCCGTAGTCGAGGTCGAGCACGGGCGCAAAGCTGAAGTCGACGCCGCAGGCACGCAACTCGCCGGCCAGCACCTGCCCGGCGGCGGTGGCCGCCTGGGTGGCACGCATGGCGTCGCGCATCCAGAGTTCGCCCAACGCGCGCATCGACGGCAAATGCGTGAAGCCGTCGGTGCGAAAGCGCTGCACGCGCCCGCCTTCATGGTCGACGCAGATCAGCAGGTCGGGCCGGATTGCCTTGATCTCGGCGTTGAGCGCGGTCATCTGCGCGCGGTCCCGCCAGTTGCGGGCGAAATGAATCACGCCGCCGACCCATGGGTTCGCGAGGCGCCGCCGGTCGGCAGCATCGAGTTCCGTGCCCGCCACGTCGATGATCAGCGGCGAATGCAGGGTCTGGGGGCGGTCGAGCCCGGGGGTCATAGCTTCTCCACCACCACGAAGCTCGCGGCGTATTCGGTTTCGTCGGTCACGGTGACGTGGGCGGTGAGCCCCTGCGCCTCGAACCACGCCTTCAGCTCGCCATGCAGCACGATGACGGGCTTGCCGCTGCGCAGGTTGGCGATTTCGCACAGGCGCCAGCTCATCGGCATGCGCATGCCCATGCCGATGGCCTTGCTGAAGGCCTCCTTGGCGGAAAAGCGGGTGGCGAGGTAGCTCAGGCCGCGCTTGGGCCAGCGCGCGCTGCGGGTCTGCCAGACGGCGAATTCGGCGTCGCTCAGCACCTTGCGGGCAAAGCGTTCGCCCTGGCGCTCGAAGGTGGCGGCGATGCGACGCAGATCGCAGATGTCGGTGCCAATGCCGTAGATCATGCGGCGCCGGCTTTCACTGCGCCTCGCTGATGCAACGCAGGTAGTCGCGCGTGGCGGCCGTATAGCCGAGCTCGAGCGCATCGGCCACGAAGGCATGGCCGATCGAGACCTCCTGCACACCGGGCACAGCGCGCAGGAACGCGGTGAGGTTGTCGCGGCTCAGGTCGTGCCCGGCGTTGACGCCCAGGCCCGCGGCCAGCGCCGCGCGCGCCGTTTCGGCATAGCGGGCCAGCACGGCCTGCTCGTTCGGCGTGCCGCGCGAGGCGGCGTAGCCTTCGGTGTAGAGCTCGACGCGGTCGGCGCCCACGGCCTTGGCCGCGGCCATCATCTCGGGAATTGGGTCCATGAACAGGCTCACGCGCACGCCCAGCGCCTTGGCCTCGGCGATCAGCGGGCGCAGGCGCTCGGCGTCCTCGGGGAAGGTCCAGCCGTGGTCGCTGGTCGACTGGGTTTCGCTGTCGGGCACGAAGGTGGCCTGGTGCGGCTTCAGCGCGCGCACGAAGTCCATCAGGTTCTGGAAGGGGTTGCCCTCGATGTTGAACTCGACGGCCGGCCAGTCGGTGGCGAGCAGCGCCGAGAGGTCGCTCACGTCGTGCGCGCGGATGTGGCGCGCGTCGGGGCGCGGGTGCACGGTGATGCCCTGCGCGCCGGCCGCCAGGCAGGCCCGGGCGGCCTTCACCACGCTCGGAATGCCCAGGTGGCGCGTGTTGCGCACCAGGGCGACCTTGTTGAGGTTGACGGACAGTGCGGTGGTGCCAGCATGGCCGGCGTGGCCTGGAGTGCTCATAGTGCTTGCAGATCTCTCATCATTTGCCGCGTGCGCAGCGTGGACACGCCGCAATGGTAGTTGAGCAAGGCGCGCAGCTGGTTGCGCAGGGCGCTGTTGCTGCCGGCGTTCATGACGGCAATTTCACGCAGCGTGGCGGTGAAGGGGGCGCGGTCGTCAAGCACGTCCTGCAGCGCCTGCCAGTCGGCGCCGGCCAGCGCGGGTTCGCCGTCGACCGCCTGGCGCAAGCCGGCCTCGGGCACGAGGCTGTAGCGCGTGGCGGCGTCGAGCGGCTCCAGCGTCAGGGTCTGCACGTCGAGCGACGGCAGCAGGCCCACGCCGCGAAGCAGCAGCAGCTCGAAAGCCCGCAGCGCGGCCGCCTGCGTGGCCGCCTGGGCGCCTGCATGGTCGCCCGCCAGCACCTGCACGACGCCCGCATAGGCGTCGAACAGCGCCTCGTGCGCATCGTCGCGCGCCAGCAGGCGCAGCAGCAATTCGTTGACGTAGTAGCCCGACAGCAGCGCCTCGCCGGTCGGCATGACATGCCCGCCCATCCATTCGGCGCCCTTGAGCGTGCGGATCTCGGCGTCGCCGCCGTAGTTGAGCTGCAAGGGCTGCAGCGGCAGCAGCACCGGGCGGAAGTTGGAACTCGGCCGCTTCGCCCCCTTGGCCACCAGCGCGATGCGCCCGTGGTGGCGGGTGAAGACCTCCAGGATCAGGCTCGACTCGCTCCAGTCGTAGCGATGGAGCACATAGGCCGGTTCGTGCGAAACGCGGTGGGCGGCGGCCACTTCATTCGTAGCCGAAGGAGCGCACGCGGGCTTCGTCGTCCGCCCAGCCGGAGCGCACCTTCACCCACAGCTCGAGGAACACCTTGGCGTCGGCCAGCTTCTCGAGCTCGACACGGGTTTCCATGCCGATGCGCTTGATGCGCTCGCCCTTGTCGCCGATCACCATGGCCTTGTGGCTGTCGCGCTCCACCACGATGGTGGCGGCAATGCGCAGCAGGCGCTTGTGGCCCTTCTTCTGGGGCGGCTCTTCCTCGAACTTGTCGATGATGACAGTCGAGGTGTAGGGAAGTTCGTCGCCGGTCAGGCGGAACAGCTTCTCGCGCACCAGTTCGCCGGCGAGGAACTTCTCGCTGCGGTCGGTGAGTTCGTCCTCGGCATAGAACCAGGGCTGCTCGGGCAGGTACTTCTCGCAGATGCCGAACACGCGCTCGACGTCCTTGGCGTTCTTGGCGGACATCGGCACGAACTCGGCGAAGGCGTGCTTCTCCTGCATGGTCTGCAGCCAGGGCGCGATGTCGCCGCGGCGGTGCACGTTGTCCAGCTTGTTGGCCAACAGCACCGTCGGAATGCCCTTGCCGAGCAGCTTGAGCACGCGTTCGTCGGCCGGCGTGAAGCTGCCCGCCTCGACCACGAAAAGAATCAGGTCCACGTCGCCGACCGCGCCCTGCACGGTCTTGTTGAGCGACTTGTTCAGGGCATTGGCATGCAGGGTCTGAAAGCCCGGCGTGTCGACGAACACGAACTGCGTGGCGCCGCGCGTGCGCATGCCGGTGATGCGGTGACGCGTGGTCTGCGCCTTGCGCGAGGTGATGCTGATCTTCTGGCCGACCAGCGCATTGAGCAGCGTCGACTTGCCCACATTGGGCTTGCCGACGATGGCGATGAGGCCGCAATGTTGAGGGCCGTTTGCGGCTGCATCGCCTGCGGTGTCTTCGGGTCCCGCTACGGGATTAATAGCATCGTTCATTCTGATTTCACGCGGCGCCGCGTGCCTTGATGCGGATCAACATGGCGGCGGCTGCCGCCTGCTCGCCAGCGCGGCGTGACCCGCCGATGCCGCGTTCGCGAAGGCCCAACTCGGACACTTCGCACTCGACATCGAAAGTCTGCTTGTGCGCGGCGCCCAGTGTGGCGGCCACGCGGTACAACGGCAGCTTCATTTTGTGACCCTGCAGCCATTCCTGCAATTCGGTCTTGGGGTCCTTGGCCGCCGCGTCCATGCGCGGGTTGATCTCGACCGCCTCGTAGAGCCGGCGAACCAGCGCCTCGGCGGCTGAGAAGCCGGCGTCGAGGTAGACCGCGCCGATCAGCGCCTCGAGCGCATCGGCGAGGATCGACGGGCGGCTGGGCCCGCCTGAGCGTGCCTCGCCTTCGCCGAGTTTCAGCAGCGGCGACAGCGCCAGCCCGACCGCCAGGCGGTGCAGGGTGTCCTGCTTCACCAGGTTGGCCCGCACGCGCGACAGGTCGCCCTCGGGCAAGGCCGAGAGCCGGATGTAGAGCAGGTGCGACACCGCCAGGTTCAGCACCGAGTCGCCGAGAAACTCGAGGCGCTCGTTGTGGTCGGACGAAAAGCTGCGGTGCGTGAGCGCGAGCTGGAGCAGCCGCGGGTCGGAGAAGGTGTGCTGGAGACGCGCCTGCAGCGCGACGAGGCTGCCGTCCACCTTTTTAAGCGCCGCGTTCAGCGGGACGCGCCCTTGTACTTGAGGGTCAGGTAGGCCGGGCCGAACAGGGGAATCTCGCGCTCGTACGCATACGAAACGACGACCTTGTCGCCGACCTTCTTGATGTCGAGGTCCTTGCCGCTGACCGACTTGAAGTCGTCGATGGCCTGGGCCCGGTCGAAGATGGCGCGCACTTCGGGCACCGTCGTGCCCTCCTTGGCCTTGTTGGCGGCCTTGTCGATCGCCTGCCATTCGATCAGCGTCGGAATGACCTGCGCGACGACAACGCCCACGCACGCGAGCACCACCGCGACGAACACCAACCCGATGAACGAAATGCCGCGCTGCTGCGCAGCCCTGCTGCGAACTGACCGATGTGTTCTCATGCCCTCTTACCCCTCGAACAATGCTGGTGATTGTTTATTGAAACGGACCGATGCGACCCAGATCGCCGAAGTTCATCCAGACAAAGAACGCCCTGCCGACGATGTTGCCGTCCGGCACGAAACCCCAGAAACGCGAGTCGGCCGAATTATCGCGGTTGTCGCCCATCATGAAGTAGCTTCCGGCGGGCACCTTGCAGACCACGCCCTCCACCGAGTAGCGGCAGTTTTCGCGGCCCGGGAAATCACTGGCGCCGGGCACGAAGGATGGTGCGGCGTCATCGTTCAGGATCTTGTGCTGCTTCTCGCCCAGCTTCTCGTCGAACTGCTTGAGCAGGCGCATCGATTCGCTGTCGAGGTAGTCGGCATCGGGCTGCTTGGACACCGGCTGGCCGTTGATGGTGAGCTTCTTGTTCAGGTAGGCCACCTCGTCTCCGGGAAGGCCGACCACGCGCTTGATGTAGTCCATGCTCGGCTTGGGCGGGTAGCGGAACACCACCACGTCGCCGTGCGCCAGCGGCGTGCCGTCGGTGATCTTGGTGTTGATGACCGGCAGGCGCAGGCCGTAGGTGAACTTGTTGACCAGGATCAGGTCGCCGGTCAGCAGCGTGGGCATCATCGAGCCCGACGGGATCTTGAAGGGCTCGTACAGGAACGAGCGCAGCAGGAACACCACCAGGATCACGGGGAACAGCCCGGCTGTCCAGTCGAGCCACCAGGGCTGCATCAGCAGCCGTTCGCTGGCCTTCGCGTCGGCGGTGTCGACCTGCTTGATGCCCTGCTCGGCCAGGCGAGCGTTGCGCTCGGCCAGGGAGGCTTCCAGCCTGGCGGCCGCGTGCAGCCGCTTCGGCAGGAAATAGAAGCGCTCGGCCACCCAGTAGAGGCCGGTGATCACGGTGGCCAGGAACAGCAGCAATGCGAAGTTGCCTTCGATCGCGCCGAAATACCACGAACCGACATAGGCAGCGAAAGCCGCAAGGACCAGGGAGGTGATGAATGCCATTTTTTGATCAGTCTTCGACTTGCAGAATCGCGAGGAAGGCCTCTTGCGGGACCTCGACAGAGCCGATCTGCTTCATTCTTTTCTTGCCCGCCTTCTGCTTCTCGAGCAGCTTCTTCTTGCGGGAGATGTCGCCGCCGTAGCACTTGGCCAGCACGTTCTTGCGAAGCGCCTTGATTGTCTCACGCGCAATGATGGTGACCCCGATGGCCGCCTGGATCGCGACGTCGTACATCTGGCGTGAAATGATCTCGCGCATCTTCGCCACCACGGCCCGGCCGCGGTACTGCGACTGGCTGCGGTGCACGATGATCGACAGCGCATCGACCTTCTCGCCATTCAGCAGGATGTCGACCTTGACCACATCGGACGCGCGGTACTCCTTGAACTCGTAGTCCATCGAGGCGTAGCCGCGGCTCACCGACTTCAGCTTGTCGAAGAAGTCGAGCACGATCTCGCCCAGCGGCATCTCGTAGGTCAGCATGACCTGGCGGCCGTGGTAGGCCATGTTCAGCTGCACGCCGCGCTTCTGGTTGGCCAGCGTCATCACCGAGCCCACGTACTCCTGCGGCATGTAGAGATGCACCGTGACGATGGGCTCGCGGATTTCCGACATCCGGCCGACGTCGGGCATCTTGGACGGGTTCTCGACCATGATCACTTCGCCGTCGTTGCGGACCACCTGGTAGACCACGCTCGGGGCGGTCGTGATGAGGTCCTGGTCGAACTCGCGCTCCAGGCGCTCCTGCACGATTTCCATGTGCAGCAGGCCGAGGAAGCCGCAGCGGAAGCCGAAGCCCAGCGCCTGGCTCACCTCGGGCTCGTAGCGCAGCGAGGAATCGTTGAGCTTGAGCTTTTCGAGCGCGTCGCGCAGCGAGTCGTACTCGCTCGCTTCGGTCGGGTACAGGCCCGCGAACACCTGCGGCTGGATTTCCTTGAAGCCGGGCAGCGCCTCGGTGGCCGTGGCCGCTGCGCCACCGGTGCCGGGCCTGATCAGCGTGACGGTGTCCCCGACCTTGGCCGCCTGCAACTCCTTGATGCCCGCGATGATGTAGCCCACCTCGCCGGCTTCGAGCGAAGGGCGCGGTTCGTTGCCGGGGGTGAACACGCCGATGCTGTCAGCGTTGTACATCGCGCCGGAGGCCATCATCTTGATGCGCTCGCCCTTGACGAGCCGTCCGTCGACCACGCGCACCAGCATGACGACGCCGACGTATGCGTCGAACCAGCTGTCGACGATCATCGCGCGCAGCGGCCCGTCGGGGTTGCCGCGCGGCGCGGGCATGCGGGCAATGATGGCTTCGAGAATCTCGTCGATGCCGACGCCGGTCTTCGCCGAGCAAGGAATCGCGTCGGTCGCGTCGATGCCGATCACGTCTTCGATTTCGGTGCGCGCGTTGTCGAGATCCGCATTCGGCAGATCGATCTTGTTGAGCACCGGCACCACCTCGACGCCGAGGTCGAGCGCGGTGTAGCAGTTGGCGACCGTCTGCGCTTCGACGCCTTGCGATGCGTCGACGACGAGCAGCGCGCCCTCGCATGCAGACAGCGAACGACTCACTTCATACGAGAAGTCGACATGACCCGGCGTATCGATCAGATTGAGGTTGTAGACCTGCCCATCGAGTGCTTTGTAGTGCAGTGCGGCGGTCTGTGCCTTGATGGTTATCCCACGCTCTTTTTCGATGTCCATCGAATCGAGCACCTGCGCTTCCATGTCGCGTTCCGCGAGGCCGCCGCAACGCTGGATCAAACGGTCTGCGAGCGTCGACTTGCCGTGGTCGATGTGCGCAATGATCGAAAAATTTCTGATGTGATTCATCAACGGGAACGTTTAAGTACTTGAATTGGCTCAGCCGCAGAGTGCGACGGGCAAGAAAAAAGGGCGCGTCTTCTGGAGACGCGCCCTGAACCAACAAGCAATGGCAACTGCAGTAGTTGGAACTTCATTGTAGGCAAAAAGGGAGACGCGTACATCCGGGAACAGGGTCCAAAGGGGTCGTTGCAGGTCCACAACATCAAAGATATAAACAGGTTATCAACAGGATCGGTGGAGCACTTGCTGAACAACTTGTGGGCGATCTGTGGAGCACCGGTGGACTGCTGTCTAACATCTCGCATCGTGAAGGTCCGTGCGCTCCTTATGCGCTGACCGACCATCGCGAGCGCCCTATTCTACCGAAATCCGTCCTTAGCCTATATATAAGTTAGTTTTCACTAACAATTACCAGTGCTTTCAGCCCCCAAGATTTTTTTCACGGACTGCCGCAGAACGTCGTAAACACCTCAAAAAAACGGCCCCAAACCCGACTGCGGGGTGGGGCCACTTGACGCGAGCGCCAGATCAGCGTGCGGGCCTGATCAGAGCGTACTGCGCCCAATCGCCTCGTCGGAACAGCACGCTGAGCGCCTTGCTCTTGTCCGCCTTGCCGACCACGGACTCGAAGTCCCGCGCGTTCGATACCTCGGCGTTGCCCACGGCCAGGATGATGTCGCCCTCGCGCAGACCGGCACGCGCTGCGGCTTCACTGGCGGCGTCGACCTTCACACCGCCCTTGATCTTGAGCTCCTTCTTCTGCGCATCGGTCAGGTCGCTCACAGCCAGGCCCAGCGACTTCGCTGCGGCAGACGCCGGCGGCTTGGGTGCAGGCTCGTCGCGATCGCTCGCGCGCTTGGCAGGCTTGTCGGCTTCTATCTCGGCGATGGTCACGCTCAGGTCGCGCGAGGCGCCGCGTCGGAACACCGTGAGCGTGCTCTTGGTGCCCGGCTTGGTGTTGCCCACCAGGCGCGGCAGGTCGCTCGGCTTCTCGATGGCCTTGCCGTCGAACTTGGTGATCACGTCGCCCGGCTCCACGCCGGCCTTCTCGCCCGGCGAACCCGCTTCGACACCGCGCACCAGCGCGCCCTGTGCCTTGCCCAGGCCGATGGCTTCGGCCACATCCTTGGTGACCTGGTCGATCTGCACGCCGATGCGCCCGCGCGAAACACGTCCCGAGGTGCGCAACTGGTCGCTCACGCGAATCGCCTCGTCGATCGGGATCGAAAACGAGATGCCCATGAAGCCACCCGAGCGCGAATAGATCTGGCTGTTGATGCCCACCACCTCGCCGCGCATGTTGATCAACGGCCCGCCAGAATTGCCGGGATTGATGGCCACGTCGGTCTGGATGAACGGCAGGTACTCGCCCGTGTCGCGCTGCTTGGCGCTCACGATACCGGCCGTGACGGTGTTCTCGAGGCCGAACGGCGAACCGATGGCCATCACCCACTCGCCGACGCGCAGCTTGGAGATGTCACCGACCTTCACGGCAGGCAGGCCCGTGGCCTCGATCTTCACCACCGCCACGTCGGTGCGCTTGTCGGCACCGACGATCTTGGCCTTGAACTCGCGCTTGTCCGGCAGCGTGACCATCACCTCGGAGGCGTCTTCCACGACGTGCGCATTGGTCATCACGTAACCATCCGCCGTCAGGATAAAACCGGAACCGACACCGCGCGGGCGCTCCTCTTCCTGCGGCTGGGCAGGCTTGTTCGGCCTCGGGCCCGAACGTGGCTGGCCCGGCTGCCCCGGCTGACTCGGAATAGGCTGTCCGAAGAAGCGGCGGAAGAACTCTTGCATTTCCTCGTCCATCTCGCCGTTGCCGCCGCGCTGCGCGACCTTCTCCACAGTGCGGATGTTGACTACGGACGGGCCGACCTGATCGACCAGGTCGGTGAAATCGGGCAGCGTGCGCGTCTGCGCCTGGGCCGACTCCACCGGCAGGAAACTCGCGCTCGCTGTCAGCGCGAGTGCGACAGCCAGCAGGCCGGAACGAAGCTTGTGTCCCTCGACTTTGAAGATCATCGGTTTTCTTTCAAAAGAACAGAGCGGCTGGAAACAATGTTTGTGAGTCTGCGCTGCGTGCTTGGTTCAGCGCAATCGGCGATGGATGCTCAATGGGCGATTGTCCGCAACCCTGCCGCCATCAACGCGTGCGCGCAAGACTCTGCGCGAATGCGTTGAGCGTCTGCTGCGGCACTTCGCCGACGGCCGTCAGCCACCAGTCGCTGGCCGGCTCGGGCAGGCGCCGACGGATGGCATTCGTCGCGCCGATCGTCAACACGCCGTCGCGCGGGGCGCGCGCCGCGTCGTACCGCTCGATGAAAAGCGACACCGAGGCCAGGCCATCGGAGAAGGTCCACTGGACGGTGGTCGCATCCTGCTTGGGCTTGTCGCTGCTGTCGCCGGCCGCCGTCGGTCGGCGGAAGAAGCTGCGGGGCTTGAAACCCGCCACGGGCGCCTTGAGCATCCAGCCCTCGTCCTGTGCATTGCTGCGCTCGAGCTCCAGCTTTTCGACGCGGTAGCCCGAGGTGTTGGCCATCATCTGCGAGAGCGCCTGCGCCTTGACGGGTGCGTCGAGCTGCAGCTCGGAGAATGCCGACTGCTCCACCACGCGTGAATCGCTGTCGAGGGTCTGCAGCTTCACCACGAGACCCGAACGGCGCTCGCTCCAGATGCGATAGCCGAAACGCAGCCCGTCGTGCGGTACGAGCTGCACAACGTCGGCGTCGAAGCCGGCCACGCGATCCTTGCCGACGGCACGCACGTCGTAGAAGTCGCCGATCGACAGATCGGGCTTGTCCGGCAGATTGGGGAACAGATCGAGGTTCTCGCGCTTCTCGACCTTGACGACCTTCGCTTCCGGCAGGAAGGTCATGACGCTGCGATTGCGCCGGAAGGTAGAGCGCTGCGGCCCCGACAGGGCCTCGATGCGCTCGATCTGGTGCTCGCCGTCACGCACATGCCAGATGCGCGCGCTCGAGAGGTCACCGCCCGGCGCCGACACCACGAAGGTGCCGATGTAGTTGCGCTGGCGAGCGCCCGCATGCATGCGCTGCAGCCATTCGGTGACGCTCATTGCCGGTGGTTCGTCGGTCTGGGTCGTTGCCGCAGGGCTCTTCGCATTAACGGCACCCGAGCGGGTTTGCGCGGTCGAGGTCTGCGCCAGGCACAAGGCAGCAAACACGAGCACGCAGGCACGTGCGGAGATCGGCATCTGAACGGTCATTGCGGGCGGCTGCGGGCGCGCGCGGTCAGCGCGTCGGCCCCTCGAAGGTCGCGTTGCGCAGGAAACCGGAAGGCATCTGCGATGCGCCGCCGGCTTGCTGATGCGCCTCGAGCAACTGGTCCAGCCGCGGATCGCGCAGCATGACCTGCGGGTTGCCGTTGCCGACGATCACGCGGGTCGGAGTGAGTGTGTTGGCAGCAGGCTGGTCGCTCCCGAAGGCCGCCGCAGCCAGCACCGAATTCACCGCCGGTTGCTGTTGTTGCTGCACCGACGCCACCTGGGCACCGGCTTGCGGCACGGCGGCACCGTTGCCGACCAGCGTCCAGCTGATGGCGGCCACAGCCATCAGCGACGCGGCGCCAGCCACCAGTTTCCAGCGGAACACCGGTTCGTTCGCCGCTTCCGCCCTGCGCTGAACCGGCAGCGCCAGCGGCGCGACAACCGGCACCGCCGCGGGCACGGACACCACAGGCTCCGCCGCCAGCCGCTGCTGGAAACGCGCGAGAAACGCCGAGCTGTCGCTGCACGGCGCGTGGGAACCCGAGCGCAGCACGTCGCCCGCCACGTGGTACGCCTGCCATGCCGCGCGCGCCTCGCCACCGGCACAGACCGATTCGATCGCCTGCGCGAACGCCTCGCCCTGCAAATGACCATCCGCAAGTGCGGACACCTGTTCACGAACCGTCATCGTCTGATTCATTTCATTCACCTGCTTGCTTACCAACGCTTGCCGGACTGGTTGTCCAACATCGGTTTGACCCTGGCCGAAATGGCCTCACGCGCGCGGAAAATACGCGAACGCACCGTGCCGATCGGACAATCCATGACCTCGGCGATCTCTTCGTAACTCATGCCCTCGATTTCACGCAGCGTCACCGCTTGCCGCAATTCGGCAGGCAGGGCGTCCATGGCAGCCTCGACGGCGCTGGCGATTTCATTCGCCGCCAGGATGGATTCAGGGGTTTCGTCGGTGGTTGGTTCGTTTCCAGGACGGTAAGTTTCATCGTCGTCATCAGAAGACGGCCTCAATGCCGCTTCGGAGACAGTCGGATCGCGCTTCATGTCCACGAGCGCCTTCTTGGCGGTGTTCACGGCGATCCGATAAAGCCAGGTGTAGAACTGCGCATCGCCGCGGAACTGGTGCAGCGCGCGGTAGGCCCGAATGAAGGTTTCCTGGGCGATGTCTTCGACCAGGTCGACATCGCGCACCATCCGCCCGATCAGGCGCTCGATGCGGCTCTGGTACTTGATCACCAGCAGTTCGAACGCCTTCTGATCACCTGCGACAGTGCGCTGAACCAGTTGAAAGTCGACCTCGCCCGGGCGAGGCGCCCCTTCGGGCGCCTCGGTCAGGCCGGAATCCGGCGGCACGGGCGGCGGAGAAGTGGTCATCGACAAAAGTTCAGGGCGCGTCGGCAGGGGCCGTCGCGCGCCAGGTGTCGCCCGCAGGCGCGGCGGACGGGGGGCGCGAATATACCGCACGGCGTACATCGCGCCAGCGCTCGGGCAAGGCGCGCTGTTCGGCCCAGACCCAACGGCGCGCACGCCCCGGCTCGCTGAGCCGAAGCAGCATCAAGGACTGGAAATCGAGCGCCACCAGCACCCGAGCGGCATGCACGCCCCTGGACGCATGAGCCCCCGTCAGCGACCAGTGCAGCCCGTCGAAATGCAGCACGCCCACGCCATCACGCCGCAAACCGAAGCCCGCCGCAACGCCGGAGAAAACGACACTGAAAACGAGCAGCAGCTGGCGCCATCCGCTGCTATCGATCAGATAGCAGGACGCGCCCGCGCAGCAAGCGCCCAGGGCCCAAAGGACAAGGAGAATCCGGGTGGCGCCCCGCGAGCGCCCCACCGGATAAGTCACCGACGGTGCGCTGTGCATGAAAAAGCAATGCTCAAGCGCGCTTGAACACCAGCGTGCCGTTGGTGCCGCCGAAGCCGAAGTTGTTCTTGACCGCGACATCGATCTTCAGATCGCGCGCCTCGTTGGCGCAGTAGTCGAGATCGCACTCCGGATCCTGGTTGAAGATGTTGATGGTCGGCGGGCTCTTCTGTTCGTGCAGCGCAAGCACCGTGAACACCGATTCAATGCCGCCCGCGCCGCCCAGCAGGTGGCCGGTCATGGACTTGGTCGAATTCACGACGAGCTTCTTCGCGTGATCGCCGAACGCCAGCTTGACCGCATTGGTCTCGTTGAGGTCGCCGATCTGCGTGGAAGTGCCATGCGCGTTGAGGTACTGAACCTCGTCGGCATTGACGCCGGCGTTGGACAGCGCCATGGCCATCGAACGGCGGGGACCGTCGACGTCAGGCGCAGTCATGTGATAAGCATCGCCGGTCAGGCCGAAGCCCGCGACTTCCGCGTAGATCTTGGCGCCGCGCGCCTTGGCGTGTTCGTACTCCTCGAGCACTAGCACGCCGGCGCCCTCGCCAAGCACGAAACCGTCGCGGTCCTTGTCCCAGGGACGCGAAGCCGTGGCGGGATCGTCGTTGCGGGTGCTCAACGCGCGAGGCGCGGTGAAGCCGCCGATGCCGAGCGGAGAGATGGTCGACTCGGCACCGCCAGCGATCATGACGTCGGCGTCGCCGTACTCGATCATGCGAGCCGACGTGCCGATGGCATGAAGGCCCGTGGTGCAGGCAGTGACGACCGCGATGTTCGGGCCCTTGAAGCCGTACTTGATCGAGACGTGGCCGGAGATCATGTTGATGATCGACGCCGGCACGAAGAACGGCGACACGCGGCGCGGGCCGCGAGCAACCAGTTCGCCGTGCGTCTGTTCGATCATCGGCAGACCGCCGATGCCCGAGCCGATGTTGCAACCGATGCGCACGGCTTTTTCATAGGGCAGCGCTTCGCCGGTAGGCAGTCCGCTGTCCTGCACCGCCTGGATGGCGGCGGCGAGACCCAGATGAATGAAGCGGTCCATGTGACGCGCTTCTTTCTCCGAGATGTATTGGGTAATGTCGAAACCCTTTACCTCACCTGCGAACTTGCAGGCGAAGGCGCTTGCATCGAACGCGGTGATGTTCGCAATGCCCGACTTCCCGGCCAACAGGTTGGCCCAGGATTCGGTTGCGGTGTTTCCGACAGGAGCGATGCAACCGAGCCCGGTCACGACGACGCGGCGTTTGGTCATGCCGGCAAACCTTTCTGGAAGCGCTGAACAGTTGCCTGTCGGCGCGAGCGGTTTAAAGAAAAGCCGCCGGCCGCAGTTGCAGTGTGGTCAGCTGGCCTGTCAGGCCTTTTGATTCTTGGTGGCGTAGTCGACGGCGTTTTGCACCGTGGTGATCTTCTCGGCATCTTCGTCGGGGATCTCGATGCCGAACTCGTCTTCGAGTGCCATCACGAGTTCGACCGTGTCGAGCGAGTCAGCGCCGAGGTCGGCCACGAAGGCCTTTTCATTCGTCACTTGAGACTCTTCCACGCCGAGTTGCTCGGCGATGATTTTCTTGACACGTGCTTCGATATCGCTCATTTGGTTCCCTCTGAGGGTTGTAGGTAATCTGTGGATTTTAGCCGGGCGCATTGTGGCATTTGCCGTGCACCCGGTGCGGGAAAAGATTGCGCCTTGCGGCTACATGTGCATGCCGCCGTTGACGTGCAGCTCCTGCCCCGTGACGTAGGACGCCTGGGGCGATGCGAGATAGGCCACTGCGTGCGCGATGTCCGCCGGCTTGCCGAGGTGCCCCAGCGGGATCTGCTGGAGCAGCGCCTGTTGCTGGGCTTCGGGAAGGCTGGCCGTCATGTCCGTCTCGATGAAGCCGGGTGCGACGCAGTTGACCGTGATGTTGCGGCTGCCGAGCTCGCGGGCCAGCGCACGGGTCATGCCCGCGACACCGGCCTTGGCGGCGGCGTAATTGGCCTGCCCGGCATTGCCGGATGCACCGACAACGCTGGTGATGCTGATGATGCGGCCATAGCGCTGCTTCATCATCGGACGGATCACGGCGCGCGAAAGGCAAAAGACCGCCTTGAGGTTGGTGTCGAGCACCGAATCCCAGTCGCTGTCCTTCATGCGCATGGCGAGGGTGTCGCGCGTGATGCCGGCGTTGTTGACCAGCACGTGGATTGCGCCGTAGGCCTTCACGATCTCGTCGATCAGGGCTTCGACGGCGGCGCCGTCATTCACGTCGAGCGCACGGCCGCGTCCGTCGAAGGCACTGAGCGCCGATGTGATCTTGGCGGCGCCATCGTCAGTGGTGCCGGTGCCCACGACCTTGAGGCCGCGTTGGGCCAGTTCCAGCGCAATGGCCGCACCGATCCCGCGCGTTGCGCCGGTGACCAGGGCGACTTGCCCTTCGAATTTGGGAATGCTCATAAAGAAAAAAGTGTCGAGGCCTTGGCGCCGTTCAGCCGGCGAGCGATTGTCGGGTGTCCGCGAGCGTGGCCGGGTCGTACACCGACGCGGACTCCAGATCGGGGGCGATGCGCTTCACCATGCCGGCCAGCACCTTGCCGGGGCCGCACTCGATGATGGAGGCTACACCGCGCAGTTTCAAGGCCTGCACGCTCTCGACCCAACGAACCGGGCCGGCCGCCTGGCGCACCAGGGCGTCGCGGATGCGATCCGCATCGGTCTCGACAGCGACGTCGATGTTGTTCAGCACGGGAATCCGAGGCGCGGCCAGCGCGATCGAGGCCAATTTTTCGTGCAGCGCTTGCGCCGCGGGCTTCATGAGGCTCGAATGGAAAGGCGCCGACACCGGCAACAACAGCGCTCGCTTGGCACCATTGGACTTGAGCAGTTCGCAGGCCTTGTCGACCGCAGCCTTGCTGCCGGCGATCACGGTTTGCATCGGGTCGTTGAAATTCACGGCCTCGACAATTTCGGCGCTGCCGGCACCAAAGCTTGCCGTGGCTTCGGCGCACCCCGCCACCACCTTGCCCGACTCCATGCCGAGCACCGCCGCCATCGCGCCGACACCCACAGGCACAGCCTGTTGCATCGCTTGCGCGCGGAAACGCACGAGCGGCGCCGCCTGCGAGAGCGTCAGCACGCCCGAAGCCACCAGCGCCGAGTACTCGCCGAGCGAATGACCGGCCACGACAGAAGGCGTCGCCCCGCCTTCGGCGAGCCAGGCGCGCCACGCGGCAATGCCTGCCACCAGCATCACGGGCTGGGTGTTGGTCGTGAGCGCCAGCTCTTCCTTGGGGCCGTTCTTGATCAGCGCGCCGATGTCTTCATCCAGCGCATCGGAGGCTTCACGCAGCGTTTCGGCCACGGCGGGGTGATCGCCCCAGGCGTCGAGCATGCCGACCGCTTGCGAGCCTTGACCCGGAAAGACAAAAGCAAAGGATTTCATTTTGGATGTGTCGTCTGGAATGCAGCAGCCCCTTTCGGGCCGCCGCAACACACTACAGATTCAGGAGCACTGCGCCCCAGGTGAAGCCGCCGCCCACGCCTTCGAGCATGAGGGTTTCGCCTTTCTTCACCTTGCCGGAACGCACGGCTTCGTCGAGCGCCAGCGGAATCGAGGCGGCCGAGGTGTTGCCATGCTCGTTGACCGTGACGATCAGCTTTTCGCGCGGCAGCTTGAGCTTCTTGGCCGTGCCTTCCATGATGCGGATGTTGGCCTGGTGAGGAATGAGCCAGTCGATGTCGGCCTCCGTCTTTCCAGCCTTCGCCAGCGTGGCACGCGCCGCTTCTTCGAGCACGCGAACCGCGAGCTTGAAGACGGCCTGGCCGTCCATGTGCAGCAGCGGCGTGCCCAGCACGTTGCCGCCGGACACATGGCCCGGCACACAAAGAATGCCGACGTGCTTGCCGTCCGCATGCAGGTCGCTGGCCAGGATGCCGGGCTGCTCGCTGGCTTCAAGCACCACCGCACCCGCGCCGTCACCGAACAGCACGCAGGTCGTGCGGTCGTTGAAGTCGAGGATGCGGGAGAACACTTCGGCGCCGACCACAAGCGCACAGCGCGCGGTGCCGGTGCGGATCATCGCGTCGGCGACGGTCAACGCATAGACAAAACCGCTGCAGACCGCCTGGACGTCGAACGCCGGGCACCCCGCGATACCGAGCTTGTGCTGAAGAATGGCGGCCGACGACGGAAACACCATGTCGGGCGTCGAGGTCGCGACGATGATCAGGTCGATGTCACTGGCCTTGCGGCCAGCGGACTCCAGGGCATGCCTGGCAGCCTCGAAGCCGAGATCGCTGCTGGTGACGTCCGGCGCGGCGAAATGCCGTGCGTGGATGCCAGTGCGCTCGATGATCCACTGATCGGAGGTCTCGATGCCGCGCGTTGCCAATTCCTTGGCGAGGTCGTCGTTGGTCACGCGGCGTGGGGGCAGATAGCTGCCGGTGCCGGTAATGCGTGAATAAGGAGTCATCAAACGTGAAGGGCCGTCGCGTCGACCGGCGCCGCCGGTTCCTGCCGCGCGAGCAAAGGCGCGGCGTGGGCGATGCGGGCCCGCACGCGATCGAGCAGGTTGTTGCGAGCGGCATCATAAGCGCGATCCAGCGCGTGCCCAAAAGCCACTTCATCCGCAGAACCATGGCTCTTGAACACCAGGCCGCGCAACCCCAACAGTGCCGCGCCGTTGTATCGACGATGATCCAAGCGGCTTTTAAAGGCTTTTAGCACCGGATAAGCCACGATCGCAGCCGCTTTGGTGAAGATATTTCGCGAAAACTCGACGCGAATGAATTCACCAATCATCGAAGCAACGCCTTCGCTGGCCTTCAGCGCCACATTTCCAACGAAGCCGTCGCAGACGACGATATCGGTCGTTCCCTTGAAGATGTCATTGCCTTCCACGTTGCCGAAGAAGTTGAGATCCTTGGAGTTGGCGGCCGTACGCAGCAGTTGACTTGCTTTTTTGATTGTTTCACTGCCCTTGATCGCCTCTTCACCAATATTGAGCAAACCGACCGAAGGCGACTCGTTGCCCGTCAAAGCCGAGACCAACGCCGAGCCGAGCACGGCAAACTGAAGCAGGTCTTCTGCGTCGCAATCGACGTTCGCACCCAGGTCGAGCACGGTCGTCGCCCCACCCTTGGCGTTGGGGAGCTGCGGGGCAATCGCGGGGCGATCGATGCCGTCGAGCGTCTTGAGCAGGTAGCGCGCGATCGCCATGAGCGCACCGGTGTTGCCGGCCGAGATGGCGGCTTGAGCAGCGCCATCCTTGACCTGCTGGATCGCGACGCGCATCGAAGAGTCTTTCTTCTTGCGCAGCGCAATCTCGATCGGGTCGTCCATGCCCACCACTTCGCTTGCAGCGACGATGCGGGCACGCGGATGCGCGGCAAAGCCCGCCAGTGCGGCCGGCGCACCGACCAGCAACAGCGAGGCCTCGCTATGCCGCTCGAGAAACGCGCGGCAGGCCGCGAGCGTGACGCGCGGCCCATGGTCGCCCCCCATGCAATCCACGGCGAGCGTGATTGCGGAAGGCGCAGCAGTGATTTCGGGGGAAGAAGGCGTAGCCATCAAAACAAAGGCCCGACGCTACGGCAGAAGTAGCTTCGGGCCTTGGCCTTGGGATGCGAGATCAGGCTTCGGACTTGTTCTTGAGCACCTGACGGCCACGGTAGAAACCGTTGGGGCTGATGTGGTGACGCAGGTGCGTTTCGCCGGTGGTCGGTTCCACGGCGATGCCGGGCACGACCAGCGCATTGTGGGAACGGTGCATGCCGCGCTTGGAAGGCGACTTCTTGTTTTGCTGGACGGCCATGATGGCTCCTGGACTGTGATGTGAGTGAAAGGATGCGGGCTCAAGCGGTGGCAATGCAGCGACATGTATGGAATGTCCTTGTCTGCATTGCTGCTCACGGCGGCGCGCGCGAAGCCCATGATTATAGCCCAGCCTGAGCGAAAGGGCTACTTGCCCTCTTTCGAACCATCTTCGGGCCTGCGCGCGCGCAATCCGTCGAGCACGGCAAAGGGGTTCGGCTTGGCTTCTTCGGCGGCCCTGAAGTCCTCGTCGCTGGACGACAGCTGGACCGGGACCGGGCAGACGTCATGAACAGGCATGACGGGTAGTTCCATCAGCAGCTCGTCCTCGATCAGCGTGTGGAGGTCGAAATCCCGGCTCAGCACGAGCAAATCTTCATCGGAATCATCGTCTTCCGCCTCCGCAGTGGCCTCGTCCGCCACGAAACGGAACCAGCGGTCCGCGAAGATCTCGGTGTCGACCGGTGACAGGCAACGCTGGCAGACCAGCGGCACCACAGCTTCGGCCTCCAGGTGCATCCAGGCCACGGGCTTGCCGTCCGCGCCGGGGCGCTCTTCCCCGCTGGCCGTCCAGTGGACCACGGCATCGGGCGCCGGAGCCGCCAGTTCAGCGACCAGGCGTGCATAGTTGGGAACCGGGTCGGCGGCTTCCAGGGTGGCTGCGGCGGCGGTGAAACCGGGCACATTGAGCCGTTCGGGGGCAAATTCTCTCTTCATCCGCGCCAGTCTATCGCGCCTGCCGCCTCACTGGTTCGGGACAAGCCAGAGGGGCCAGGCGGGCTCACGCACAATCGTGGCCATGCAACGCACTGTGATCCTCGCCTCGACCTCGCGCTATCGTCGCGAACTGCTGACCCGACTGCGACTGCCCTTCGACGTGCAGTCGCCGGAAGTCGACGAAACACCCCTGCCCGGCGAAACGCCGCACGACCTGGCCGTGCGTCTGGCGCTGGAAAAGGCCAACGCCGTGGCCGCCCGCTTTCCGCAAGCCGTGGTCATCGGCTCCGACCAGGTGGCCGACCTGGCCGGCGAGGCGCTCGGCAAACCCGGCGACCATGCCCGCGCCACCGCCCAACTGCGCCGGATGCGCGGCCAGACGCTGGTCTTCCAGACGGCCGTGGCCGTCGTGTGCCATGCCACAGGCTTTGTACAGCGCGACATCGCTCCCGTGCGCGTGGTGTTCCGCGACTTGACCGACGCCGCCATCGAACACTATTTGCAAGCCGAGCAACCCTACGACTGCGCCGGCAGCGCCAAGAGCGAAGGCCTCGGCATCGCGCTGTTGAGCGCCATCGACAGCGACGACCCGACCGCGCTGGTCGGCCTGCCGTTGATCCGCACCTGCCGGATGCTGCGCGCCGCGGGAGTCGACCTGCTGTGACACAAGCCAAAGGAAAGCTCTACCTCGTGCCCGCGCCGCTCGATTTCGGCTGCGACGTCCAAGCCCCGCTGCAGGACGCCCTGCCGCTGGGCACGCTGCAGACCGCCGCCGGCATCACGCATTGGATCTGCGAGAACGCGAAGTCCGCGCGCGCCTATCTGAAGCGCATCGACGCCGTCGCGCCGCTGGCCGCACCCCTGCAGGCGCAGACCATCCAGGAACTGCCGCGCGAAGTGCACAAGAAAGGCGACCACGCTGGCCAGTTCGACGCCCGCCCCTTGATGGCCGCCGCGCTCGAAGGCCACGACATCGGCCTGCTCAGCGAAGCCGGCATGCCGGCGGTGGCCGACCCCGGCTCTTCGGTGGCACGTGCCGCGCATGAACTGGGCATCGAGGTGGTGCCGCTGACCGGCCCGGTCTCGCTGCTGCTGGCGCTGGCCGCCAGCGGACTGAACGGCCAGAACTTCGCTTTCGTCGGCTACTTGCCGCAGGACGCGGTCGAGCGCCAGACGCGCATCCGCGAGCTCGAGGCGCTTGCGCTCAAGTCGGGCCAGACGCAGCTGTTCATCGAAACCCCCTATCGCAACGCGGCGCTGCTCCAAGCGCTCGTGCAGACCTTGCAGCACAACACCCGGCTCGCGGTGGCGCGCGGACTGACGCTCTCGAGCGCCCACGTGCGCAGCGAGACCGTGAAATCCTGGCGCGCCAAGCCGCAAGGCACCACGGACGAGCGCCTGCCCGCCGTGTTCGCGATCGGCCGCTGAACATGCTGGCCGTCACCGCAACCACGCGCTGGGCGTCGCGCGCGCAGTTCTTTTCCGCCGGCTTCATCTTCGCAACCTGGGGCGTGCACGTGCCCACGGTCAAGGCGCACTACGGCATCGACGAGGCGCAACTCGGCCTGGCGATGCTCGCGGCTGGCGCAGGCGCGATGATCGGCCTGACCAGCGCGGGCCGCTGGCTCGGCCGCTACGGGCCACGCCGCGTGGCCGGCCTGTGCGGCTGCATCTACGCACTGCTGCTGGCCGGCCTGATCGCGATGCCCGGCTACGCCGCCCTGCTCGGCCTGCTGGCCGCCTTCGGACTCGTGACCAGCGTGTTCGACGTGTCGATCAACACCGAGGCGGCGCAGCTCGAACTGCACGGTGGCACCCCGCTGATGAGCGGAATGCACGGCATGTTCAGCCTGGGCGGCATGGCCGGCGCGGCGAGCGGCAGCGCGGCGCTCGCCGCCGGGCTCGGCGCGCAGGCGCACCTGCTGATCGTCTCCGCGGTGATGGTGCTGGTGGTGGCCGTCGCCTCGACGCGCATGCTGCCCCGGCCCGCCACCAGCGGCGCCACCGAAGCCAACCATGGCTTCCTGGTACCGCACGGCGTGCTCGCCGTGCTGGGCGTGCTCGCCGCGCTGGGGCTCATCGCCGAAGGCGCCATCTACGACTGGAGCGTGCTCTACATGCAGCAGGAAGTCGGCAGCCCGCAGCAGCAGGCCGCGCTGGCCTACGCGAGCTTCTCGGCGGCGATGGCGGCGGCGCGCTTCGGCGGCGACGCCATGCGCGCGCGCTTCGCACCGACCTCGCTGCTGCTCGGCAGCGGCCTGCTGGCGGCTGCGGCCATGACGCTGGTGCTGAACACCGACCTGCCCTGGCTGGCGCTGGTCGGCTTCGCGGGCGTGGGCGTGGGTTTCGCGAACGTGGTGCCCATCCTGTTCTCCGCCTCGGCGAAAGTGCCGGGCGTGGCGCCGGCGCGTGGCATTGCTTCCGTGTCGGCCGTGGCCTATGTGGGCTTCATGGCAGGCCCGGCGGTGATCGGGCTGCTGGCGCGGGCGACCTCGTTGACCGCCGCGCTCTATGTGGTCGTGGTCTTCGCCGCGGCGCTGGCAGCCTCCGCGCGCTACACCGCCAGCGGCGAAGACAAGTAAGCGATCAGCGCAGCGCGGGCGCGGTGTGCATCAGGCGCACCGTGGTTTCGGCCATGGCGGCGCCGAACTTCTTGGCCAGCTTCTCGGCCACGTTGTCGCGCCGCGTGTAGTCGATCACCTCTTCGGCCTTGATCACTTCGCGGGCCACGTAGTCGACATTGCCCAGTTGGTCGGCCAGGCCGTATTCAACCGCTTGCTCGCCGCTCCAGAACAGGCCGCTGAACAGGCCGGGCGTGTCCAGCTTCAGGCGGTCGCCGCGGCCGGTCTTCACCACGTTGATGAACTGCGCGTGGATCTGGTTGAGCATCGTCTGCGCATGGGCACGCTGTGCGTCGCTCATGGGGCTGAACGGGTCGAGGAATCCCTTGTTCTCGCCGGCCGTCAGCAGGCGGCGCTCGACGCCGACCTTTTCCATCACGCCGGTGAAGCCGAAGCCATCCATCAGCACGCCGATGCTGCCGACGATGCTGGCCTTGTCGACGAAGATCTTGTCGGCGGAAGCGGCAATGTAATAGGCCGCCGAGGCGCAGGTTTCTTCGACCACCGCGTAGACCGGCTTCTTGTACTTGGCCTTCAGGCGCTTGATTTCATCGTTGATGATGCCGGCCTGCACCGGGCTGCCGCCGGGCGAGTTGATCAGCAGGATCACGCCCTTGGCGCCCTCGTCCTCGAAGGCCGTCTTCATGGCGGCCACCACGAACTCGGCGCTCGCGTCCCCGCCATTGGCGATTTCGCCCTTGATCTCGACGACAGCCGTGTGGGCCGTGGTCTTGGCCGTGCTCGGCGCGCTGCGCGACAGCGCGAGCCAGGCCAGGAAGATGAAGAAGGCGAGCCAGGACACCCGCACGAAGGTCTTCCAGCGGCGCGAGGCCTTCTGTTCGTTCAGTGCGGCGAAAGCCAGCTTTTCGAGCGTGGCGCGCTCCCAGCCGGGACGTTGCGTGGGATCTTTGGCCATGTTCTTGGGGGGCACCGGCTCAAATGGTTCGAACCCTTCGGGTTCTGTTCGGGTCGGGTCGGTCATGTCAGAAGCTCAGGGGGTGGAGGTTCCAGTCAGTATGCCAGTGCACCACGCCGTCATGCTCGCTCAAGGCGATCTTCACAAGCCCCCCGCGGCAAGGGCCGCCCGCGCATTCGCCGGTGTCGGGCCTGTAGACCGCGCCATGCGTGGCGCACAGCAGCCATTGCCCCGTGTCGTCGAAGAAGCGGTCGGGCTGGAAGTCCATCTCCATCGCGACATGGCTGCACCGGTTGAGAAACGCATGCGGCTGCCCCTCGAAACGCACCGCGAAGGCGCGGCAGGTTTCGCCGCCGCGGACCACATCGAAAGGCACGGCCCGGCCGCCTTCGACCAGGTCCGCGGCATTGCACAGCGGAATGCGTTCTTCGCTCATGACGCAATTCTCAGGCGTTGTCGAGGAGCCACGCCTGGAGGTCGGCAATCGAGTGCGCGACATGCAGCGGCTTGAATTCGTCGAAGCTGGCTGGCTCATGCGCACCGTAGCTCACGCCCACGCCGGCGGCGCCAGCGTTCTGTGCGAGCTGCAGGTCGTGCGTGGTGTCGCCGATCATCAGCGTGCGTTCCGCGGTCACGTCGAGTTCTTCCATCAGCTCCAGCAGCATGCGCGGATGCGGCTTGCCGAAGGTTTCGTCGGCGGTGCGCGAGGCCTCGAAGCGGTCGCGCAGCGCCACCGACTTGAGCGCTTCATTGAGCCCGCGGCGCGACTTGCCCGTGGCCACCGCCAGCTTGTGACCACGTGCGCGCAAGGCATCGAGCATCTGCAGCACGCCGTCGAACAGCACGAGGTCGTCCTGGTGCTGCAGGTAGTGGTAGCGGTAGCGCGCGCCGAGCTCAGGGTATTTTTCCTTCGGCACATCGGGCGCCGCGCGCGCGAGCGCCTCGGCCAGGCCCAGGCCGATGACCCAGGCGGCGTCGTTCTCGCTCGGTTTGGCGCCGCCGACGTCGACCACCGCGGCCTGGATGCAGCGCACGATCAGGCGCGTGGAGTCGTAGAGGGTGCCGTCCCAGTCGAAGGCGATCAGGTCGAAGCGAAGAGGTCTGGAAGATTCAGTCATGGGCCGTGGAAGTGGGGTGTTGGGCCAGCGCCTCGAGGGCGGCGGGCGGCATCAGCGCGAGGAGTTCGGGCGGCAGGTCGGCCTGCAGTGCCACGCGCTCGCCGCTGGCGGGATGGTTGAACTGCAGTCGCCAGGCGTGCAGGAACATGCGTTTGAGCCCGAGCTTTTGCAGCGCGCGCTGCCGCTCGAACTCACCGTACTTGTCGTCGCCGGCAATCGGATGGCCGGCCGACGCGAGGTGAACGCGGATCTGGTGCGTGCGGCCGGTCTTGATGGTGACCGCCAGCAGCGACAGCGGGCCGGCATCGCCCGGCAGCGTGAGCCGCGCCAGCACCCGCACCAGCGTGACGGCGCGCATGGCGTCCGGGTGGTCCTTGGCGACCACGCGCACGCGGCGCTCGCCGGCGCCCGCACCGGAACCGTCGGGCAGCAAATACTTGGCGAGCGGCGCGTCGAGCACCTTCTTGTTGGCGGGCCAGGCGCCCTCGACCAGCGCCAGGTAGGTCTTGCCGGTCTCGCGCTCGCGAAACTGCTCCTGCAACGCGACCAGCGCGCTGCGCTTCTTGGCGACCAGCAGGATGCCGGAGGTTTCACGGTCCAGCCGGTGCACCAGTTCCAGAAACCTGGCGCCAGGGCGTGCGGTGCGCAGTTGCTCGATCACGCCGAAGCTCACGCCGCTGCCGCCATGCACGGCCACGCCGGCCGGCTTGTCGAGGGCCAGCACGGCATCGTCTTCCAGCAAAACGGGGAACTCGCGCGCCGGCGCGGGCGGGGTGGCGCCCTCTTCCGCGCGCGCCGAAATCCGGATCGGCGGCAGCCGCAGCACGTCGCCGGCCTCGATGCGGGTGTCGGCCTGCACCCGGCCCTTGTTAATGCGCACCTCGCCCGACCGGATGATCCGGTAGACGTGTGTCTTCGGCACGCCTTTCAGATGGCGGAACAGGAAGTTGTCGAGCCGCTGCCCGGCGGATTCGGCGTCGACCGTGAGGAACTTGATGGCCGAAGCGGGCGCTGCGGCGTCATCCGGGGCTTTTCGGTCTGCGGGATTTGGAGCAGCCGTGGGGCCCTGCTTCGCACCTATAATGTTTTTCACCAGCGCGGTCATGTAAGTGCTTGATTAGACAGAAGTTTAGTCCACTGCCATCAAACACCCAGGACCACGCTGTGAGGTCGATGCCGCTTCGGCGCCCAGCTGCAAACCCCGCGCAATTGCGCAAAGTGGCAGAGCAGGCGCCCAAGTCAAGCCGACACCCACGAAACACCGATACGGAATACCCAGCCTGCAGCTGATCCAGCTGCAGGCGGATCGAAGCGAGTCCCTTGTTGTGTTGATGCTGCTGATTCAAATTTGCCTGCGCTGGCCCGCCTGGTTTCGACCAGCGGCCTCAGGCATTGAACTATCGGTAGCGCGCGCCACCCTTGCGCAACCGGCTATCAAAAAGATAGCTACTCAACACCGAACCTGGCTCGCGCCCATCCACGCGCCCCCACCCCGGCTGTCTTCTTGAGTTAACGCTCGAGAGGCCTGCTCGCGCCTGGCGCGGCAGTGACAGCATCCGGGGCCCAAGCGGCAATTCCCTGGTTTCGCGGGCGTCGTCCGTGCATCGTTGGCCCTTCACGGGCCGGTAGAACGATACATATAAGGACAACGCATCATGAAGCGGATGCTGATCAATGCCACGCAAGCTGAAGAGCGGCGCCTGGCCATCGTCGACGGGCAGAAACTGCTCGACTACGAAATCGAAATCGAAGGGCGCGAACAGCGCAAGGGCAACATCTACAAAGCGGTCGTGACCCGCGTCGAGCCTTCGCTCGAAGCCTGTTTCGTCGACTACGGCGAAGACCGCCACGGCTTCCTGCCGTTCAAGGAAATCTCCAAGCAGTACTTCGCCGAAGGCGTGTCGGCCAGCCAGGCCCGCATCCAGGACGCGATCCGCGAAGGCCAGGAGCTCACCGTCCAGGTCGAAAAGGAAGAACGCGGCAACAAGGGCGCGGCTCTCACCACGTTCATCTCGCTGGCCGGCCGCTATGTGGTGCTGATGCCCAACAACCCTCGCGGCGGCGGCGTTTCGCGCCGCATCGAGGGCGAAGACCGGGCCGACCTCAAGGAGGCGATGGACCAGCTCGAATACCCGAAGGGCATGAGCATCATCGCGCGCACCGCCGGCATCGGCCGCTCGGCGCCCGAACTCCAGTGGGACCTGAATTACCTGCTCAAGCTCTGGGGCGCCATCGACGGCGCGGGCAAGGGCGGCAAGGGCGCCTTCCTGATCTACCAGGAATCGTCGCTCGTCATCCGTGCCATTCGTGACTACTTCAATCACGACATCGGCGACATCCTGATCGACACCGACGACATCTACGAACAGGCGCAGCAGTTCATGGCGCACGTCATGCCCGAGCATGCCGCCCGCGTGAAGCGCTACCGCGACGACGCGGCGCTGTTCAGCCGCTTCCAGATCGAGCACCAGATCGAGTCGGCCTACGCCCGCACCGTGCAGCTGCCCTCGGGCGGCGCCATCGTGATCGACCACACCGAAGCACTGGTCTCGGTCGACGTGAACTCGGCCCGCGCCATCAAGGGCGGCGACATCGAGGAAACCGCGACCCGCACCAACCTCGAAGCCGCCGACGAAGTGGCCCGCCAGATGCGCCTGCGCGACCTGGGCGGCCTGATCGTCATCGACTTCATCGACATGGACGAGTCGAAGAACCGCCGCGAAGTCGAAAGCCGCCTGCGCGACGCGCTGCGCCAGGACCGCGCCCGCGTGCAGTTCGGCTCGATCAGCAAGTTCGGCCTGATGGAAATGAGCCGCCAGCGCCTGAAGCCGGCGCTGAGCGAAGGTTCGTCGATCCCCTGCCCCCGTTGCGGCGGCTCGGGCCACATCCGCGACACCGAATCGAGCGCGCTGCAGATCCTGCGCATCATTCAGGAAGAGTGCCTGAAGGACAACACGGCCGCCGTGCACGTCCAGGTGCCGGTCGAGGTGGCCTCGTTCCTGCTGAACGAAAAGCGCCCCGAAATCGCCAAGATCGAGCTCAAGCAGCGCGTCACCGTGCTGATGGTGCCCAACAAGACGCTCGAAACGCCGAACTACAAGCTCGAGCGCCTGAAGCACGACGATCCTCGCCTCGACCACATCGAAGCCAGCTACAAGATGGCCGACGAGATCGAAGACCCGACGGCCGTCACGCGCCGCTCGCAGGAGCCCACCAACAAGCAGACGCCGGTCATCAAGGGCGTGCTGCCCGACGCACCCGCGCCCGTGGTGCCGCCCAAGCCGGAAGCCGTGCGCGCGCCTGTCGCAGCCGCACCCGCACCGGTCGTCGCGCCGCCCGTGGTGAGCGCACCGGTGCCGGCACAGACCGGCTTCATGGGCTGGATCAAGAGCCTGTTCGGCGGCACGCCGGCACCTGCCCCGGCACCCGCGCCGGCGGTGATTCCGGTCGAGCCGCCCAAGCCCCGCCGCGACGGTCGCCCGGGCCGCGATGGCGAAGCACGCGGCGCACGTGACGGCGAACAGCGCCGTGGCGGACGCGGCGAAGGCCGCGGCGGCGAGAGCCGCGGCGGTGAAGGTCGTGGCGAGAACGGCGCACGTTCGGGCGGTCGTGACGGCGAACGCCGTGGCGGACGCGGCGGCGAGCGCCGTGAAGGACGCGAAGGCCGTGAGGGTCGCGAAGGCCGCACCGCCGAACTGCGCGCCGACGGCACCAGCGCGCCGCGTGAACAACGCGAGCCACGCGAGCCACGCGAGCAGCGCGAACCCCGCGAGCCGCGTGAGGCGCGCGCACCGCGTGAATCGCGCGAAGGCGAGCAACGCCGCGGTGGTCGCGGCGAGCGCCGCGAAGGCGAAGGCCGTGAAGGCCGCAACCTGCCGGCGGAAGCACTCGACGGCAACGTGAACCCCGAAGCCCAGCAACTGGCTCCCGGCGCAGGCGAAGAAGGCAACGTGACCGAGCGCGCACCCCGTGCCCGCCGTGAACGTGGCGAGCGCGGCGACCGCGCAGAACGTGGCGGCGAACGCAACGGCGACAGCAGTGCGCCGCGCGAACGCAGCGCCGAAGCCGGCGAAGGCGCCGCGCAGGGCGAACGTGCGCCGCGCAACGGCCGCGACGAGCCGCGCGCACCGCGTGGCGACCGCAACGACGGCCGCCGCGAACGCCGCGACGAGGCACCGCAAGCCGAAGCCGACGCCCGTGGCGCCGAAGCCGCGGCAGCCGATGTCGATCAAGGCAACGACGCCGCCAACGGCAACAACGACCAGGCACCGCGCCGCGACGGCGACGAGCGCCGCGGCCGTTCGCGTGACCGTTACGGCCGTGACCGCCGCGAGCGTGGTCCGCGCGACGAGAGCGAAGCCGCCGCGGCCAACGCACCGGTCGCGGAAGGCGTGCTCGGCGTCATCGCGGCGGAAGCCGTCGAAACGCAGCAAGCACCCGCCGCCCGCCAGGAGCCCGTGCAGCAGGTGTCGGAACGTTCCGAAGCGGCTGCCGTCGCAGCGCCGCAAGAGCGCGAACCCGCACCGCAGCAGCCTCGCGCCGAACGCCCTGCACCCGCACCGGTGCAAGCGCCTGTTGCAGCGCCGATCGCGGTCGAAAGCGCCAAGGCACCTGCCGCCGCGCCCGCAGCCGCTCCCTCGGTCGCCAATGGCCGTGCGCTGCCGAAGGTCCAGTCCTTCGAACTGCCGCTGGGCGAACTCGCACAGATCGCGGAGAGCTCGGGCCTGCAATGGGTCAACTCGGACGCCGAGCGCATCGCTCAGGCGCGCGCCGCGATTGCCGCCGAGCCCAAGCCGGTGCATGTGCCGCGCGAACGTCCGCCCGTGGTGACGCTCGACGAAGGCCCGCTGGTGCTGGTGGAAACCCGCCGCGACCTCGGCGCGATGTCGCTGCCGTTCGAGCAACCCGCCGCCGGCGCGGAGCAGCAACGCACGCTCTGAGCAGCACACGCTCGCCACTGAAAAACGGCGCCACTCGGCGCCGTTTTTTTATGCCTTGCCGTGGGCCGGCAGGTCCGGCATTTCCAGGATCAGCTGGCCGAAGCGGCAGGCGCATTCGGTCTTGCCGGCTTCGCTCCAGATCAGCGAGAAATCCACGCTCGGCAAGCTCGGCAGGCCATGGCGGCCGTCGACGATCTTCATCCAGGGCTCCACCTCCTCGCGCGTGAGCACCGTCACGGCCAGCCCCGCCAGCACGGCGGCGCGAATGCCGTGCTGGCTGGCCGAAGTGAAGACCACATGCCAGTCTGCTGCGGCGGCGTCCAGCGCCGCAGCCGCCACCTCCCGGTGGACGCAGGGCTTCGGAAAAAAGGCCAGCGGCAGCGATGCACCGGCAGGCACCTCGAAAGTCCCGGCCGCTGCCCACACCAGCTGCGTGCGCCGAATTCGCGTGCCTTCCGTGCAACCGGGCGGCGACATCACCACCGCCAGGTCGAGCTCGCCCGTGCGGATCATCGCGCGCAGGTCGAGGTGCATGCTCACGCTCACCTCCATGCGCGTGGCAGGGAATGCGCGGGCGAACTGCGAGAGCAGGGGCGCGAGCCGGTCGCCCATGAAGTTGTCAGGTACGCCGAAGCGCACCACGCCCGAGATCGGCGACGGCTGAAAGCGCAGCGTCATGGCGTCGAGCGTGTCGAGGATCTGCCGCGCATAGCGAAGAAAGTCTTCGCCGTCCTCGGTCACGGTCAGGCGGCGCGTCGTGCGATGCAGCAGCGGCCGGCCCACCTGCGCCTCGAGCTTGCGGATCTGGTGGCTGATGGCGGACTGCGTCAGGTGCAGCTTCTCCGCAGCGCGCGTGAAGCCACCGGTTTCCTTGACGGCCACGAAGGCGCGCAGAAGCGAGGGGTCGAAGTCCATGGCCATAGATAAATGATGTTTCCTAATGAATTCTAGGAAATCAAATCATTTCCATCATGAAGAGGGTTTCCACAGAATCGCCCGAAACCGATTCTGAAAGCCCTTCCCATGTCTTTGTCCCTCGCCGGCAAGAGCCGCATCGCGCTCGCCGCGATCTGCCTCATCGCCCTGATGTTCGGCCTGGAAATCTCCAGCGTGCCGGTCATTCTTCCCACGCTCGAAACCGCATTGCACGCCGACTTCAGCGACATGCAGTGGGTCATGAACGCCTACACCGTCGCCTGCACCACGGTGCTGATGGCCGCCGGCACGCTGGCCGACCGCTACGGCCGCAAGCGCGTGCTGGTCGCGTCCGTGGCGCTGTTCGGCCTGACCTCGCTGGCCTGCGGGCTGGCTCAGAGCACGCAGGTGCTGATCGCCAGCCGCTTCCTGCAGGGCCTGGCGGGCGGCACCATGCTGATCTGCCAGCTCGCCGTGCTTTCGCACCGGTTCCCCGGTGGCACGGCGCGCAGCCGGGCCTTCGCCATCTGGGGCGTTGTCTTCGGCATGGGGCTGGGGTTCGGGCCGATCGTCGGCGGCGCGATCGCGGCGCTGACCGATTGGCCCTGGGTGTTCCTGGTCCACCTGCCGCTGGCGGCGGTCGCACTGGCCCTGGTGCTGGGCAGCGTGAAGGAGTCCAGCGACCCCGACGCGCAGAAGCTCGACCTCGCCGGCATGGTCACGCTGTCGCTCGCGGTGCTGGGCCTCACGTACTTCATCACCCAGGGCCCGGCACTCGGCTTTGCCAGCCCGACGTCCATCGGCGTGCTGGTCGCGTCGGCTGCGAGCTTCGCCCTCTTCGTGTGGGTAGAGAAGACCCACCCGCACCCGATGTTCGATTTCTCGGTCTTTCGCATCCGCAACTTCTCGGGCTCGCTCGTCGGCTCCATCGGCATGAACTTCAGCTTCTGGCCGTTCATGATCTACCTGCCGATCTACTTCCAGGGCGCGCTCGGCTACGACGCGGTCACGACGGGCGCCGCGCTGCTGGCCTACACGCTGCCCACGCTCGTGCTGCCGCCGCTGGCGGAGCGGCTGTCGCTGCGCTATCGGCCCGGCGTGGTGATTCCCCTGGGCCTGTTCGTCATCGGGCTCGGCTTCATGGCCATGCGCCACGGCGCCGGCATGGCCAGCGCGAGTTGGATGACGCTGCTGCCCGGCTGCCTGCTGGCCGGCATCGGGCTGGGCCTGACCAACACGCCCGTGACCAACACCACCACCGGCTCGGTGCCGGGTGCGCGCGCGGGCATGGCCTCGGGCATGGACATGAGTGCGCGGCTGATCACGCTGGCCGTCAACATCGCGCTGATGGGCTTCGTCCTGCTCGAAGGCATTCATGCACATCTGCGCGGCGCGTTGTCCACGTCGTTCGATGCACAGCAACTGCAGTCGCTGGCGCAGAAGATTGCGGCGGGCAACTTCGCCGCGCTCGCCGAAGCTCTTCCGGCGCTGTCGCAGGCGGACCCGTCCGGCGCCATCGTGCATGCGGCGCTGGCGCACAGCTTCGGGTGGGTGATGCTCTACGGGGGTGTCGGCGTCTGGGTGCTGGCCGGCCTCAGCTGGTGGATCTTCGGCAGCGGCAAGCCGTCGGTGACGCAGCCATCGCAGCCATCGGGCGAAAAGACCCGAGGGCCCGCCGCGTGCCCCTGAAGCCGATCAGCTGTGCTCGACCTGCGCCGCGCGCTTCCAGGCCTCGGCGGCCTGCGCGGTGTCGTCGCGGTCTTCGGCCAACTGGGCCAGTGCCAGCCAGGCGCGGCGGTAGAGCTCGGTGTCCTGCAGGCCCAGGCCGGCTTGCGTCAGCAACTGCTGGGCCTTGCCCCACAGCTGGCGCTTCATGCACGCCATGCCCGCGAGGTACTGCAGGTTGGGGTCGCGCGGGTTGTTGCGTTGCGCGCTCTCGATGCGGGCGAGCCAGTCGGCGTCCACCGAATCGAGCCCCGCCTCGAGCGCGCGTGCCAGCTTCACGCGCAGGGCGTCGCCCAGGCCGCGCGGGTTGGCCACCATGCGCTCCCATGCCGGCAGCAGCCAGCCGCGCGCCAGCGCGAGGTCGCCACGCAGCGCGACCATGCGTTGCGCGGCATGGATCGCCACCTCAGGCATCCCGCGCTCGTTGGCGTCGAGCTCGGTCCAGGCACGCTGCAGCTGCGCCGGGTCGTGCGCGCCCGACAGCAGCTCGGTTGCGAGGCCGCGCACGATGCTTTGTGCGGCAGCTTCAGAGAACGCACGGTGCTTGGCCAGCAGGCGCGCGGTTTCGAGGGCTTCGAGCGTGCGCCGGTCCTGGCGCGCCGCCTTGAGCCGCAGCCGCAAGGCCAGCGTGCGGCGCTGCGCGCCCTGCGGCAGTTCTTCCAGCCTTGCCAGCGCCGCGGCGGCGTCGCGGTCTTCGAGCGCCCAGCGGGCGGCGCGCAACTGCACGCCCTCGCGCGTCTCGGGGCTGACGAGCACGGCGCGGTCGGCGCTTTCGTTCAGGGCCTGCTGCAGATGGGCGTCGCGCGCCGGCTTGTCCTGCAGGGCCTGCGCACTCTCGGCCGCCAGCAGGTGCGACAGCACCCGCACCTGCTGCGCCTGCGGCAGGCTGGCGCCGAGCGCGGCCAGGGTCTTTTCCTGCGTGAGCGCGGCTTGCGCCGCCTTGCGTGCGCGCGAGAAGCGGCCCGAAACGAGCTGCACCATCGCATCGAGCAATGCCGCGTGCAGCGTGCGCTCCTTCTGCTGCAGCCGCCATTGGCGGGCCTGCTTGGGCAGCGAGAACAACGCCGCCAGCGCGCGCAGCGCCGTGTGCAGCAGCACGAAGGCCACCAGCAGGATCACCAGCACCAGGTTCAGCGACAGATCGACGCGCCAGGGCGGCCAGAACACGGTGATCGTGCCCTGGTTGTTGCCTGCGAACAGGGCGACTGCCGCGGCGACGGCGAACAGGGCGAGGAGCCAGATTGCTGCGCGCATTCGTGGTCAGCGTCCTGCGGCGGCGGTGGTCAGCGCGGCGAGCGTATCTTCGATGCGCACCGCCTCGGTTGTCTTCACCTGCGCCTGCAGCTGCTGCAGCAGCGTGGCGGCGGCCTGGGTGCGGCGCGATGCGGGGTCGAAATAGCGGTTGAGCGATGCCGTCACCTGCGCAAGTTCGCTGCGCGTGGCGTCCATCTGCCGCGACAGCAGCGACAGCCGCGCATTGAGCAGCTTGAGCTTGAGGTTCTCGCGCAGGAAGTACGACTGCTCGGGCGCCAGCAGGATGGCCTCGGGGCTCTGGATGCGGCCCACGCGCACCAGCGAGCGAGCCTCGCCGCGGATGGTCAGCAACACGCGGCGCCACCAGGGCGCATCGGCGGGAATGGGCTCGGCCTGCCAGGCATTGGTGCCGGTGCCACGCACGGCCACCGCGTTGAGCGTGGGCAGGTCGTCCACGCCGCGCATGAGTTCGTCGAGCTTTTGCAGCGCCTCGGCGTTGTCGGTGCTGGCGCTGCTGCGCAGGCGGTCGGCGTCGCGCTGCATGGCGCGCTGCAGCGGCGCCAGCCGGGGCTGGGCGGCGCGCGAGATGCGCACATCGCCGGCTTTCAGCGCGGCCAGCAGCGGCTCGACGCTGCCCGTGACCTGCGCCTGCTGCAATGCCAGGCGCACGGCCGACTCGATGTCGACCACCAGGTTCTCGTCGCGCGAACGCGAGAGGCTTTGAATGAGTTCCTCGAGCTGCGAGCGCTGCAGCGCGACTTCGGCCACGCGCGTCTCGACCAGCGCCACGCGGGCCGAGGCGTCGCGCACCGTGTCGCTGGCCTGGCGTGCCAGCGTGCGGGCTTCCATCGACTGGGCCAGGGCATCGGCGCTCTGGCGCGCCAACTGCTCCTTCATGCCGCTGACCCGCTGCCACAGCGCGATGGCCATCAGCAGGGCCACCAAGGCCACGAGTGCGATCACGCCGAGCCCGAGGCGCGACAGCAGCAAGGCGGCGGCGGCCTTGGCGGCCGGGGTCTGGTGCGGTGCCACGGTGGCCGCTACCGGCGCGTTGGCGGCGGTGGCGGAAGAAGAAAGATCGTCTGACGGGGACGCGGCGCTCATGCGAGGGATTCTATCGACGCGACCAGTGCATCCTGCAGCGGTGTGCATACACGCAACGCCCCGAAACCCGCGGCCCGCGCGGCTTCGCCGATGCGTGCGTGGGTGGCGACGGCGCTGGCGGCATGCCAGTCGGTGCCGGGCATCGCGCGCTGCAGATTGCCGATGGCCTCGGAGCTGCTGAACAGCCAGATCGCACGGCCTTCGGCGCCGTCGACGGCGAGCCGGCGTTGCGCGTCGTCCAGCAACGGCGGCAGCCGGCGGTAGGCGACCACGGTGTCGCGCAGGCCGCCCGCGGCCTCGATTTCGTTCGCGAGCCAGTCTCGCCCGGTCGGGCGCCCGGCTTCGTCGCCGCCACGCACGATCAGCACGCGCACGCCCGCCGACACCTGGGCCTGCACACGCTCCCATAGCGCCTCGGAGTCGAAGCGCGTGGCCTCGGGCGGCGGTGCGTCGACGGATTCGGGTGGCACGCCGGCGCGAAGCAAGGCACGCGTGGTGCCCGGGCCCGTGGCCCAGAAGCGGCGGCCCGCCAATGAAACAGCAGCGTCCCTGTGCTGGAAGAAATGCTCGACGGCGGTGGCGCTCACGAACATCAGCGCCGCATGGCCGGCGAGATGGCGCCATGCACTGCGCAAGGGCTCGGCATCCGCAACGGGCGCGATCGCGATGAGCGGCAAGGCCACCGCATCCACCCCAGCCGCGCGCAGGTCGCTGACCCATTGCTGAGCCTCGCGTGCCGGCCGCGTGACGATGACGGGGCGGGCGGTCATGCGATGACCACGGCGGTTCAGCGCGCCCCGGCGTCGCGCAGCAGCACGGCGGCGCGCTCGCCGAGCGCATCGGCCTGGGCGAAGTCGCCGGCCGGTGACAGCGCGTGCACCCTCACCAGCGGTGCGACGCCTTCGGGGTCGCCCCAGGCCGCATCGATGCGCAGCGCGCCATCTGGCTGCCAGCGTGCGTGCGCCGCGAGCGGCATCGAGCAGCTGCCGCCCATCGCGCGGCTCACCGCGCGCTCGGCCGAGGTGGACAGCCAGTCGCCCTGGTGGGCCAGCGAGCGCAGCAGTTCGATGAGCTCGGTGCGGTCCGCGCGCACCTCGACGCCCAATGCACCCTGCCCCGCGGCCGGCAGCATGGTGTCGGGGTCGAAGGCCACGCGGATGCGGCTCTCCAGGCCCAGCCGCTTGAGCCCGGCCGCGGCCAGCACGATGGCGTCGTACTGCCCCTCGTCGAGTTTGCGCAGCCGGGTGTCGAGGTTGCCGCGCAGCGGTTCGATGCGCAGGTCGGGCCGCAGCGCGCGCAACAGCACCACGCGGCGCAGGCTGGAGGTGCCGACCACCGCGCCCTGCGGCAGTTCGTCGATGCCGGCATAGCGGTTGGAGACCAGCGCGTCGCGCGGGTCTTCGCGTTCCAGCACACAGGCCAGCGCGAAGCCTTCGGGCAGGTCCATCGGCACGTCCTTGAGCGAATGGACCGCGATGTCGGCGCGCCCTTCTTCGAGCGCGAGTTCCAGTTCTTTCACGAACAGCCCCTTGCCGCCCACCTTGCTGAGCGAGCGGTCGAGGATCTGGTCGCCGGTGGTCGTCAGGCCCAGCAGGCTGACCGTGTGGCCTCGTTCTTGCAAAAGCGCCTGCACGTGTTCGGCCTGCCAAAGGGCCAGCCGGCTTTCGCGCGTGGCAATCACGATATTGCTCAAGACCGTTCCCGAAAAGTACATGTTTCCAAACCGTTGGAATGCTAGCATGTTGCGCCGCAGCAACGCAGACGGCGCATCCATTCAAGAAGTCCAGGACAAACATCGAATGAAAGCCAGCAAGACCCCTGCCCCCCCCAAGCGCCGCCAGGCCGAAGACCAGCCACTGATCGACGACATCCGGCTGTTGGGCCGGATCCTCGGCGATGTGATCCGGGAGCAGGAGGGCGACGAGACCTATGCGCTGGTCGAAAAGATCCGCACGCTGTCGGTGGCGTTCCGACGCGATGCAGACCATGCCGCCGACCGTGCGCTGAAGAACCTGCTCAAGGGCCTGAGCGCTGCGGAAACGGTGCGCGTGATCCGCGCCTTCACCTACTTCAGCCACCTGGCCAACCTGGCGGAAGACCGCCACCTGATCCGCCGCCGCACCGAGGCCGAACGCGCCGGTGAAAACGCCGACGGCGACCTGCAGACCGCGCTGGCACGCATCCGCAAGGCGGGCGTGAAGCCCGACGACATCGTCGCCTCGCTGGCCCGCAGCTACGTGTCGCCCGTGCTCACCGCGCACCCGACCGAAGTGCAGCGCAAGAGCATCCTGGACGCCGAACGCGTCATCGCGCAACTGCTGACCGTGCGCGACGAGATCCGGCTGCGCCAGGGCGCCTATGCCGGCGGAAAGGACGCACTCACCCCGATCGAATTCGCCGACAACGAAACGCAGATGCGCACGCGCGTCACGCAGATCTGGCAGACGCGCCTTTTGCGCTTCTCCAAGCTCACCGTGGCCGACGAGATCGAGAACGCGCTGAGCTACTACGAAGCCACCTTCCTGCGCGAGATCCCGCGCGTGTACGCCGACCTCGAGAAGGCCCTTGCGCAAGGCGGCCACACGCCGTCGGTCGCGCCCTTCCTGCGCATGGGCCAGTGGATCGGCGGCGACCGCGACGGCAACCCCAACGTCACCGCCGAAACGCTCGAATACGCGCTGGGCCGCCAGTGCGAACTGGCGCTGCGCCACTACCTCACCGAAGTGCACTACCTGGGCGGCGAGCTGTCGCTCTCGGCCACGCTGGTCGACGTGTCGGTCGAGATGCAGGCGCTGGCCGAGCGCTCGCCCGACACCAGCGAGCACCGCAAGGACGAGCCCTACCGCCGCGCGCTCACCGGCGTGTATTCGCGCCTCGCCGCCACGCTGCGCGAGCTCACCGGCGGCGAGGCCGCGCGCCATGCCGTCGCGCCCCAGAACCCGTACGCCAGGGCCGAAGACTTCCTGGCCGACCTGCGCACCGTGGCCGAGTCGCTCGAGGAAAAGCACGGCAACGTGCTCGCCGCGCCGCGCCTGCTGCCGCTGATCCGCGCGGTCGAAGTGTTCGGCTTCCACCTGGCCACGGTCGACCTGCGCCAGAGCTCCGACAAGCACGAAGCCGTGATCGCCGAGCTGCTGGCCACCGCGCGCATCGAACCCTCGTACGCATCGCTGGCCGAAGACGCCAAGCAGACGCTGCTGCTGCGGCTGCTCGACGACGCCCGCCCGCTGCGCGTGCCCGACGCCGACTACTCCCCGCTCGCCAAGAGCGAGCTCGCCATCTTCGCCGCCGCGCGCGCCTCGCGTGCGCGCTACGGCGCCGCGGCCATCCGCCACTACATCATCAGCCACACCGAAACGGTGAGCGACCTGCTCGAGGCCCTGCTGCTGCAGAAGGAAGTGGGCCTGCTGCGCGGCGCGATGGACAGCAACGCGACCTGCGACCTCATCGTGGTGCCGCTGTTCGAGACCATCGAAGACCTGCGCAATGCCGCGCCCATCGTGCGCGCCTTCTATGCGCTGCCGAACATCCAGGCGCTCATCGAACGCTCGGGCGGCGAGCAGGACGTGATGCTCGGCTACAGCGACAGCAACAAGGACGGCGGCATCTTCACCAGCAACTGGGAGCTGTACCGCGCGGGCATCGCGCTGGTGGCGCTGTTCGACGAGCTCAACAAGAAAAAGGCCAATCCGATTCGCCTGCGCATGTTCCATGGCCGCGGCGGCACCGTGGGACGCGGCGGCGGCCCGAGCTACCAGGCCATCCTGGCGCAGCCGCCCGGCACGGTGCGCGGGCAGATCCGCCTGACCGAGCAGGGCGAGGTCATCGGCTCCAAGTACGCCAACCGCGAGATCGGCCGGCGCAACCTCGAGACGCTGGTGGCCGCCACGCTCGAAGCCACGCTGCTGCCGCAGGGCAAGTCGGCGCCGGCCGCGTTCCTGTCGGCCGCGGGCGAGCTGTCGACCGCGAGCATGGCCGCGTACCGCAAGCTGGTGTACGAGACACCGGGCTTCGGCGACTACTTCTTCGGCTCCACGCCGATCCGCGAGATCGCCGAGCTCAACATCGGCTCGCGCCCCGCGTCGCGCAACCCCAGCCACAAGATCGACGACCTGCGCGCCGTGCCGTGGAGCTTCAGCTGGGGCCAGTGCCGACTGACCATTCCGGGCTGGTTCGGCTTCGGCTCGGGCGTGGAGCAGTTCCTGGCCGCCGCAGGCACCGCCGCGGGCAAGAAGGAACGCGTGGCGCTGCTGCAGCGCATGTACGAGCAGTGGCCCTTCTTTCGCACGCTGCTGTCGAACATGGACATGGTGCTGGCCAAGAGCGACCTCGCGCTGGCCTCGCGCTATGCCGAGCTGGTGACCGACCGCAAGCTGCGCCAGAAGGTGTTCTCGATGATCGACGCCGAATGGCACCGCACGTCGGACGCGCTCACGCTCATCACCGGCGCCAAGCAGCGTCTGGAAGGCAATGCCGAGATGCAGCGCTCGGTGCGCCACCGCTTTCCGTACATCGACCCGCTGCACCACCTGCAGGTCGAACTGATGCGCCGCTACCGCGCGGGCGACGGCGGCGAGCGGCTGCAGCGCGGCATCCATATTTCCATCAACGGGGTGGCCGCGGGGCTTCGCAACACAGGTTGACCTGCGTCAACTCCAGCCGCTAAAGGACGCCTTGTGCGTCCTTTCCTACATGTTCTGTCCGCAATGAGGAACCCGTAAGGTCAATTAAAAGGGTACGGTCGGACACGTTCACCACAGTTCTCGCAATCGCGCGGCAGCTCGAAGTTGTTACAAGGAGCCCGTTGCCATGCCAGTCCCGCAGTCACTGACCCATTCGCAGATCGATTTCGTCGGTAACGACGTCGAGGCCCTCGCCTCGCACATGCGCCACTGCGCGCGCGCCCACGGGCGATGGTTCTCGCTGCGAAGCCACATGCAACGGGTGCGCGCACTTGCGGCGGGCCGCATCGTCACGATGGCCTGCGTGGCCATGGTGCTGGGCATCGGCCTGTTCGCCATCGCTTGAGCGCCGCAGCCGCCGTCGACCGCCTCCAGGGGCTGAGTTCTTACGCCCGGGCGCTGCTTCTGGGTCCCCATGACCCCGTAGCCCCTCCGGTTCGCGCCGAATTGTTCGGCATCCAACGCTTCGAGCAGCACGGGCACAGCCTCGCCCGTGCCCAGGTGGTCGAGAAAGACGACACGCACCACGCACGCGAAGGCGCGCCCTTCTTCCCGCGGGTGGACGAGAACCTCGAGTCGCTGCGCAACGCCTTCGACTACATCGCGCTGATCTCGCTCAGCGGGCGCTATGTGTCGCCCGCGGGCGAGTGGCTGCTCGACAACTTCCACCTGGTGGAGGCACAGCTCCAGCAGATTCACGACGGTGTGCCGCGCAGCTACTACGCGCGCCTGCCCAAGCTGGTGGCGCCGCCGCTGGCGGGCCTGCCGCGCGTGTACGGCATTGCCTGGGCCTACGTGGCCCACACCGACAGCGTGCTCAACAAGACGCTGTTCACCGCCTTCCTGAACGCCTACCAGGACGTCGACGAGCTCACGCTGGGCGAACTGTGGGCCCTGCCCACCACCCTGCGCGCGGTGCTGCTGGAAAACCTGCGCCGCGTGGCAGAGAGCATTGCCGAGAACAAGGTGGCGCGCGAAATCGCGCACGCCGCCTGGGACGCCGCGCCGCACCTGTCGTCGCAGGACCTCGACGTGCTCTACCGCGCGCTGCAGAGCCACGGCCTGCAGGGCAGCTACCTCACGCAGCTGTGGCAGCGCCTGCCCGTGGAGCACGGCGGCGACATGCCCGCGCTGGTGCGCTGGACCGAGCAGCACTGTCCCAACGGCCCGGCGCTGATCGGCGACGCGCAGAACGCGCAGGCCGCGGCCAACCTCACGGTCGGCAACATCATCACCACGCTGCGCATGATCGGCCAGGTCGAATGGAGCGACCTGATCGAGCCCGTGAGCCGCTCGCTGCGCGTGCTGCGCGAACTGCCCAGCTTCGCCAACGAGAGCGAACTCACGCGCCAGCAGATCACGCACGCCATGGAGCAGGTGGCGCGCACCAGCGAACGGCCCGAGCGCGAAGTGGCGCAGGCCGTGGTGCAACTGGCCTCCGGCGCGCCCGCCGACGAAGCCGGCGCCGAAACCGACCGCCCCGACGGCACCGCCGGCTACTACCTCTTCGGCCAGGGCCGCACCGCGCTCGTCGCGGCGCTGCAGGCCAGGCAGAGCGCGGTCCGTGCGGGCCGCACCGTGCGCGCGACGCCCGTGCGCCAGGTCCGCAGCCACCGCGGCTGGCGCCTGCCGGTCTACATCGGCTCCGTGGCGCTGGGCACCGCGCTGCTGCTGGCCGCCGTGGTGCACGGCCTGCCGCACCGCGGCGACTGGACCACCGTGCTGGCGATGGCCCTGCTGGCATGGCCCGCGTCGGAAGCCCTGCTCTCGCTGGCCCAACGCATCATGGCCGAGTCGGTGCGCGTGCAGGCGCTGCCGCGGCTGGACTTTGCGAACGGCATCCCCGAGCGGCACCGCGCGCTGGTGGTCATGCCCACGCTGCTGGCTTCGGTGGCAAACAACGCGCAGCTGGTGCACCGGCTCGAACTGCACTGGCTCGCCAACCGCGAAGAGCATGCGCAGTTCGCGCTGCTGACCGACTGGGCCGACGCCGCGCAGGCCTCGCTGCCCGCCGACGGGCCGCTGCTCGACGATGCGCTGCAGCGCATCGCCGCGCTCAACGCGAAGTACCCGGTGGCGCCGGGGGCCGCGCCGCGCTTCTTGCTGCTGCACCGCCCGCGCAGCTGGAGCGACACCGAGCAGCGCTGGATGGGCTGGGAACGCAAGCGCGGCAAGCTCGAAATGCTGGTGCGCCTGCTCGCGTCCGGCGATGGCAGCGGCTTCTTGCCGCTGGCAGACGGCCTGCGCCTGGCCGCCGGCCGCACGCCCTATGTGTTGACGCTCGACAGCGACACGGGCCTGCCGCCCGGCGTCCTGCGCGACCTGGTGGCCATTGCCGCGCACCCGCTCAACGCACCCGAGATCGACCTGCAAAGCCGGCGCGTGGTCGCCGGCTTCGGCATCCTGCAGCCGCGCATCGTCACACCGTTTCCGATGCAGGACGAGCGCTCCTTCTTCCATTGGGTGTTCGCCGGCCAGTGCGGCCTCGACCCCTACGGCAGCGGCGCGTCCGACATCTACCAGGACGTGTTCGGCAGCGGCTCCTTCACCGGCAAGGGCCTGCTGAACGTGCGCGCGCTGCACGCCACGCTCGACCGCCGCCTGCCCGACGGCGCGGTGCTCAGCCACGACCTGCTCGAAGGCACCGTGGCGCGCTGCGCGATGGTGAGCGACGTGGTGCTGGTCGAAGACCATCCGCACCACGCCGGCGTGTCGGCCTCGCGCGTGCACCGCTGGGTGCGCGGCGACTGGCAGCTGCTGCCGCTGATGTGGCGCGCGCGCCGCTTCGGCCTCGACGCGCTGGGCCTGTGGAAGATGGCCGACAACCTGCGCCGCTCGCTGGTGGCGCCGGCCTCGCTCGCGCTGCTGGTGCTGGTGATCTTCACGCAGGCCATGCCGCTGGGCTGGGCGCTGGCGGCCGTGGCCTCGGCCCTCACGCTCGGGCCCATGCTCGGCGCGCTGGCCGGGCTGGTGCCCACGCGGCGCGCCATCGAGCTGCGCCACTTCTTCGACGTGGGCGCGGTCGAGCTGCTGCGCGCCATGGCCGGCGCGGCCTGGCAGTTCGTGCAGCTCGCGGCGCAGTCGCGGCTGCTGCTCGACGCCTGGTTTCGCGCGACGTGGCGGCTGGTCGTGAGCCGGCGCCACCTGCTCGAATGGACCACCGCGGCGCAGGCGCAGGCGCAATCGAGCCAGCGCCTGCTGCCCTTCCTGCGCAACGCCGCCGCCAGCAGCGTGTTGTGCCTGGCACTCGCCGTGGCGGCGCACTGGAGCGCGTACCCGGTCATCGGCGCGCTGCTGTTCGTGCTGTGGGCGCTGGCACCGGTCGCGGCCTGGTGGAGCAGCCGCGTCGAGGCGAAGCCGCCCGAACCGCTGAGCACCGCGCAGCGCACCTACCTGGAAACCGTTGCGCACGACACCTGGCGCTTCTTCGAGCACGTGGTGGGCCCCGACGACAACCACCTGCCGCCCGACAACCTGCAGCTGGAGCCACAGCCCACCATTGCACACCGCACCTCGCCGACCAACATCGGCATGTACCTGCTGGCGACCTGCTGCGCACGCGAGTTCGGCTGGATCGGCACCGACGCATTGCTCGCGCGCATCACGGCCACGCTCGACAGCGTGGACCGCATGCAGAAGCACCAGGGCCACCTGTTCAACTGGTACGACACGCAGACACTGAAGCCGCTGCCGCCCGACTACGTGTCCAGCGTGGACAGCGGCAACTTCGCGGGCCACCTGGTGGCCGTGGCACAGGCCTGCCGCGCCTTCGCCGCACAAGGGTGCGAGCCGCACGAGGCGCCCGCGCTCGAAACCCTGGCGCAACGCTGCGACGCGCTGCACGACGGCATGGACTTCAGCGGCCTGTACGACCCCAAGCGCCACCTGTTCCACATCGGCCTGCGGGTCGAGGAGAACGTGCTCGACGCCAGCTACTACGACCTGCTGGCCTCCGAGTCGCGCCTGCTGAGCTTCCTGGCCATCGCCAAGGGCGACGTGCCCCGCCGCCACTGGATGGCGCTGGGCCGGCCCTTCCTGCTGGTCGGCTTCGAGCCCAGCCTGAAGTCGTGGTCGGGCTCGATGTTCGAGTACGTGATGCCCGCGCTGGTGATGTCCGAGCCCACCAACGGCCTGCTGCAGGTGGCCAACACCGCCGCCATCGCCGAGCAGCAGGCCTTCGGCCGCGCGCAGAACCTGCCGTGGGGCGTTTCCGAATCGGCCTACTTCGCGCAGGACCACTCACTGGCCTACCAGTACTCGCCCTTCGGCGTGCCGCGCCTCGCGCTGCGGCGCACCCCGCCCACCGACCGCGTGGTGGCGCCCTATGCCAGCGCCATGGCCGCGCCGTTCGGCCCCGTGGCGGCGGTGGCCAACCTGGAGCGGCTCGAAGCGCTCGGCGCGCGCGGCGAGTTCGGCTTTCACGACGCGGTGGACTTCACCGCGTCGCGCCAGATCGAGGGCCAGGAATTCACCGTGGTGCGCAACTTCATGGCGCACCACCAGGGCATGTCGCTGGTGGCGCTGTGCAACGTGCTGTGCGCCGACGCGCCGCGCCGCTGGTTCGCCAGTGCCGCGCTGGTGCAGGCGCACGAGACGCTGCTGCACGAGCGCACGCCGCGCCAGATCATCGGCAGCGCCGACCCGCGCACGCCGCCCGAGCCCAGCCAGGCCGAGCTGGCGCCGCTGTTCCAGCCCCGCACGGTCGACCCGATGGCGGCGGGCTTCCAGCCCACGCACCTGCTGTCGAACGGCCGCTACACCGTGGCCCTCCGCGCCAACGGCGCCGGCGTGAGCCGCTGGCATTCGTTCAACGTGACGCGCTGGCGCGACGACCCGCTGCGCGACAGCTACGGCACCTTCTTCTTCGTGCGCGACGTCAAGGCCGAAGGCGAGGCCCAGGCCTTCACCTCGCTCACCGCCCTGCCCGCGCCGGGCGCCGACTGGCGCTACCGCACCCGCTTCCTGGCCGACCAGGTGCAGTTCGACGCCACCGGCCCCGGCCTGCAGGTGCGCACCACGGTGCTCATCAGCCCCGAGGACGACACCGAACTGCGCAACATCACGCTGCACAACTCGGGCGAACAGACGCGCACGCTGGAGCTGGTTTCGTACTTCGAGCCGGTGCTGTCGAACCCCAAGGCCGACGAGGCACACCCGGCCTTCGCCAACCTGTTCGTGGAGTCGCGCTGGGAACCCGCATGGCGCGCGCTGCTGCTGTCGCGCAAGCCGCGCCTGCACGGCGACGCGGTGGTGGCCGCCGCGCACTTCCTGGCCTCCGCGGACGCCACCGTGCTGTCGATCGACTGCATGACCGACCGGCGCGCCTTCATCGGGCGCAACCGCACGCTGGCCAACCCCGCGCTCGACGCCCAGCCGCTCACCGCCCGGGGCAAGCAGGTCAACGGGCTCGACCCCATCGCCTGCCTGCGCGTGCGGCTGTCGATTGCGCCGGGCACCACCGCACGGCTGAGCTTTGCCACGGCGGCCGACGACGACATCGAGGCGCTGATGCCCGGCATCGACCGCTACATGCAGCCGATGCACGTGGAGCGCGCCACCCGCATGGCCGCCACGCTGGCGCAGGTGCGCCTGCGCGACCTGAGCATCGCGCCCGCGCAGAACCTGGCGCTGCAGGACCTGACGACCATCCTCACGTACACCACGCCGCGCGTCATGAGCGACCGCGGGCTCATCGACCTGCGGCAGATCTGGCGCTTCGGCATCTCGGGCGACAAGCCCATCGTGCTGGTGCACATCCACTCGATGAACGGCATGGGGCTGATCAACACGCTGCTGCGCGCCCAGCCCTGGTGGGGCTTCGGCGGCGTGGCATGCGACCTGGTGGTGCTCAACAGCGAGCCCAACTCGTACCTGATGCCGCTGCAGCGCGAAATCGAAGTGCTGCGCGCACGCGTCACGCAGCAGACGCAGAACAGCTTTCCGCGCAACGACACGGCCGGCTTCTACCTGCTGCGCGACCAGGACGTGGTGCCCTCGGAGAAGGCCGCGCTCTCCAGCCTGGCGCGCGCGGTGTTCACGGCCGACGGGCGCCCGCTCGAAGTGCAGGTGGCTGCGCTGCACGAGGCCCGCAACAACGACGCGCCGGCCGCCGACGAGGCGTCTACGCCAAGGGGTGTTCCCCCGCTGCCGCGAGGCGTTCCCCTGCTGCCGCGTGCCGCCGCGGCGCCGCCGAACAGCGCACCCGAAGGCGACTTCGACGCAGACACCGGCGAGTACCGCTTCGAGGTCGGCATGGACCGGCGCACGCCGCGGCCCTGGATCAACGTCATCGCCAACGCGGCTTTCGGGTTCCAGGTGTCCGAATGGGGCACCGGCTTCACCTGGGCCGGCAACAGCCGCATGCACCAGGTCACGCCGTGGTCCAACGACCCGGTGCAGGACCCGGCCTTCGAGCACTACCTGCTGCAGGACCTGGCGTCGCGCGAGATGCTGCCGCTGACCCCCGCGGGCGGCACCACCGCCGGCGCGCGCCACCGCGTGCGCCACGGCCAGGGCTACACCGTGTTCGACCACCAGGCGGGCGCGCTCGCGCTGGAAACCACCTTCTTCGCGGACCGCGACGAGGCCGTCAAGCTGGTGCATGTGCGCGTGCACAACCAGGGCGCGGGCGCGCGCCGCCTGCGCGCACTGGCCATGGCGGAATGGCAGCTCGGCGACGCGCGCGGCACGCGGCGCACCGTGCGCTGCTGGAAGCCGGAAGACCAGCCGGCCGTGTTCGGCGAACAGCGCGAATCGGGCGCGGGCTTCGGCGGAACCACGGCCTTCCTGCTGCTGACGGGCCTGCAGGGCGCCACCACCGGCGCCACGCAATGGACCTGCGACCGCAATGAATTCTTCGGCGGGCGCGGCGGCGTCGAGGTGCCCGACACGCTCGCGCGCCGCGCCGGCAGCGGGCTGGACGCCTGCGCGGCCATCGGCGGCGAGTTCGTCGTGGCGGCCGGCGACACCGCCAGCTTCACCTTCATGCTGGGCCACGCGGACAGCGCCGAGGCCGCGCTGGACCTCGCGCAGCGCTGGCGCCAGCGCGACGTGCCCGCGGCGCTGGCGCAGGTGCGCGGCTTCTGGGACGAGCTGCTCGGCCGCCTGCAGGTGCGCACGCCCGACCCGCTGTTCGATGCGCTGGTCAACCGCTGGCTCGTGTACCAGACGCTGGCCTGCCGGCTCTGGTCGAAGGCCGGCTTCTACCAGGCCGGCGGCGCCTTCGGCTTTCGCGACCAGTTGCAGGACGCGATGGCTTTCGCCCTCACCGATCCGGCCCGGCTGCGCGATCAGATCCTGGTCAACGCCGCGCGGCAATTCCCCGAAGGCGACGTGCAGCACTGGTGGCACATGCCCGGCGGCGCCGGCGTGCGCACGCATTTCTCCGACGACCTGCTGTGGCTGCCGTATGCCGTGGCTCACTACGTCGAAGTGACGGGCGACGCCTCGCTGCTCGACGAGATGGCCGGCTTCATCGAAGGCCCGGCCATTCCCGACGGCGCGGAGGACGCCTACTACGCGCCGCAGCGCAGCGGCCAGATGGCCAACGTGTTCGAGCACGGCGCGCGCGCCATCGACCGCAGCCTGAAGACCGGCGTGCACGGCCTGCCGCTGATGGGCACCGGCGACTGGAACGACGGCATGAACCGCGTGGGCAACGAAGGCCGCGGCGAATCGGTGTGGCTCGCCTGGTTCTTGTGCAGCATGGTCGCGCAGTTCGCGCCGCTGGCGCAGGCGCGCGGCGAACACGAACGCGTGGCGCGCTGGACGGCCGCGCGCGCCGGCTGGATCGCCGCGCTGCACGACGCCGGCTGGGACGGCGAATGGTTCCGCCGCGCCTTCTTCGACAACGGCGCGCCGCTGGGCTCGTCGACCAACGACGAATGCCGCATCGACCTGATCGCGCAGGCGTGGTCGGTGCTGTCGGGTGCCTCGGACGATGCCCACACCGGCCCGGCGATGGCGTCGGTGAAGAAGCTGCTGCACGACGAACCGGCCGGCCTTCTGCGGCTGCTGACGCCGCCGTTCGCCAACTCGACCAACAACCCCGGCTACATCCAGGCCTACCCGCCCGGCGTGCGCGAGAACGGCGGGCAGTACTCGCACGGCGCGGTGTGGGCGCTGATGGCCCAGGCGCTGCAGGGCGACCATGACGCGGCGTGGCAGAGCTTCGAAGGGCTGAGCCCCGCGCACCGCGCGCGGCACCCCGAGCGCGGGCCGGTCTACGAGCTGGAGCCCTACGTGATGGCGGGCGACGTCTACGGCGCCGCGCCCTATGTGGGCCGCGGCGGCTGGAGCTGGTACACCGGCTCGGCCGCGTGGCTGCACCGCGCGGCGGTCGAGACCCTGCTGGGCCTGGCCGTGAAGGGCCGCCAGCTCTCGCTGACGCCCCGCGTGCCCGCGCACTGGCCGGGCTTCGAGATCGCGCTGCGGCTCGGCGCGCGCCAGTTCACGCTGCAATGGGGCAGCACGGAAGGCGCCGCCGCGCCCACGCACCACCTGGCGGTGGGCGAGTGGATCGACTGGCAGGCGCTGCCGGCCGATGCGGTGCTGCGGGTGGGATAAGAGGTGCGGGCCGCGGGGAGCGGGCTGGCCCTAGACTCGCAACCCCACCCGCCCCAGCAAGCTCGCACCGCAGCGCGGAGCGCGACCCCCCATTCATGAGCACCAAGATCCAGTTCCGCCGCAAGGTCATCGTCATCGTCCTGCTGTGCGTGGCCGTCGGCGGCGGCGTCGTGCGGCACTACGCCACGCCCGGCACCACCACGCGCGACATCGCCACGCTGCTGATGGTGCTGTGGGTGCCGATCATCGGCAACGTCATCGCCTGGCTCGTCAGCAAGCGCCCGCGCCGTGCGCCGCGCGCGGCGGCCGTCGCGCCGCCGAGCTTCGACACGGCCGGCGCCTTCACGCCGCACGCGCGCGTGGCGCTCACCTTCCGCAAGCCGGGCCTGCCCTCGCAGGACCTGCCGATCGCCCCGGGCGAATACCGCTGCGCGCTGGTGGTCGACAAGGAAGGCTTCTCGGCGCGCTGGGTGGTGCCTTTGGGCGAGGCGCTGGAGCGCGGCAAGCCCGCCGTGCTGGACGTGGAGTTCCTCTCCCCGGCGGTGGCACAGCCGAAGTTTGCGCAGGGCGCGCAATTTCGCGTGCTGATCGGCGAGGCCTTCATCGCCGACGGCCAGGTGCTTTGACGGCCATCGCCATCAATACCGACGGAAAAGGGGAACAAAGCCCCGATTGTTCGCAGCAGGGAAACTGACTACTGCTGGCGGACCCCTTTGTCGCCAAGGCGACGGCTCGCACACTCCAATGCCCTTTCACCGGCATCGGCGTGCACATGCATCGCCGACGCCCTTCAGGACAGTCCCATGATGAATTCACCCAGCAGCAACCCGTGCGCTGACGACCTGGCGGTGGCCTCGCCGGACGCCACGCCGTCGCCGGCCACGCGCTCCGCCTGGCTCGCCGTCGGCTCCATCGCCGTCGGCACCTTCGCGATGGTCTCCACCGAGTTCATGCCCATCGGCCTGCTGACCGACATCGCGCGCGGGCTCAACGTGTCCGACGGCACGGCCGGCCTGATGGTCACCATGCCCGGCGTGCTGGCGGCCTTTGCCGGCCCCGCGCTCATCGTGGCGTCGGGCCGGCTCGACCGGCGCACCGTGCTGATCGCGCTCACCACCTTGCTCATCGCGTCGAACGTGCTGGCCGCGTTCGCGCCCAACTTCGCCACCATGCTGGTCGCGCGCCTGCTGCTGGGCCTGTGCGTGGGCGGCTTCTGGACCTTTGCGCCGGCGGCCGCCACGCAGCTGGTGCCGCACGCCTCGCAGGCGCGCGCCATGTCGTACGTGCTGGCCGGCGTGTCGGCCGCCACCGTGCTGGGGGTGCCGGCCGGCTCGTTCCTGGGCACGCTGTTCGGCTGGCGCGCCTCGTTCGCCGTGACCGGCGCGCTGGCCGCGGTGGTGCTGCTGGTGCAGCTGTGGCTGCTGCCCGCGATGCCGCCGGCGCGCGCCATCGGCGCACGCGACCTGCTCACGCCGCTCACGCGCCGCATGGCGCAGGTGGGCCTGCTCGCGGTGCTGTTCTTCATTGCCGGCCACTTCGCGGCCTACACCTACCTCAAGCCGCTGCTGCAGCAGGTGTTCGGCCTGGCGCCGAATGCGGTGTCGACGCTGCTGCTGGTCTACGGCGCGGTGGGCTTCGTGGGCACCTTCCTCGGCGGCAGCCTGGTGGCGCGCAGCGTGCGCGGCACCACCCTGCTGGCGGCGCTGATGCTGGCCACGGCGCTGCTGCTGTCCACGCTGATCGGCACCGGCTTCGTGCCGGGCGCCGTGGTGGTCGTGATCTGGGGCGTGGCCTTCGGCCTGATCCCGGTGGCGCTCACCGGCTGGATGATGGAAGCCGTGCCCGATGCCCCCGAAGCCGGCCAGGCCCTGCTGGTGAGCGGCTTCCAGGTGGCGATTGCTTCCGGCGCACTGATCGGCGGCGTGACGGTCGACAGCTTCGGCATATCGAGTGCCATGGTGCTCAGCGGCGTGCTGGTGCTGATCGCAGCGCTGATCGTCGGCACGCTGGGCCGCGCGCGCGGCGGCGCACCGGTGGGCGTGATTCCGGAATGACCGCTCGGTGACGGGTCAGCGGCGGCCGGGCTTGCCGGCCGCCACGATCGCGTCGAGCACCACGCGCAAGGCCTTGTTGACCGGCTTGTCGCGCCGGATCACCACCGCCAGCGTGCGGTGCATGCGCGGGTTCAGGCGGCTGGTCTTCAGCCCCGGGTGGGCGCCGCGGCCCGCCATCGACATGCCGGGCACGATGGCGCAGCCGAGCCCCGCGGCCACCATCTCCTTCATCGCCTCCACGCTCCCCAGTTCCATCACCGGCTGCGGCTGAAGGCCGTCGGCGGCGAACCAGCGGTCGACCAGCTTGCGCGTGTTGGCTGCGGGCTCGAAGAGCACCAGCGGCACGCCGGCCAGGTCGCCCGGCGCGACCCTGGCCTTGAGCGGTGCGCGCTCCAGCGAGCTGATGGCGACGAACTCGTCATCGAGCACCGGCATCGCCGTCAACGAACGCCCCGCCGCCGGCAGCGTGACCAGCGCGAGGTCGAGGCTGTTCTCTTCCACCTTGCGCGCCTGGTCCTCGGTGTTGCCGGTGCTCACCACCACGCCCAGCCCCGGAAACTGCTCGCGCAGCGTGCGCAGCACACCCGGCAGGAAGTGCAGGCAGGCCGTCGCGCCCGTGCCCAGCCGCACGCGGCCGGTGACGCCGCTCGCATGGTCGGCCAGCGCATCGATGGCGTTCTCCACCGCGCTGTCGATGTGCGGCACATGGCGCAGCAACTCCATGCCCGCAGGCGTGGCCTTGGCGCGCTTGCCGACCCGCTCGATCAGCCGCACCGACAGCCGCCGCTCCAGCTGGCGCACCTGCAGGCTCACCGCCGGTTGCGACAGGCCGAGCCGGTCGGCCGCGGCCGAGAAGCTGCCCGTTTCGATGACCAGCCCGAAGGTGCGGAGCTGGTCGAGGTTGAGTGTCTTTTCCAAAGTATTTCTTATGCGGCGTATAGGTGAGCGAAGCTTCACTTATCAAAGGGGGATGGTCAAGATCGGGGCCATGTCATCACCAAGCCTCCAGCCTCCTGCCTCCACCGACGTCGAGATCGCCGACGCCGAGCCCCGCCACATGGCCGCCGTGCAGGCCATCTACAGCCACTACGTGCTGCACGACCTGTGCTCCTTCGAGGAACAGGTGCCCACGGTCGAACAGATGCAGGCGCGCCGCGACGAAGTGACGGCGCGCGGCATGCCCTACCTTGTGGCAACGAGAAACGGCGAGGTGGTCGGCTACGCCTATGCCACCGCGTACCGTGCCCGTTCCGCCTACCGGCACACGGTGGAAGACTCGGTCTATGTCGCGCAGGGCATGCACGGCCACGGCATCGGCCGGGCGCTGCTGCAGGGCGTGATCCGGCGCTGCACCGACAGCGGCTTCACGCAGATGGTGGCGTGCGTGGGCAACAGCGCCAACGCGGGCTCGCAGGGGTTGCACCGCAGCCTGGGGTTCGAACGGGTCGGCGTGCTGCGCGACGTGGGTTTCAAGTTCGGGCAGTGGGTGGACACGGTGCTGATGCAGCGCGCGCTGGCTCACTGAGCCTCGTTGTCCGACCACTCGGGGCTGTAGCCCCCGAGCGTCGGGTGGTACATCTCATCGCCCGAATGCTGCGTGAACTCGACATTGAGCCGGTCTTCGCGCAGCCCGAGGATGTCGATGCAATCGCGGCACAGCGCCTTGGCCACCTCGAGCCGCAGCTCGGCGGAACGGCCGCGGCGGATGTCGCACATCAGCACCGACACCGCTTCGGGTTCGCCGTCGACCATGCGCCATACGCCGCCCTCGCCCGTTTCGCGGATGGCGATGCTGATGCGGCGGATGTCCACGCTCATCAGCCGTGCGTAGGTTTCGCTGAGCTGCTTCGCGAGGCGCTTCTTGTCGGCCACCGGGTGCTGGCCGTTCACGTCGAGTTGAAGGTAGGGCATGTCGCAAGACTCCTGGTGTGGCTGCGCTATCTGGGAAGGGCCTGGCCGCCACGGTAACCCAGCATCGCGTCGTACAGGTCGGTGCGCCGGTCGCGGTGCAGGTCGTTGAACTGGTTCCAGATCGGCGCGCTGCGCGCGGCGCCAAGGTCCACGTCGGCGTAGAGGATGGTGTCTTCTTCGGGCCCGGCGATGCGGCCCACGGGCCAGCCATTGGTGCCGGCAATCAACGAGTTGCCCATGAAACCCGCGCCGCGTTCCTGCCCCACGCGGTCCGCCGTGGCGATGAACACGTTGTTCTGGTGCGCGGCCGCGATCGTCAGGTAGGCCGGCATGCAGGTGCCGCTGGCGTCGTACAGCGGCGGCGGCGTCCACACCCAGCCGGTCGGTATGCAGATGATGTCGGCGCCCAGTTGCGCGACGATGCGCGACGCCTCGGGAAACCAGATGTCCCAGCACACGAGCAGGCCGATGCGCCCGATCTTCGTTTCGAACACCGGGTAGCCCTCGTTGCCCGGCGTGAACCAGAGCTTCTCGTTGTTCCAGAGGTGCGTCTTGCGGTAGCGGCCGATGTAGCCCTCGGGACCGACGAGCACGGCGGTGTCGAACAGCTGCGGGCCATCCTGCTCGACCAGGCAGCCGACGATGTAGACCTTGTGCTGCGCCGCGAACGACACCCAGCCTTGCACGGTCGGCCCGCAGGGCACCGGCTGCGAATGCGCATAGGCCTCCTCCCGGGCGCTGAAGCAGTAGCCGGTGGTGGCGAGTTCGGGCAGCACGATGAGCATGGCGCCGCCCTCGACGGCGGCCGTCAGGCGTTGCTGCACGGCCTGCGCATTGCGCTCGAGGTTCTCCACGCCGACCTGCGGGTCGAACTGCACGACGGCCACGCGCACGGGGCTGGCGCGCAGGCCCGGGATGGCGTCGGGGCTGGTGGCGACGGTGGATGGCTGGGACACGGGTGGCTTCATGGAGATCGGGCTTTCAGGTTTCAATATAAAACCAGATCGATGCTAGTCATTTCAGTTTTACTTTGCAACCAAATGGCATTCAAGGTCTACACTCGCCCATCGAAGGAAAAGCCATGGCCCAGAGAAAAAGCCTGAAGAACGACGCGTGCCCGATGGCCCGCGCGCTCGACATCGTCGGCGACCAGTGGTCGCTGCTCATCGTGCGCGATGCCTTCGACGGCATGAAGCGCTTCGGCGAGTTCCAGCAGAGCCTGGGCATGGCGAAGAACATCCTGGCGGAGCGGCTGAAATGGCTGGTGCAGGAAGGCGTGCTCGACGTGGTGCCCGCCGCAGAAGGCTCGCTGTACCAGGCTTACGTGCTGTCGGCCAAGGGCAAGGCCCTGTTCCCGGTGGTGGTCGGGCTGCGCCAATGGGGCGAGGCGCACCTGTACGCCAAGGGCGAACCGCATTCGGTGCTGGTGGAGCGCGACAGCGGCAAGCCGGTGCCGAAGATCGTGCTGCGCACGCGCGACGGGCAGCCGCTGGATGCGGACCTGACCTTCGTGAAGAAGCTGCCGGCAAAGGCCGCGGCCCGGCCGGCCGCCAAGGCGGCCTCGAAAGCCAGTCCCGGCTAACGCGCCGCCAGGTCGTCCGGCATCAGCCAGTGCGTGTCCTGGCTCCAGCCGACGAAGGGCGGTGCCTGCTGGCCGTGTCCCTGCGCGGCAACCGCAAGGCCCGTCAACGCCGGCGCAAAGACGCGCCGGAAGTCTGAGCACTGCGCGTCCAGGTGCGCCGCCGCCCAGGCGAGGAACGCACCGACCTCCTGCACGCCACACTGCGAGAGAAAGAAGACCATCTGCCGCCAGGCATAGGCCGAATTCCTGATCTGGACCCGCCGCGCATGGCGGTGGTCGACGCGAATCTGCAACTGCGCGCACACCTGCGTGAAGCACCGGCGCGCCATGTCGGGCAACTGCGCCACAAGGCGCTCGCCCAGTCCGAGTTCTGCGAACAGCACGGCGAGGTTGTGGGTGGTAAGAATCTGCGCCTGCTCGATCACCATGCCGTTGCGCGCCGTGCCCCCACCGCCCGGTTGCACGCCCGCGCGCGCCGCACACAGGCGGGCCAGCGCATCGGGCTTGTCACCCGCGTCCTCGCGCGGCACGGGCATGGCGGCGAGCGCAGCGCAGTCGATGCCGTAGTACCTCGCGTACAGCTTGCCCTGCAGGAGGCCCGCCGACACTTTCGCCGCCGCCAGGAACCGGGGTGAGAAACGGCCCATGAAGATGTCGGCCGCCACCTCTTCGACCAGCGGCAGTTTCAAATCGGCTGCTTCGCCCAGGGTGCGCAGCTCCTGCAGCAGCTTGTTCGGAACGATGGCTTGAGGGAACGCGACCAGCGCCAGCTGCGATGCCTCGGTCAATGCCTGCAGCGCCGCACGGCGCGCGGCCTGGTCGTTCGCGCGGAAGCGCACGATGGCGGCAACCCACGGCAGCTCTTCGAACCGCACCTGTTTCTGCAGGTCGACGAGCAGCAGCGAGCGCCTGCGCCGGAACGCGCGGTCAACGGCGGCCTGGAGCCGGCGCAGCATCGGATCGGGCACGTCCGCAGCGCGCAACGCGGCGCTCCACGGGGGCAGCACCTGGCCAGCACCTCGCCCGAAGGGATGGTGCCGCGTTCGACCAATTCGGCCGCCGTTCCCTTGCGGGCGCGGCCGACCTTGCGCTGCAGCGTGGGCGGCAACCGCGTCCCCGCGCGCAAGCCGCTTGCGGCAGCTTCGCTCGCATCGATGGGCCGGATGACGGGCTCGATGTCCTCCAGCCCTTCATGGGACGGGAGGGCTTCGAGCCGCACGGCAACCTGGCGCGCGATCTGCTCGAAGGTGTCTGCGCTGGCGTGGCTGCGCTGCTGCCGCCATGCCGCGCGCTCGGCCGACGCCGGCGGCCCGCGCTTTGCGATGCAGCGCGCAAGGACGAGGCGAATGCGCCCCACCTGCTTGCCCGTCAACGACTCGGGCGCGTCGACGCAAAGCTGCAGGCCCGCGCGCAGCGTGGCGAAGCTGTCGCCTTCGCGCTCGGGCCTCGCGCACCGCGTGTGTGCGGCCCGCGCCTGCCGGCACTGCGCGAGCAGCGCCGACGCGCGCTCGCGCCAGCCCGGGGGATAGTGCGCGCAGGGCCAGCCCCCGGTGACGGTGAATTTGCCGCTCTCGGTGCGCAGCCAGGCGCCGTCGGCCGTGCGAAGCGCAACAGGCGCCTCATCGGTCACGGTGTCGAGCAGCAGCGCGACCATCCGGTCGTGGAGCGGTGCCCAGACGTCGACGGCTTCCTTCTGCGCCAGGATCTGCGCGTTGGGTTTCACTGCGCGCAGGCGCTGCATGGCCGTCGCCACGTCGTCCACCCACAGTTGCGCACCGAAGCTGGGTGCCTCCGGCAGTTCGGCCGGATAGAAGCGCAGCTTCGAGAACCAGGGAGAGAGTTGCTCGACCAGCGCCCACGCGGCGTCGGCCTGTCCGGCCTGCACGAGCCAGGCCACCACGAGCAACGCGCCTTCTTCCGGCACCTCGACGTCGAAGCAGCCGGACGCCAGCAACGCCTGGAGCTTCTCGAGCCCCATGTCCGTCAGAAAGAACGCGTTCAGCGCGAGCCGCGCTTGCGCGTCGGGCGCGCCGGGCGCCAGTCCGTCCCGCCATGCGCGCTCATGCGGCTTGAGCGGTCCGCCCGCCAGCAGCGCACCGGTGGCAAAGCCGCCGGTCACCACCTCCAGCGTGGCCCATGCGGGTGTGTCTTTCACCGGCGTGCGCGAGCCCGTTCGGACCGAGCCATCGCCGCGACCCTGAATCACAGCGGCCCATTGGCGCAGCCGATTCGCGGCGCCCGCGCGCACCGATGGGTCGGGATGCCCGCTCGCGGCCAGCGCACGGGCCAGCTGGAAGCCCGCGTAGCCACCGGGCGAATCGGTCGGGGTCGAGTCGTCGTCCATGGCCATGCGAATGAGTGGGTCCGGGGGCTGGGGTTGAACCAGCGCCTTCTCGGGTCAGCCGAGTGTTCTGCCACTGAACTACCCCGGAACAGAAAAAGAATTCAGGCGGGGCGCATTTCTATCACGCGCCCGGCACGAGCTACTCGCCCAGCAGCTCCCCGATCGGCCGCAGGTCTTCCACCCGGTCGCAGATCGCCTTGATCACCATGGTGATCGGAATGCCCAGCAGCAGGCCCCAGATGCCCCACAGCCAGCCCCAGAAGATCACGCCCACGAACACCGCCACCGGGTTCATGCGGCTGGTGCGGCTGGTGAGCCAGGGCATCAGCAGGTTGCCGATGAGCGTGTGGATGGCCAGCGACACGCCGCCCACCACCACGCCCATCTGCAGGCTGTTGAACTGCAAGAAGGCCACCAGCCCCGCGGCCACCAGCACGATGACCGAGCCGATGTACGGAATGAGGTTGGTCACGGCCGCAATGATTCCCCACACGGCCGCGTTCTCCACCCCGATGACCCAGAACGCCAGCCCCGTCGCCACGCCCACGACGACGCTCACCAGAATCTGGACCAGCAGGTAGCGCTCGATGTTGCGGGTGATGTCGTCCAGCACGTGCACCGTGACCTTCTTCTTCTGCAGGCTCGACCCGGTGATCTTGATGAGCTTGCGCCGGAAGGTGTCGCCCGAACACAGCGCGAAGTACGTGAGGAAGGCCACCAGCGTGAGCTGACCCATGGCGCTGAGCAGGCCGACGGTGCCGGTGAGCAGGTAGTCGCGCACGTTGAAGCCGGGCCGCTCGATGATGACGCGCGCCACGCCGCGGCGCGAGGCCACGCGGGCGGAGTTTTCCTCGGCCGCCTTCTCTAGCTGCGCAGCCGCCTGCTGCACGCTTTCGAGCGGCGTGGCGCTGGCGCCCTTGTCGCGGCGCATCGCCAGCCCGAGCTTCTGCGCGGCCACGGGCAGCGCATCGAGCAGCTGCAAGGCATTGCCCGACAGCGAATAGCCGGTCCAGCCGAGTCCGCCGAACAGGCCCACCAGGATGACCGCCGCGCCGATCCAGCGCGGCGTGCGCCAGCGATGCAGCAGGTCGACCAGCGGTGACAGCGCATAGGTCAGCAGCAGGCTCAGCATCAGCGGAATGAACACGGCCTGGCCCCACTGCAGCGCAAACACGCTGGCCAGCACGGCGAGCACCACCAGCGAGGCGCTGCGCACGTCGACCGGCATGTGCAGCAGCATGCGTTCACGCTCGGGGCTGGGCGGCTCGGGCGCCAGCACCTCGGGTTCGGGCACAGGCAGGGGCACGGGGGCGGGTTCTTCCGCGGCGGCCTGGTGCGGTTCGCCAGCCGGCGGCTCGCCTCCCTCGGCGTGGAGCTGCGGCACGTCGGCGGAGGCGCCGTCTTTCTTGTCGTCGGTCATCGCGCGTCCTTCAGCACTTCGCGCACGGCGGCGAGCTGCCGGCGCGACACGGCCACAGGTTCGGGAATGGCGTCGAGCCGCAGGGCCCAGCCCTCCGCGTCTTCGCCGTCGTCGTACTTCTCCAGCGCACGGATGGCCGAACGCGCGACCAGCGCGTTGCGGTGCACGCGCAGGAAGCGGTGCGGGTAGCGCTCCTCGAACTCGTTGAGCGAGCCGTCCAGGATGTGGCTGCGCGTGGCGGTGCGCACGGTGAGGTATTTGTATTCGGACTTGAGGTAGAGCACCTCGGACAGCGGCACACGCTCGGCGCGGCCGCGGTCCTGGATGAGCACGGTTTCCGGCGCGGCAGGCACGGCCGGCGGTACCTGCAGCGCGCGGCGCTCCTTCAGGAAGCGCTCGGCCTTCTGCAGCGCCTGCTGCAGCCGCTCGGCGCGCACGGGCTTGGTGAGGTAGTCGACCGCATCGAGTTCGAAGGCCGTCACCGCGTGCGCGGCATGCGCGGTGACGAACACCACCGCCGGCGCGTCGGCGCGGTGGCGCAGCGCGCGCGCCACCTCGATGCCGTCGACACCGGGCATGTGCACGTCGAGCAGCACCAGGTCGAGCGCCATGCTGGCCAGGTGCTGCTGCGCCTCGGCGCCCTGCGAGGCCTCGGCCACCACCTCCGCGGCGGGCGAGCTGCAGTCGCGCAGCAGGGTGCGCAGGCGGGAACGCGCCAGGGCTTCGTCGTCAACGATCAGTGTCTTGAGGATCATGGTTCAGCGGGGATGGCGATGCGCACCCGGTAGTTTTTCTGGTCCATGCCGGCGCTGAACTGCATCTGCATGTCGTGCAACAGGCGCAGCCGGTCGCGCACATTGGCCAGCGCGATGCCGTGGCCGCGCGGCAGCGGCTCGTCGGCCCAGCGCAGCGGCGGCAGGCTGTTGACCACCTCGATCACCACCATGCTGCCGCGCCGCTCGGTGCGAATGCGCAGCTTGGCGCCCTCGGGGCTGGGTTCCACGCCGTGCTTGATGGCGTTCTCCACCAGCGGCTGCAGCAGCAGCGGCGGCAGGCGCGCGCTGCTTGCGGCGGCGTCCAGGTCCCAGCGAATGCGCAGGCGGCTGCCGAAGCGCACCTGCTCGATGGCCAGGTAGCGCTCGGCCAGCGCGATCTCGTCGGCCAGCGTGCCCGACTCGCCCGGATCGGCCAGCGCCTGGCGGAACAGCTCGGCCAGGTCTTCGAGCATGGTCTCGGCCTTGGCCGGCTCCTCGCGAACCAGCGCAATGGCGCTGTTGAGCGTGTTGAACAGGAAGTGCGGGCGGATGCGCGACTGCAGTTCCTCGAGCCGGGCCGTGGTCGCCGCAGGCGTCTGGCCGCGGGCACGCAGCACCATCGCGGCCATCACCAGCCCCGCGAACAGGGCGCCGGCCAGCGCGCTGGCCAGCCATGGCGCGCTGGCGAGCACGCCTGTGAGGCGCAGCAGGCCGCAGCCGTACAGCGCCGCCAACGCGCCCAGCACGGCACCGGCTGTGTATTGCCATTGCTTGGGCAGGCGCCGCAAGGGCTTCTTGAGCCCGCAGGCGGCCACCAGCCACAGCAGCGTCGCGGGCAAGGCCCCGCCGGTGACGGTGGCCGTCTGCACCAGCCAATCGCCGGGGCCGGACACGCCGAAAAGCGTGGCAATCGCAACCACCGCCTCGACGAACACCACGGTGCGCAGCACCACCCCGATCTGGCAGGCGTCGAAGATGGAAGGCTCGGCGCGCAAGGGCGCACGCGTCTTTTCCGAAGACGGCGAGGACGGGGGGGTGGGCATGGCGTTGGCCGATAAAATCGCCGGGTTGCGCATCGCAGACATCTGATCCATCGGGTGACCAACCCATTATTGCCTCCTGGACGGCTCCCATGACCCAAAACCAACTCGACAAGAAATCCGAAGCCTGGTCGGCCCTGTTCTCCGAACCCATGAGCGACCTCGTGAAGCGCTACACCTCCAGCGTCTTCTTCGACAAGCGCCTGTGGCAGGCCGACATCGAGGGTTCGCTGGCGCATGCCGGCATGCTCGCCGCGCAGGGGATCATCGGCGTGCAGGACCACGCCTCGATCGAACGCGGGATGGCGCAGATTCGCGCCGAAATCGAATCCGGCGCCTTCGAATGGAAGCTCGACCTCGAAGACGTGCACCTGAACATCGAGGCCCGCCTGACCCAGCTGGTCGGCGACGCCGGCAAGCGCCTGCACACCGGGCGCAGCCGCAACGACCAGGTCGCCACCGACGTGCGGCTGTGGCTGCGCGGAGAAATCGACCTCATCGGCGACCTGCTGGTCGAGCTGCAGAAGGCCCTGGTGGACATCGCCGAGAAGAACGTCGAGGTGATCCTGCCCGGCTTCACCCACCTGCAGGTGGCGCAGCCCGTGAGCTTCGGCCACCACATGCTGGCCTACGTGGAAATGTTCAGCCGCGACGCCGAGCGCATGGGCGAAGTGCGCCGCCGCGTGAACCGCCTGCCGCTGGGCGCCGCCGCGCTGGCCGGCACCAGCTACCCGCTGGACCGCGAGCTGGTGGCAAGGACGCTGAACATGGACGGCGTGTGCCAGAACAGCCTGGACGCCGTGAGCGACCGCGACTTCGCCATCGAATTCACCGCCGCGGCCAGCCTGTGCATGGTGCACATCAGCCGCATGAGCGAAGAACTCATCCTGTGGATGAGCCAGAACTTCGGCTTCATCCAGATCGCCGACCGCTTCACGACCGGCTCGTCGATCATGCCGCAGAAGAAGAACCCCGACGTGCCCGAGCTGGCACGCGGCAAGACCGGCCGCGTGGTCGGCCACCTGATGGCGCTGATCACGCTCATGAAGGGCCAGCCGCTGGCCTACAACAAGGACAACCAGGAAGACAAGGAGCCGCTGTTCGACACCGTCGACACGCTCAAGGACACCCTGCGCATCTTTGCCGAGATGATCGGCGGCATCACCGTGAAGCCCGAGGCCATGGAGGCCGCCGCGCTGCGCGGCTACGCCACCGCCACCGACCTGGCCGACTACCTGGTGAAGAAGGGCCTGCCCTTCCGCGACGCGCACGAAACCGTGGCGCACGCCGTGAAGGCCGCCACCTCGCACAAGGTCGACCTGGCGGAGCTGCCGCTGGCCGTGCTGCAGCAGTTCAACCCGAGCATCGAGAAGGACGTGTACGACGTGCTGAGCCTGCGCGGCTCGCTGAACGCACGCAACATCCTGGGCGGCACCGCCCCGGCCCAGGTGAAGGCGCAAGTGGCCCGCCACCGCGCGCGCCTGGGCTGAACGCCTCGACGGCAGCCGCACCGTGTTCTATGCCATCCCGCTCGAAAACAGACCGAGCTGGCGCAACCCGCCGTGGATGACGGTGCTGCTCATCCTCCTGAACATGATCGTGTTCTGGGGGCCGCAGCGCAGCGAAGACAACGGGCGCGAGCGTGCCGCCCACTACTACGTGAACAGCGTGCTGCCCCAGCTGGAGCTGCCGCCGTTCGTGGAATGGCTCGAAAAGACCGACCCGAAGCGCGGCACGGCGGCCCGTCGCATGCTGCCGCACGAGGAGGCCTACCCCAGGCTGCTAGAAGGCCTCCAGAACGACAGCAAGTTCCTGCGCAAGCTGCAGGCCGACGAAGTCGTCACGCCCGCGAACCCGCAGTACACCGAGTGGAAGCGCGACCGTCGGCAGTACGAGGCCATGCTGCCCGCGCCCTTCACCGAGCGCTGGTCGCAGAGCTACGCCGCCGACGCCGAGTTCAAGCCCTGGACCTGGATCACCGCCGCCTTCCTGCACGGCAGCACCGGCCACCTGCTGGGCAACATGCTGTTCCTCTTCCTGTTCGGCTTTTCGGTCGAACTGGCGCTGGGACGCGGCACCTACCTGGCGTTCTACCTGCTGGGCGCCGCCGGCGCCTCGCTGCTGGCCGGCTGGGCCTATGCCGACAAGGGCACCTACGGCCTGGGCGCCTCGGGCGCCATCTCGGCGCTGATGGGCATGTACGCGGTGATGTACCGCCTGAAGCGCATCCGCTTCTTCTACCAGCTGTTCTTCTATTTCAACTACGTCACCGCGCCGGCCCTGCTGCTGCTGCCGGCATGGATCGTCAACGAGCTGATGCAGCACTGGCTGGGCGGCCAGGGCATCGCCTACATGGCCCACCTGGGCGGCCTGCTGACAGGCGCGGCGCTGATGGCAGGCGCCCTGATGCTGCGCCGCGTGCAGGCCCCCGAGACCGCCGCCGCCCCCGAGCCCGACCGCTTCGACGCGCACGTGGCCGCGGCCCAGAAGTACGGCGCGGCCATGAATTTCGACAAGGCCTGCGCCGAGTGGCGCGCCGCCGCCGCGCTGCGCCCCGGCGACACCGGCACGCTGCGCGCCTGGTTCCACACGGCCCGCCTGCAACCCGCGAGCGACGACTTCCACCACGCCGCGCGCCGCATCTTCCGCCTGCCGGCGACCGAGCCGGACACGCTCGCGCTGCAGCACGCCAGCTACAAGACCTACCTCGACCAGGCCAAGCCCGGCGCGCGCCTGAAGCCCGACGACATGGCCCGCCTGGCGCGCCGCTTTTCGCGCATCCGCCAGTTCGACGACGCCGACCGGCTGTGCGCCATCCTGCTGAAGACCGCGCCCGAGCATCCCGAGCTGGCCGACACGCTCTCGGTGTGCGCCAACGGCCTGCTGCACGCGGGCCTGCGCGACAAGGCCGTCGGGCTGCTGCCGCACCTGCTGCGGCTCGCGCCCAACGACATGGTCACGCGCGCGCTGCAACGCGCCTGAAGGCCATACACAGACGGGCAGACACGCAGACGGGCAGACGGCTGCGGCCGTCATGTCACGGGGCTGTCATGCGACCTCCACGCCATGGCACTGCAATTGCAGTAAACAGCGTGTAAAGCCGCCCCCGGCCCCCGCGCCTCGTTGAACTTGAGGGCGCCCACTCGCTCCATCCGGGGCAATCCCCGCTTCCCTACCTCCAGAACCTGTCTGATGCCTGACCAAACCCACTCCCGCTTCGCCCTGCTGTTCACGGCCATGGCCATCGCCGCGCTCGCAGCTTGCTCGCGCACCAGCGTGGAGACGCCAGGGACGGCCAAAGCCGCCGCCGCACCAGAAAAGGAGGTCGGCACCGTCACCCTGAAGCACGAGTCGCTGGCCCTGAGCACCGAACTGCCCGGGCGCACCATGGCCCCGGTGATCGCCGAGATCCGGCCCCAGGTCGGCGGCATCCTGAAGGAGCGGCTCTTTACAGAAGGCTCGCAGGTCAAGGCCGGCCAGGTGCTCTACCAGCTCGACCCGGCGCCGCTGCAGGCGGCCTACGCCAGCGCGCAGGCCAGCGTGCGCAAGGCCGATTCGGCCCTGGCCACCTCGCGCACCGTGGCCCGCCGCAACGCCGAGCTGGTGAAGATCGACGCCATCAGCCGCCAGGTATTCGACGAGTCGCAGGCCGCCGAGCAGCAGGCCGAAGCCGACCTCGCCGTGGCGCGCGCCGCCGAGCAGACCGCGCGCATCCAGCTGGGCTACACGCGCATCACCTCGCCGATCACGGGCTGGGCCGAGCTGTCGAGCGTCACGCCCGGTGCGCTGGTCACGGCCAACCAGGCCGCGGTGATGACCACCGTGCAGCAGCTCGACCCCATTCACGTGCACGTCACGCAGTCGAGCAGCGAGCTGCTGCGCCTGAAGCGCGAACTCGCCAGCGGCCGCCTGCAGCGCGCGAGCGATGCCGAGGCCCGCATCCAGCTGGTGCTGGAAGACGGCAGCAAGTACCCGCACCCCGGCCGCCTGACGTTCAGCGGCGTCACCGTCGATGCCGGCACCGGCAGCGTCACGCTGCGCGCGGTGGTGCCCAACCCCGACAGGCTGCTGATGCCCGGCATGTACGTGCGCGCCGTGCTGCAGGAAGGCGTGAACGCCACCGCCCTGCTGGTGCCGCAACAAGCCGTGACGCGCGCGCCCGACGGGAGCGCCTCCACGCTGGTGATCGACGGGGAGAGCAAGGTCGCCAAGCGCGCCATCCACGTCGGGCGCGCGGTCGGCACGCGCTGGCAGGTGCTCGACGGCCTGGCCGCGGGCGACCGCGTGATGACCGAAGGCTCGCAGCGCGTGAAGGTGGGCGACAAGGTGAAGGTGGTCGACCTGGGCGGCAAGGCCGCGCCCGGCCCCGTGGCCAGCGCGCAACCCGACGCGGCCGACGCCGCCACCTCCCCCGTGACGCGCTGAGGACCGACCCACATGGCGCAGTTCTTCATCGACCGTCCCATCTTCGCGTGGGTGCTTTCCATCGTCGTCATGCTCGCCGGGCTGATGGCCATCCGGACGCTGCCGCTGGAGCAGTACCCCGACATCGCGCCGCCGCGCGTGTCCATCAACGCCACCTACACGGGCGCTTCCGCCAAGACGGTGGAAGACTCGGTCACGCAGGTCATCGAGCAGCAGCTCAAGGGGCTGGACAACCTGCTGTACATGCAGTCGACCAGCAACTCCTCGGGCGTGGCGCGCCTGTCGCTCACCTTCAATGCCGGCACCAGCATCGACGTGGCCCAGATGCAGGTGCAGAACAAGCTGCAGCAGGCCATGTCGCGCCTGCCGCAGCAGGTGCAGAGCCGCGGCGTCACCGTCACCAAGGGCGGCAACGACTTCCTGATGATCGTGTCGATGTACTCCGGCGACGGCAGCGCCTCGGCGGTGGACGTGGGCGACTACATCTCCAGCAACCTGGTGGACATCATCAGCCGCATCGACGGCGTGGGCGAGGTGCAGACGCTGGGCACCGGCTACGCCATGCGCCTGTGGCTGGACCCCGACAAGCTGCGCAAGTACGCGCTGATGCCCTCGGACGTGAACAGCGCCATCACCGCGCAGAACGCGCAGGTCTCGGCCGGCCAGCTGGGCGCGCTGCCGGCCAATGCGCAGCAGCAGCTCACCGCCACCATCACGGCGCGCAGCAAGCTGAAGACGGCGGAGCAGTTCGAGAACGTGGTGCTGCGCGTCGCCCCCGACGGCGCCGTGGTGCGCCTGAAGGACGTGGCCCGCGTGGAACTGGGCGCGGAAAACCTCACGGTGCGCTCGCTGCTCGACGGCCGGCCCGGCGCGGGCCTGGGCGTGGTGCTGGCCGACGGTGCCAACGCGGTGCAAGTGGCCGAGGCCGTGAAGGCCAAGGTCGAGGAGCTCAAGCCCCTGTTCCCGAACCAGCTGCAGACCTTCGTGAGCTACGACACCACGCCTTTCGTGAGCGCGTCCATCGACGAGGTGGTCAAGGCGCTGCTGGAGGCCGTGCTGCTGGTGGTGCTCGTGATGTACGTGTTCCTGCAGAACATGCGCGCCACGCTGATCCCGGCGATTGCGGTGCCGGTGGTGCTGCTGGGCACCTTCGGTGTGCTGTCCATCGCGGGCTACTCGATCAACACGCTCACCATGTTCGGCATGGTGCTGGCCATCGGCCTGCTGGTGGACGACGCCATCGTGGTGGTGGAGAACGTCGAGCGCGTGATGCACGAAGAGGGCCTGTCGCCCAAGGAGGCCACGCGCAAGTCGATGGCCGAGATCACGCCGGCGCTGGTCGGCATTGCGCTGGTGCTGTCGGCGGTGTTCATCCCGATGGCCTTCTTCGGCGGCTCCACGGGCGTGATCTACCGCCAGTTCTCGATCACCATCGTCTCGGCGATGGCGCTGTCGGTGTTCGTGGCGCTCACGCTCACGCCGGCGCTGTGCGCCACGCTGCTCAAGCCGGTGAAGAAGGGTGAGCATGCGGTGCCGCGCCGCGGCCTGCTGGGCCGGGTCGACCGCTTCTTCGCGGCCTTCAACCGCGGCTTCGACCGGAGCGCCGACCGCTACGAAGGCATCGTGGGCGGCATCGTGCGGCGCGGCAAGCGCAGCATGGTGGTGTACCTGCTGATCGCGGGCGTGATGGCGCTGCTGTTCCTGCGGCTGCCCACCTCCTTCCTGCCCGACGAAGACCAGGCCTTCCTGCAGGTGCAGGTGAGCTTGCCGCCGGGCGCGTCGAATGCACGGCTGCAGCCGGTGGTCGAGCAGGTGCAGCAATATTTCAGCAAGCAGGCCGAGGTGCTGAGCGTGAACGTCATCACCGGGCAGAACGGCGACCAGAGCTCGGCGCGCGCCTTCGTCAAGCTCAAGGACTGGGGCGAGCGCACGGGCACCGGCCAGTCGGCGGCCGAACTGACGCGGCGCGCCAACAAGGAGCTGTCGACCATCCGCGATGCGCGCGTGTTCGTGCTGCTGCCGCCGGCGGTGCGCGGGCTGGGCGCCAATGCGGGCTTCAACTTTCACCTGAAGGACATCAACGGCCTGGGCCACGACGCGCTGGTGAAGGCGCGCGACCAGGCCGTCGAGCTGCTGGGCAGGCGGCCCGAGGTGGTCAATGTGCGCAGCAACAACCTGGACGACACGCCCGAGTTCGCGGTGGACATCGACGACGCGCGCGCCGGCGCACTGAGCCTGGCCACGTCGGACATCGACAGCACGCTGTCGAGCGCCATGGGCGGCACCTACATCAACGACTTTCTCGACAAGGGCCGCGTGAAGCGCGTGTACATGCAGGGCGACACCGACTTCCGCATGCTGCCCGCCGACATCGACCGCTGGAGCGTGCGCAACAGCCTGGGCCAGATGGTGCCGTTCCCCGCGTTCTCCAGCTCGCGGTGGAGCTACGGCTCGCCGCAGCTGCAGCGCTACAACGGCAGCCCGAGCTACGAGTTCGTGGGCGACGCGGCCGCCGGGGTGAGCTCCGGCGACGCCATGGCCGCGGTGGACGAGGTGATGAAGCAGATGCCGCCGGGCATCGGCTACGAATGGACCGGCGCTTCGTTCCAGGAACGCCTGTCGGGCGCGCAGGCGCCCATGCTCTACGCCATTTCGATCCTGTTCGTGTTCCTGTGCCTGGCCGCGCTGTACGAGAGCTGGTCGGTGCCGTTCTCGGTGATTTTGGTGGTGCCGCTGGGCATCGTGGGGGCGCTGCTGTTCACGAGCTTGCGCGGACTGAGCAACGACGTGTACTTCCAGGTCGGCCTGCTGACCACGGTGGGGCTGTCGTCGAAGAACGCGATTCTGATCGTCGAGTTCGCCAAGCAGCTGCAGGAGCAGGGCAAGGGCGTGGTCGAGGCCACGCTGCAGGCGGTGCGCCTGCGGCTGCGCCCCATCCTGATGACCTCGCTGGCCTTCGGCTTCGGCGTGCTGCCGCTGGCGCTGGGCACCGGCGCGGGCGCGGGCGGGCGCCAGTCGATCGGCACCGCGGTGCTGGGCGGCATGGTGGTGGGCACGGCGCTGGGCATCTTCTTCGTGCCGCTGTTCTTTGCGCTGATTCGGGGCTGGTTGGAGGGGCGTCGCAAGCCGCAGCCGAAGCCCGAGGCCACTGCAGGCACCACAGCCGAACAGGGAGGCCACTGATGAAGCGCGCCTTCCCCCTTCGCTCGGTCGCGCTCGCGGCCTTGGCGTGCGCCGTGCTCGCGGGCTGCGTGAACCTCGCACCTGAATATGCGGCGCCGGCCTTGCCCGTACCGCAGGCCCTGCCCTCCTCCGGCGTGGACGGCATAGACGGCGTGGGGGCCCCGACGCCGATCGACGTCGGCTGGCGCAGCTTCTTCGTCGAGCCGAAGCTGCAGGGCACGATCGAACTCGCGCTGGCCAACAACCGCGACCTGCGCGTGGCCGCTCTCAACATCGAGCGCGCGCGGGCCCAGTACGGCATTGCGCGCGCCGGCCTGTTCCCCACGGTGGACGCCGGCGCGGGCGGCAGCCGCTCGCGCACGCCGGGCAGCCTGTCGAACAGCGGCGAGCCGCGCATCGCCTCGCAGTACAGCGCCGACCTGGGCCTGACGAACTACGAGATCGACCTGTTCGGGCGCGTGCGCAACCTGAGCGAGGCGGCGCTGCAGAGCTACTTCCAGACCGACGCCACGCAACGCAGCACGCAGATCAGCCTGGTCGCTTCGGTGGCCACCGCGTGGCTGCAACTGGCCGCCGACGAACAGCGCCTGCAGCTGGCGCGCAACACGCTGGACAGCCAGCGCAAGTCCTTCGATTTGATCGAGCGCAGCCACCGGCTGGGCGCGCAGTCGGGCCTGGCGCTCGCGCAGGCGCAGAGCACGGTCGATGCCGCGCGCGCCGACGCGGCGGCCTTCGACAGCCAGGTCGAGCAGGCGCGCAATGCGCTCACGCTGCTGGTCGGCGCCACACCGCCGGCCGAGTTGCTGCCGGTGCCGCCCGCGTCCGACACGGCGGAACCCGCCGCGGCTGCGCAACTGCTGGTGCCGCCGCCCGGCCTGCCCTCGAGCGTGCTGCAGCAGCGACCCGACGTGCTGGCCGCCGAGCACGCCCTGCGCGCGAGCAACGCCGACATCGGTGCCGCGCGCGCCGCGTTCTTTCCGCGCATCGCGCTCACCGCGTCGGCAGGCACGGCGAGCAGCACGCTGTCGGGCCTGTTCTCCGGCGGCAGCAAGGCCTGGAGCTTTGCGCCTTCGGTCAGCGTGCCGATCTTCGACGGCGGTGCCAACCGCGCGAACCTGCGCGTGGCGCAGGCGCAGCAGAAGATCGAGATCGCCACCTACGAAAAGGCGGTGCAGACGGCCTTCCGCGAAGTGGCCGATGCACTGGCCGAGCGGCGCACGCTGGCCGAACGGCTGGCCGCGCAGCGCTCGCTGCTGGGCGCCACCTCGCGCAGCTTCGCGCTGTCGCAGTCGCTGTTTCGCAGCGGCGCGAGCAACTACCTCGACGTGCTCGACGCGCAGCGCGCGTACTACGCCGCGCAGCAGACGCTCATCAGCCTGCAGCTCACCGAGCAGACCAACCGGCTGTCGATCTACAAGGCGCTGGGCGGGGGCTGGAAGGAAAGCTAGGCCGAGGGCGCCGTGGTTGCAGCGTCGGCGGCAGGCGCCGGGCGCAACAGCCAGCGCACTTCCTGCGTCTGCTCGCTGGTCGGGTAGCGCGCCTCCATCGTGGCCAGGATGGGCTGCGCCATGTCGGCGCGGCCCAGGCCCTGCACCAGCGCGCGAGCGGCCAGCTCGTAGGCCTGCGGAATGGTCTCGTGGCCGCGAAAGCGCTTGTCGAAGCCCGAGATCAGCGCCAGCGTGGCGTGCGCATCGCCGCCGCGCCACTCGGCGCGCGCCATGGCAATCACCAGGGCCGCATCGTCGAGCGCGAAGGCCTTGTCCTTTTCCTTGCAGGCCTTAAAGACCTTGAGCGCTTCGGACGACAGGTCGCGCCGCATCAGCAGCGCAATGAAGCGCCGCGCGTGGTCGAGCATGGTGGCGCTCTTGTCGGGCATGAGCGCCAGCACGCGGTGGTAGCGGCGCTGCGCCGCCAGGTCGTCCGACGCGGCCGTGCGCTGCGCCTCGTAGGCGGTGCCCAGCGCGGCGGGCAGGTCGCCCTCGGTGACGAGTTGCGCCACCTCGGCGTCGATGCGCTGCGCGGCGATCTGCTCGGGCGTGCGGCGGTCCACGGGGCCGCCGCCGTCGAGCTCGCTGCCCGCCACGGCGTCGAAGCCGAAGGCCTCGTGGTGCTGGAACATCACGTAGCCCAGCAGGCTGGCCATCACCCAGCCGAAGTAGATGAAGGCGAAGTTGACGATCGGCAGCACGATGCGCCCGTCGAACATCGGCAGCACCAGCTGCAGCGCCACCTGCGCGCCCGTGCTCAGCAGGAACAGGAAGAAGCACAGCAGCGCGTACGGCCAGCCGATGGTGCGCATCGCGTCCATCACGTGGCCCGGGTTCATGGCCTGGAAGAAGCTGCCCGACTGCACCAGCACGATCACCGCCGCCGGGAAGGTGAACGACATGACAAAGAGGCCGACCGTGCCCAGGATGGGCGCGTAGTACGCGAGCCATCCGATCAGCAGCGCCTGCACCAGCGAGATGGCGAACAGCTTCCACGGCAGGTAGGTCCATTCGTCGCTGGACTCGCGGCCGAAGTCGGCCGAGTCGCGGATGCCGCGCGCGCCCAGCGCAATGACCTTGAAGCCGTAGCGGCTGGCCGCCAGCATGATGCCGATCTCGATCAGCGCCAGCGCCAGCATGTCGGGCAGGAAGAACACGCCCTCGAACAGCAGGCTGCAGAACGACAGCACCAGCCCGTAGGCCAGCGGCCGCATCTGGAACGGAAACGCGAAGAAGCTGTTCAGGCGGTGCCAGAACGGCGGAGGCGGCGGGAGCGAGTCCCGGGTGGCGAGCATGGCGGCGCCTGCTTTCTGTGTGGGTTCTTGAAGAGTTACTTGCGGAAGAAGTCGCTCTGGCTCATGGCGCCGCGCCCGCCCAGGCGCACCACGGTGCTGTCCTCGGCGTGCACCAGGCGCATCTGGCCGAGTTCGCGCTCCAGGCGCTGGTTGAAGCTGGTCTTGAGCTGGAGGGCCGATTCGCCCATCTTCAGCACGCTGGTGCCCTTGACCAGGGCGCTCTTGCGGTCGGGAGCGACTTCGACGGAGTCGATGTGATAGTCGTAGTCCACCGACAGGATGTTGCCGGTGCGCTCGCCGACCAGCGCCAGGTTTTCGAAGGTCTTGTGCACCCCGCGGCAGGCGCTGTCGCGGTCGTGGGTGTTGTCCTCGGTGCGCCCCATCACCGTGGTCCTGGTCTCTATCACGACCTTGCGGCTGAGCTGCTTGCACAGCCGGTCGGCGTCGCGCTCGACCACGGCGCGCGCCTCGCTCCGGTAGTAGTCGCGCACCATCGGCTCGTCGAGCTTGCGGCCGCCGACAAAGAAATACCAGGCGCCCACGCAGAGCGCCAAGACGATCGCAATTTGCTTCATTCCTTCTCCGCCCGCGCTGTGCGCCCCACTCGTTTTGCGGCGGAGTATACGTTTACAACTTGTGTTCACAAATGTTTGGACGGGGCGTCGGACGCCCTGAATCCGACCAGCGGCAACGCCCGTATATCTGGCATGCGCACCGATGCCCGACAATCCGCGGATGACTGCACCCAGCCCCGACGCCGAACTGATGGCGCTGATCGACAGGATCGGCCATCGCGACGAAGCCGCCCTGCGACAGCTCTACGACCGCACCTCGCCCAAGCTCATGGGGCTGGCGATGCGTGTCGTGCGGCAACGCGAATGGGCCGAGGACGTGATCCAGGAGGCTTTTCTGACGGTCTGGCGAGTCGCTGGCGACTATCGCTCGTCGCTCAGCCCGCCGCTGGCCTGGCTGGGGCTGATCGTGCGCAGCCGGGCCCTCGACCTGTTGCGCCGGCGCACCGCCGACCGGGCGCAGCTGACGCAGGAATTCGACGAGCTCATGGCCGACCAGATGGAGTCGGATGCGCCCAACCCGGTCGACACGGCCGACGCGAGCGAGCAGGCCTGGGCGCTGCATCAGTGCCTGGCCCAGCTCGAGGGCAAGCAGCGAGAAGTGGTGAGCCTGGCCTACCTGCGCGAAATGAGCCACGGCGAACTGGCCGAGCAACTCAAGCTGCCGCTGGGCACGGTCAAGACATGGATCCGGCGCGGGCTGGAAAAACTTCGCGTCTGCATGGGGCGCTTCGCTTGAGCGCGACGAAGAAGAAGACAGGCCTGCCATGAAACTCACCGCCCACCCCGAACTGCTCGAACTCCTCGCCGCCAGCCACGCGCTCGGCACCCTGCGCGGCGGCGCCCGCCGCCGCTTCGAAGCCCTGGCCCGCGAACAGGCGCCGGTGCGCGCCGCCGCGCTGGTCTGGCAAGGCCGGCTCGCCAGCATGACCGAGCTGCAACCCTCGGTCGTGCCCGACCCCGCCGTGTGGACCCGCATCCGCAACATGATCGACGCCGAGCAGGCCAAGGCCGTCATCGAGCGCCAGCGCGACGCGGCCCATGCCCGCGACGCCGCCAGGCCGCAGCCCGGCGGCTGGCTGCGCAGCCTGGCGCTGTGGCGCGGCGCCACCGCGGCCGGCGCGCTGGCCACCGTGCTGGCCGTGGTGGTGGGGCTCAACCTGCGCGACCAGCTGCAGAACGCGCCGGTGGTGCAGTACGTGGCCGTGCTGTCCGACGACCAGTCCGCCGCCTCGATGCTCGTGACCTTCGACCCCAAGAAGAAGCAGCTGTCGCTGCAGCGCGTGGGCAGCTACAGCGAGGGCGACGACAAGTCGCTTCAGCTGTGGGCCCTGGCGCCCGGCGCCGCCCCGCGCTCGCTCGGCGTGATGGACAAGGCCCCGGCGTTGCGCCTGGCGGCCTCGGAATCCGACGTGCAAGCCGTGCCGACCCTGGCCGTGACCCTCGAGGCCAAGGGCGGCGTGCCTGCGGGCAGCGGCCCTAAAGGCCCGGTGGTGTTCAAGGGCGCCCTCATCGAGAAGACAATCTAGGGTTGCAAGCCGCCTCGTGCCGACACCGGCCGCGCGGCCCCATGCCAGAAACCTGATTTTCCTCCGCCGTGTCCTCTGTCTTCCCGATGACTTCGATGAAAACCGCGTTGGCCGCAGCCGTGCTGCTCGTGGCGGCGCTTGGCGCGCACGCGCAGTCCGCCTCCTTCTTTCCCCAGGAATCCGAGACGGCCGCCGCCGAGGCTGCGTCCGCCCGCGACTACCTGGCCGCCAAGGAGCGCTGGCACAACGAGCTCGCCGCGTTCGCGCGCGCCGACCAGGAGCGCTTTCCGCCCCCCGGCGGCGTGGTGTTCGTCGGCAGCTCCACGGTGCGCATGTGGACGCGCCTTCAGCAGGACTTTGCGCGCGTGCCCGGCGGCGTGGTCAACCGCGGCTTCGGCGGCTCCACGCTGAACGACTGCAGCCTGTTCGCGCGCGACCTCGTGGTGCGCTACAAGCCGCGCCAGGTGGTGGTGTATGCAGGCGACAACGACCTGGCCGAAGGCCGCACGCCGCTGCAGGTGCTCGACAGCTTTGCCCGCTTTGCCAACGCGGTGCGCGCCGAGTTGCCAGACACCCGCATCAGCTTCGTGTCGGTCAAGCCCAGCCCGTCGCGCGAGCAGCTCATGCCGCAGATCCGCGAGACCAACCACGTGGTGTCGGCTTACCTGAACCTGCTGCCCAACAGCGAGTACATCGACATCTACACGCCGATGCTGGGTGCCGACGGGCGCCCGCGCCCGGAGCTGTTTCGCGGCGACAGGCTGCACATGACGGACGAGGGCTACCGGTTGTGGCACTCGGTGATCGCCTCCCACCTTCCCACGGCGCCCTGACGCGTTCGCACGCCTTCCGAGGCATCCAGAGGCGCGCCGAACCCTCGACAAAGCGCCACGCCATGCGCTTGCGCACCGAAACGCACGCTTTCGGCTTAGCGCCTCCCCACTGCAGGCTTTTTTTTCGGACCCGTCCTACGCCCGGGCTTTGCACCGCGCCGCTTTAATCGCATCACAGCGGTGCAGAACAACCGCGACTCAGAAAAAGCACCGGCAATGTCCGGCTGCCCAAACGATTCGGGGAGAGTTCTCACATGCAAGGTCCCGTGCGGCCCGTCCGCGTCCTCCGCGCTTCCTCGCCTGCCATGCCCATGATGGGCGACAGGCCCGCCCTCGAACCGGTGGGCGTGGACGGTGACGAAGGGCTCAGCCGTCTCTTCGCCTACACCGTCACCTTCGCCACGCCCGAGCAGCCGGGCTTCAACGACCGGCAGGCGGCCAACGTGCCCGTCAAGCAGCTCGTGGGCGAACCGCTCACCCTGCACATCGTGCTCGACGGACGGCCCGGCGCGAACGGCGGCGAGCGCCATATCTCCGGCCTGGTGACGCGCGTGCGCTTCTTGCGGCTGGAGAACCGCCGCGCGCTCTACGAGGTGGTGATCGAGCCCTGGCTCACGCTGGCCACGCGCAGCAGCGACCACCGCATCTTCCAGAACAAGACCGTGCTGGACATCGTGCGCGAGGTGCTGGGCGACTACGAATTTCCGCTCGAGGTGCGTGCGACGGGCACCTATCCGCCGCGCGACTTCCAGGTGCAGTACGGCGAGACCGACCACGACTTCGTGCTGCGCCTGATGCACGAGTGGGGCCTGTACTTTTTCTTCGCGCACACCGAGGACAACCACACGCTGGTGGTGGTCGACGAGATGGCGGCGCATGCACCGTTCGAGAACGCCGGCTACCGCACCGTGCCGTTCCACGCCGCCGAGGACACGGTGCGCGAGGAGCACTGCGACCGCTTCAATGCCTGCGAGTCGCTGCAGAGCGGGCGCTGGGTGACCGACGACTTCGACTTCGAGCGCCCGCGCGCGCGGCTGCAGCAGGTGAGCGCCATGCCGCGCAAGACCGCGCAGAACGAGCTCGAGCGCTACCGCTGGCCTGGCGACTACGCCGTCGAGTCGGAAGGCGAACAGCTGGTGCGCCGGCGCATGGAAGAGGACGGCAGCCGCGGCGAGCGTGCGAGCGGCTCGGGCAACCTGCGCGCCGTGGTGCCGGGCTGCCTGCTGACGCTGGAGCGCCACCCGCAGAGCGAGGCCAACCGCGAGTACCTGGTCACCGACGCCAGGCTGCACCTGCAGGAGCCCGGCGAGGCCTCGGGCCAGGAAAGCTTCGAATGCCGCGTCGACTTCGAGGCCATCGCCTCGGGCAAGGTGTTCCGCGCCGCGCCGCCTGCGGTGCCGCGCCCGCGCACCACGGGGCCGCAGACCGCCATCGTCACCGGGCCCGCCGGCCGCGAGATCTGGACCGACAAGTACGGCCGCGTGAAACTGAGCTTTCACTGGAACCGCTACTGCAGCAAGGACGAGAACAGCTCGTGCTGGGTACGGGTGTCCTCGCCCTGGGCCGGTAGCAATTTCGGCGGCATGCACGTGCCGCGCATCGGCCAGGAGGTGATCGTCGACTTCGAGAACGGCGACCCCGACCGCCCGATCGTGACGGGCCGTGTCTACAACGCGGACAACATGCCGCCGTGGAAGCTGCCGGACAACGCCACGCAGAGCGGCTTTCTCACGCGCAGCTCGGAGGACGGCAGCGAGGCCAACGCCAACGCCCTGCGCTTCGAGGACATGAAGGGCGCCGAGCAGGTGTGGCTGCACGCCGAGCGCAACCAGGACATCGAGGTGGAGCACGACGAGACCCACTCGGTGGGCCGCGACCGCAGCAAGAAGGTCGGGCGCAACCAGCTGGGCACCGTCGGCATGGCCTACATGCACAACGTGGGCCTGGCGAAATTGGTGAACATCGGCCTGGCCTATTCGTTCAACGTCGGCATGCTGCGCAATTCGGTGGTCGGCATGGTCGACAACACCCTGGTCGGCAAGACCCAGACCACCAAGGTCGGCGAGAAGTACCTGCTTTCGGTGGGCGGCAGCGGCGACAAGGGGGGCAGCCACATCGAGATGGACGGCGAGACGATCTCGCTGCGCGTGGGCGCATCGGTCGTGCAGCTCAAGGCCGACGGCTCCATCGCGGTGACCGGCAAGAAGATCAACATCACCGCCCAGGGCGGTGACGTGACGGTCAACGGCGAGAACATCTGGCTCAACCCGGTGGGCGGGCAGGCCGCGCTGCAGCCCTCGGCGGTGCCCACCGGGCCGCCGCCGGAGCCGCCCGGCAGCCCGATGGCCAGCCTGGGCGCTCTGATGGGCGGCAACCCGGGCGAGTTGCTCGGCAAGGTAACGCAGTTGGCGTCCATCGCCAAACAGGTCGCCGCGGGCGGCGGCGGCGCGGAGGCCGGCGGCGCGGCGGGCCAGGCGGCGCAATTGCTGGGCGTCGCCTCGGCGGCGGTGGCGGCGGACGTGGCGGGCAAGGTGGCCGGCAGCAGCGACGCAAAGGCGCTCTGATGGCCGCGCCGTCGATCCCGCCGCCCCGGCTGCAGCGCGTGCGCAACCAGACGCCGTTGCCGCACTTCCAGTTCGACAAGATGGGCAAGGGCCAGCGCTTTCACGACGTGGTGATCGCCTGCGGCAGCTTCGTGCTCGCCCCCGGCGTGCTGCAACTCGCCGCCGTGCAGCGCGGGCCGGTGTTCGCCGATGTGCCGTGGGCGCCGGAGCGCGCGGCGCTGTCGAGCTTGCGCGAGGCCACCGACGTGCTGCTCGCCAAGCCCGGTGCCGACGTCTATGTGACCGGCGCGGCGCGCGCGCTCGACTGGACGCCCCGGCCCGCCTGGGAAGCGAGCCTGCGGGTGGACCGGCAGGGCGAGGCGCTCGTCGACAAGACGCTGCGCCTGACCGGGCCGCGCCACTGGCTCTGGCACGACGACCCGGCCGGGCGGCGCCTGGGCGACCCCGCACCCGCCGCCGAGGTACCGCTGCGCTACGAGCTCGCGCACGGCGGCTGGTGGTTCGACGAAGGCGATGCCGACAACGCCGCGCCGCGCGTGCATGCGCCCAACCCGTCGGGCACCGGCCGCTTCGGCTCGGCCTGCCGCAACACCCACCCGCAGGCGCGCTACGACAGTGGCCGGCCCGCGCCCGGTCCGCAGATCGAATACCCCGCCACCCCCATTGCCCAGGGCAACCAGGACGGCGTCGAGGTCGCGGGCTTCGGCCCGATCGCGCGGCACTGGCAGCCGCGCGCCGCGCTGGCCGGCACCTACGACGACGCCTGGCGGCAGCGCTTCGCGCAGGCACCCTTCATGGACTACGCAGAAGATTTCGACGAGCGCTTCTTTCACTACGCGCCCGCCGACCAGGTCGTCGCGCAGGGCCTGGCGGGCGATGAGCGGGTGCGCATGGCCGGCTTCTTCGCGTCGGCGCCGGCGGTGGACATGCAGTTGCCCGGTGTGCGCATCGATGCCGTCTGCCGCACCGCGCAGGGTGTGGAAACCACCGAGGCGATGCGCCTGGACACGGTCCACGTCGACCTCGACCGCATGCTGGTGCACCTGACCTGGCGGCTCACGCTGGACCAGGCGCGCGACATCACCGGCGCCGACCTGTTCACCCAGGGAGCATTCGCTTGAGCATGGAAAAACACATCGCCGATGCCGAGGCGCGGTTCATGGTGGTCAACGTGACGCCCGACTTCTGCATCGTCGGCGACCAGGTCATTCCGTTCGACATCGTCGCCATCCTGCCGCCCGAGAAGGCCGCCTACGCCGACAGCGTATTCGCCCGCGGCGAGAAGGTGCTCATGATCGACAGCATCGTGCAGGGCGTGACCGGCAACGCGGGCACCGGCGTGCGCTCGGGCGTGTCGCTGGGCGCGGGCAACGTGCAGGTGGTGAGCGGCGCGCAGACCGTCTTCGTGGAAAGCCGCGCGGTGGCGCGCCACGGCGACCTGTGCGAGATGAACGGGGCCGCCTGATGGACGACCCGCCCTTCAACGGCAACGGCACCGTCGGGCGGCTGGTCACCTTCCAGGTGCCCAAGGGCCCGATGGTGCGACGCCCGCCCGACGCCTGCACCGCGCCCTACGAGCGCGCCAAGGCCGAGTTCGAAGCCAGGCCCTGGTACGTGCGCATGACCAGCGGCACCGACCGGCCGGCCGGTGCGGAGCCGACCGACGCGATGGGCCGCGCCAAGCAGTTCCGCGAGGAATGCCAGAAGTGGCCCGACGAGATTCCCAAGTCGATGATCGACGACAAGCGCCAGCAGCTGACCGACCACCTGACCGGCAAGTCGCCGCTGCCGCCGGAGCAATCGCTGAAACTGCGGCGCGACCTGGACTTCGTGGAGGATGTGTACACCCCCGGCCCGCGCTGGCAGTCGACGCTCTCGCCGCAGGAGCAGGGCTGGCTGGACGAGCGCAACCTGCGCTGGGGCAACACGATGGGCATCGCCTTCCTGGGGCCGATCTACGGCGGACCGGGCGCGCTCACCCGCATGCTGGGCGGCTCCGAGCAGGCGGTGGCCAGCGTGAACGAGCTGGCGGGCAGCCTGGTGGGCGTCGCCCGCACCCGCACTTTCGGCCGGCTGGCGGCCGAGCGCCGGGCGGCGTCGGGCGAAGCCATCACCAACTCGCGCGAAACGAACCGCGGAGCGCCGCTGGAGCCGCGAAGCCCCGCGGCAGTGGCGCGCGGCGGCACGGTGATACAGCGCAAATACGCACCGCTCGACTGGGACGCGGTGGTGCCCAAGAGGGGGGCGTACAAGGGCGAGAAGCGCGAGGACCATGTGCGCCGGCACAATCAGGACGTGCCCGGCAAGGAGGATCACGGCGTCTTCTACAAGGACGGCGTGGCCACCACCAACCGCGCCTGGGAGCGGGCGCAGGACCTCGGAATTTCGCCCGACGCCAACGGTACGCTCAGGGTGCCGATGAACGAGATCGTGGGACGCGCAGGCGGCAGCGCCGCGGCCACCGGCGAATTGTTCTACGGGGTCGAGATGAGACTCGTGCCCGGCACCAACCAGATCATCACTTCCTACCCCGTCAAATGAGAAAACTCTATTGGTCCAGCACCTGCGCGAACTGCCGCCAGGGCCGCCTCGTGTTCCAGAACGACACCACCAACGAGCGCGTGTACGTGCATTGCGAGGAATGCGAATGGGGCTGGCTGCACCCCGAAGGCCTGGGCGACGTGGCCCAGGGCTTCCTCACGCTGTTGAGCGACTTCGAGACCACCGATGCGACGCTGGAAGACATCCAGCGCAGCGAGTGGCGCGACCACATCGCGGGTTCGTTCGAGGAAGCGTAGAACCCCGGATCACGCGGCCGCCGGCTGCGACGGCATGTCGTCCGCCGGCGGCGGAAGGTCGGCGCCGCGCGTGAAGCGCGCCACGCCGTACATCCCCGCGAACACCGCCGCCAGCAGCAGGCCGTCGCCCCACCAGGGCCGCGCGGTCTGGCTGTCGCCGTAGAAGGCCAGCACCAGCAGCACCGCCACCAGGTGCGCGCAGAACACCGGCAGCGAGGCCGAGCCCATCGCCTCCAGCCAGTGCATGCGCGGCAGGCGGCGCATCAGCCAAGGCCCGAAGCGCACCGCCAGGATGCCCAGCGCCAGCAGGTTCACCAGCCGCAGCGGGCCCAGCTGCCACTTGTCGAACAGCAGGTTCAGTTCGACGTCGCCGCCGAACGGCGCCTGCCCGTTGATGCCGTGATGCCGCCAGTACAGCCCGTACAACGCAACGCCGGCGGCCAGCACCAGCAGCCACCACGGAAAGCGCAGCGGCTTCGCCTCGGGGCCGTTGCGGGTGGCGCCGATGCAAAGCCCCGCGAACCACAGGAACTGCCAGGCGTAGGTGTTGAACGCGCCCATCTCGTGGAACGGCACCGGCACGCCCAGGTAGTGCACGGCCAGCCCGTAGACCCATTCGCTCAGGCCGAACTGCGCCGCCGCCCACACGGTGGCGCTCACCACCATCACCCAGTTCCAGCCATGGCGCATGGCGAAGGCCAGCACCCAGGGGCTCAGGAGCATGAAAAAGATGTACATCGGCAGGATGTCGAGCAGGGCCGGCTCGTAGATCAGCAGCAGCCCGTACAGGAAGCCGTCGCGCGGCTCGGCCAGGTAGTAGGACACCAGGTTCTTCACCGCCGGCTGGTCGATGTGCAGGCCCACCGCGGCGATCACCGTGAACAGGAACAGCAGGATCGCCGCCTGGCAGAGATAGACCTTCACCACGCGCCGCCAGAAGGCCTTGCGCATCGAGTCCACCCCGCGCGCAAAGCCGATGCGGCTGTAGACCAGCCCGGCCACGAAGGCCGACAGCAGCACGAAGCCCTCGGCGGCCGACACGAAGCCGAAGGGCTGGCCCAGCGGGTCGGTCAGCCGCGTGGGCAGGTGGGTGACGGTCATCAGCACGAGCATCAGCCCGCGCAAGGCGTCTATTTCCCAGTAGCGTTTCATCGGTCGGCGGCAAGGTCTTGGTGGCGGTCCGCGCGGCGCACGCAAGACAGCGCCCGATTGTAAGAAGAGTGGCGTATGCCCAGCCCGCAATCGGTCGACATATGACCCTTGGCACTGCCGAACTGACGTGCAAATCGGCTACGCTGCGCGCTGCCCCAAGGAGGAGTTCCCCGTGACCCGTTTCGTTCCCACATGGCTCTTTGCCGCCGGCGTGCTGCTGGCCGGCCCGAGCTTTGCCCTTCAGATCACCAGCCTGAGCCCGCAGGGCGAGGTGGCACGCGTGCGGCAGATCGTCGCCAAGTTCGACCAGGCGGCCGTCAATTTCGGCGACCCCAAGGCGCCCGCGCCGCTCTCGGTGAGCTGCTCCGACGCGCAGGCCGGCAAGGGCACCGGCCGCTGGACCGACGCCAAGGCCTGGGTCTACGACTTCGAGAACGACCTGCCCCCGGGCGTGCGCTGCACGGTCACGCGCGTTCCCACCTTCAAGCCCAGCGCCGGCGGCGAGCTGACCGGCCCGGAGCGCTACCAGTTCAACACCGGCGGCCCGTTCGTGCGCAGCTACATGCCGGGGAGCTACAGCCGCATCGACGAACAGCAGATGTTCATGCTCGAGCTCAACGGTGCGGCCACGCTGGACAGCGTGCGCCAGAACATCTGGTGCGCCGCCGACGGCGTGGGCGAGCGCATTCCGGTCAAGCTGCTCGACGGCGACCAGCGCGCCGGCCTGCTCAAGGCCTTCGGCCGCGACAAGGCCGCCGAGAAAGACCCGCTGCGCTTCGTCACCCTGCAGTGCAACCGCACGCTCACGCCGGGCGCCAAGGTGCAGGTGGTGTACGGCAAGGGCGTCGCCACGCCTTCGGGGGTGGCCAACAACGTGGAACGCCGCCTCGAGTTCCAGGTGCGCGAGCCCTTCGCGGTGTCGTTCACCTGCGAGCGCGAGAACGCGCAGGCCGCCTGTTTGCCGCTGCGTCCGATGCAGCTGACGTTCAACGCGCCGGTCACGCGCAAGCTGGCTTCGCAGATCCAGCTCAAGGGCGGCGACAAGACGGTCAAGGCCCAGCTCGAAAACGACGGCGGCACGCAGAGCGACGACGACGTGGTCAACGGCGTGTACTTCGGCCCGCCGCTGGCCGAGAGCACCCAGTTCAGCATCGAGCTGCCCTCCAAGTTCGAGGACGCCTCGGGCCGCCCGCTGGCCTCGCCCGGCAGCTTTCCGCTGAAGGTGGCGACCGGCATGATGCCGCCGCTGGCCAAGTTCGCCGCCTCGCCCTTCGGCGTGGTCGAGCGCCTGGCCGAGCCCGACACCCCGGCCATGATGCCGGTGACGGTGCGCCGCGTGGAGCCGCAGCTGATGGTGCAGGCGCTCACGCCCGGCAAGGTGAGCGACATGAACCCGAAGACCGACGCGGAAATCATCGCGTGGTTCCGCAAGGTGCGCCGCTACGACAGCTACAGCATCTCGCGCGAACAGGCGCGCAAGGACGTGAAGGGCCCGCTGCCCCCCGTCATCGACAAGGACGACCGCACCTCGCTGCAGACTCGCATGCTGTCGCTGCTGGCCGGCCAGCCGGGCGTGAAGGCGCTGGACATGCCCAAGTCGGACGGCGGCGACCCGCGCCCCTTCGAAGTCATCGGCATTCCGCTGACCCCCGGCTTCCACGTGCTGGAAATCGCCTCGCAGAAGCTCGGTGAAGCCCTGCTCGACGAGCGCTACAACGCCGGTCGCACGATGTACGTGCGCACCACCGCGCTGGCCACCAACCTGGCCGTGCACTTCAAGCTGGGCCGCGAGAACTCGATGGCCTGGGTCACCACGCTGGACAAGGGCAAGGTCGTGGCCGGCGCCGAAGTGCGCGTGTCCAGCTGCGACGGCAAGGCCGTGGCCACCGGCACCACCGACGCGAACGGCATCGTGATGCTGAACGGCGTTTCGCCGCAGGCGCCGTCATGCAACGGCCCGAACGAGTACGAGCAAGGCGCCTGGTTCGTCAGCGCCCGCGCCAAGGACGACAAGGGCGTGGAAGACCTCGCCTTCACCTGGAGCGACTGGCAGCGCGGCATCGAGCCCTGGCGCTTCAACGTGCCGACCAACCTGCAGCCCGAGCCCGACCGCATCGCGCACACCGTCTTCGACCGCACGCTGCTGCGCGCCGGCGAAACGGTGTCGATGAAGAGCCTGATCCGCACGCAGACCAGCAAGGGCTTCGGCCTGCCGGACCAGCGCCCCGACACGCTCGTCATCACCCACACGGGCAGCGGCCAGCGCTTCACCCAGCCGCTCGCCTGGCGCAAGACCGCCACCGGCGGCCTGAGCGCGGAGAACAGCTTTGCCATTCCGCCGGCCGCCAAGCTCGGCGTGTACGAGGTGATGCTGCGCACCGGCGCCGGCAAGGACGCCGACGGTGACGGGGACAGCGACGGCGAAGACGGCGGCTACAGCCGCAGCTTCAGCACCGGCATGTTCCGCGTCGAGGAATTCCGCCTCCCCGTGCTCGAAGGCCGCATCTCGCCCACCGAGAAGAAGCCGCTGGTCGCCGCGACCAGTGTGCCCACCGACGTGCAGATCAACTACGTGGCCGGCGGCGGTGCGGCCAACCTGCCGGTGCGCGTGTCGGCCATGGTGCGCGGCAAGGCCCTGAGCTTCTCCGACTACGACGCCTTCAGCTTCAACCCGCCGCGCGCCACGCAAGGCGACGGCAGCGAGGCCGCGGCGCCCGCGTCGGACTCGAACACCGGCGAGGAAGACCTCAACAGCGTGAACGACACCCGCGTGATCGCCGACAAGCTGCCCGTCACCCTGAACAAGGACGGCGCCGGCAAGGTCACCGTGGACAAGGTGCCCAAGGTGAAGTCGGCGCGCGAGCTGCTGCTCGAAGCCACCTACGCCGACCCGAACGGCGAGGTGCAGACCATCCGCAGCACGCAGACGCTGTGGCCCGCATCGGTCATTGCCGGCATCAAGACCGAAGGCTGGGTCTCCACCAGCCAGAAGCTGAAGTTCCAGGCGCTCGCGCTCGACCTCACGGGCAAGCCCCAGGCCGGCGTGACGCTCAACGTGCGCGCCGTGGCGCGCATCACCACCACCAGCCGCAAGCGCATGGTGGGCGGCTTCTACACCTACGACAACAAGACCGAGACCAAGGACATCGGCACCGTGTGCAGCGGCAAGAGCGATGCGCGCGGCCTGCTGCTGTGCGAGTCGGAGCTGAAGGAAGCCGGCGAAGTGGAGCTCATCGCCAGCGCCACCGACGGCGAAGGCCGCGAGGCCAAGGCCGTGAGCTCGGTCTACGTGACCAAGCAGGGCGAGCTGTGGTTCGGCGGCGAGGACAACGACCGCATCGACGTGCTGCCCGAGAAGAAGAGCTACCAGCCCGGCGAGGTCGCCAAGTTCCAGGTGCGCAGCCCCTTCCGCTTCGCCACCGCGCTGGTGGCGGTGGAACGCGAAGGCATCATCGAGACGCACGTGGTGCAGCTCGACGGCAAGGACCCGACCGTCACCCTGCAGGTCAAGCCCGAGTGGGGTCCGAACGCCTACATCAGCGTGCTCGCGCTGCGCGGGCGCCTGCGCGAAGTGCCGTGGTACAGCTTCTTCACCTGGGGCTTCAAGTCGCCGCGCGACTGGTGGACGGCCTTCTGGTACGAAGGCAAGGAATACGTGGCGCCCACCGCCATGGTCGACCTGAGCAAGCCGGCCTACCGGCTCGGCATGGCTGAAATTCGCGTCGGCACGCGCGCCCACCAGCTCGACGTGACCGTCACCAGCGACAAGCCCAGCTACCCCATCCGCAGCAAGGCGCAGGTCACCATCACCGCCAAGCTGCCCGACGGCAAGCCGGCCGCTGGCGCCGAAGTGGCGCTGGCCGCGGTCGACCAAGCGCTGCTGGAGCTGATGCCCAACGACAGCTGGAACCTGCTCAACGCCATGCTGCAACGCCGCAGCTGGGGCGTGAGCACCTCCACCGCGCAGATGGAAATCGTCGGCCGGCGCCACTACGGGCGCAAGGCCGTGCCCGCGGGCGGCGGCGGCGGCAAGGGCCAGACGCGCGAACTGCTCGACACCCTGCTGGTGTGGAACCCGAAGGTGGTGCTCGACGCCAACGGCCAGGCCGTGGTGACGGTGCCGCTGAACGACGCGCTCACCACCTTCAAGATCGTGGCCGTGGCCGACTCGGGCACCAGCCTGTTCGGCACCGGGCAGACCAGCATCCAGGCCACGCAAGACCTGCAGATCATCAGCGGCCTGCCCCCGCTGGTGCGCGAGGACGACCAGTTCCGCGCCCAGATCACGCTGCGCAACACCACGCAAAAGCCGATGAAGGTGGAAGCCACGCCGCGCGCCACCCTGCTCACGCTGGAGCCGCAGACCGTGGACATCCCGGCCGGCGAGGCGCGTGAAGTGGCATGGACCGTGACCGCGCCCGCGCAGCTCGCGCAGACACGCGCCGAAGCCATCCTGTGGGAGATCGAGGCGAAAGACACCCTCGGCGGCGCACGCGATGCGCTCAAGGTGCGCCAGCGCATCGTGCCCTCGGTGCCGCTCACGGTGCAGCAGGCCACGCTGGTGCAGCTCGACGGTCCGTTCACGCTCGACGTGGCGCCGCCGGCCGACGCCCTGCCGGGCCGCGGCGGTCTCAAGCTGGCCCTGCAACCGCGGCTGGCCGAAGGCCTGCCGGGCGTGCGCGACTGGTTCGCCAACTACCCCTTCATCTGCCTCGAACAGAAGACCAGCAAGTCGGTCGGCCTGCGCGACGCGAAGATGTGGCAGGGCGTGCTCGCAACGTTGCCCACCTACCTGGACAGCGACGGCCTGGCCAACTACTTCCCGCCGCGCGACGGCGAGGCCAACCGCGGCAGCGACATCCTCACGTCGTACCTGCTCGCGGCAACGAACGAAGCCGCGCAACTCGACCCCGCCTTCGCGCTCGCCGACGACCTGCGCGCGCCGATGGAGTCGGGCCTGATCGCCTTCGTCGAAGGCCGCATCACGCGCGAGTTCTGGAGCCCGCGCAAGGACCTGGACGTGCGCAAGCTCGCCGCGCTCGAAGCGCTCTCGCGCTACGGCAAGGCCAAGGGCAGCATGCTCGGCAGCATCACCATCGCGCCGAACCAGTGGCCCACCAGCGCGGTGATCGACTGGCTCAACATCCTGAAGCGCGTGAACGACGTGCCGCAGCGCCAGCAGCGCCTGGACGAGGCCAACAACGTGCTGAAGGCGCGCCTGTCGTACCAGGGCACCAAGCTGATCTTCAGCACCGAGCAGGACGACTACTGGTGGTGGCTCATGACCAACGGCGACGTCAACACCGCCCGCCTGCTGCTCAGCGTGATGGACGACCCGGCCTGGAAGGACGACATCGGCAAGCTGGCCAACGGCTTCATCGGCCGCCAGCAGAACGGCGCCTGGCACACCACCACCGCCAACCTGTGGGGCGGGCTGGCGCTGGAGAAGTTCAGCAAGGTGTTCGAGAGCACGCCGGTGGCCGGCGTCACGGCCGCCACGCTGGGCGCGGTGAAGGCGCAGGTCGACTGGAGCCGCGTCGAACGCGTGAAGACCAGCGACGCGGCCGGCGCGCCCAACCAGACCACCTTCTTCGGCGCGCCCGCCTCGCCGGGCAACCTGAAGAACAACACGATGTTCCTGCCGTGGGCGGCGTCCCCTTCGGGCGCCCCGGTGCGCGACACGCTGCTGGTGACGCAGCAAGGCACCGGCAAGCCGTGGCTCACGCTGCAGTCGATTGCCGCCGTGCAATTGAAGGCGCCGTTCGCGGCCGGCTACGCGCTCAAGAAGACCATCACTCCGGTCGAGCAGGCCACCGCGGGCAAGTACACCCGCGGCGACGTGCTGCGCGTGACCGTCGAGGTGAACGCCAGCGCCGACATGACCTGGGTTGTCATCAGCGACCCGATTCCGGGCGGCGCCACCATCCTGGGCGGCGGCCTGGGCCGCGACTCGCAGATCGCCACGCAGGGCGAGAAGAAGTCGGGCGCGGGCTGGCCGGCTTTCGAGGAGCGCAGCTTCGAGGCCTTCCGCAGCTACTACGAGTACCTGCCCAAGGGCGTGGTGAAGATGGAATACACCGTGCGCCTGAACAACGTCGGCGACTTCGCGCTGCCGCCCAGCCGCGTCGAGGCGATGTACGCGCCGGAGATGTTCGGCGAGACGCCCAATGCGCGGGTGAAGGTGGAGGCGGCGAAGTAAGCCGCACGCCACACACGACACGACACGACACGAAAAAAAGGGAGAACCCACATGGGACTGGCCATCAGCGTCGGCACGCTTGCCGACTTTCTGCAAAACGACCCCGAAGGCGCCGAGTGGTTCGAGGGCGACTTCGAAATCGTGAACGCCGTGCTGGCGGCGGCAGGCCTGCCGCCGCACGTCGAGCCGCGCGAGCTGCCGCCGCTGGACTCGCGGGCCTCGCTCGACGGGTTTCCGTATTCGTTCATCCACTACCTGCGCCGCGCCTATGCGCATTGCGTGGTGTCGCCCGGCTGGACGGCGACGCCGGTGGAAGAAGGTGACGAGCCGTCGGAAGACCCGGCCGTGCAGGAAGCGCTCGACATCGCGGAAAGCCACCTGATCTGCCACTCGGACGCGGAAGGCTTCTACGTGCCGGTCGACTTCGAGGAAGTGCTGTTCTCCGAATCCGAGTCGGAAGACGAGGCGCTGACCGGCGGCATGCTCGGCTCGTCGTACCGGTTACGCGACGAGCTGGTGCAGGTCGCGCCCGCGCTCGGCATCGCGCTGACCGACGGGCAACTGTCGGACGCGGAAGCGGCGCGCATCGCCGCGCTGGGCGAAGGCGACGAAGGGTTGTTCCGCGAGTACGCGGCGTGGCTGCTGCTCCACGAATCGGCTCGGCTGAGCATTGCGCACAAGACGGCCATCGTCTTCTCCTGAGCGCGCCCCGCCCCATGACGACCCGCCGGCTGGCCACCGTCACCCTGCTCGTGCGCGACTACGACGAAGCCATCCTCTTCTTCACCGAGGCGCTGCGCTTCGAACTTGTCGAAGACACGCCGCGCGGACCGGGCAAGCGCTGGGTGGTGGTCGCACCCACGCACGGCGGGGGCGCCGCGCTGCTGCTGGCCAAGGCCGTGACCGACGAGCAGGCGGCCGGCATCGGCAAGCAGGCCGGTGGCCGGGTCTTCCTGTTTCTCCACACCTCGGACTTCACCGGCGACCACGCCCACATGACGTCGCATGGCGTGCGCTTTCTCGAAGCGCCGCGCCATGAGCCGCACGGCACGGTGGCCGTCTTCCAGGACCTCTGCGGCAACAAGTGGGACCTGATCCAGCCGAGCGACACATGACCCGCAACCGCATCTTCTTCCCGGGCAACCCCTGGCCCGAAGGCCACGCGGTCGACGAGTTCCAGTGGAAGGCCAGCGTGCGCGACGGCCAGGTGTGGTTCGACCTGCATCTGCAAACCGCGGCCTGCGACGCGGAGCGCGAGATCGAAGAGGCCGGCGGGGAAGAAGACGAAGAAGATTTCGCTTCGGACTGGGAGGCCCCCGGCGTGTGGACCAACTACCACCGCTGCACGATCTCCTCGACGAAATGGCCCGGCTACCGCGGCTTCGCGGTCGGGCCTGTGGACGGCTACAGCCTCGAAAGCCTCGACGGTTTCGAAGCCACCGTGGACGACCCGCCGCCCGCGGACCAGAGCGCCAACGCCTTGCACATCTACCTCTTCAGCCATGGCGCGGTGGCACGCCACCGCATCCGGTTCGAACGCATCGCGGGCACCGCATGCTTCAACATCACCTGGACCGGACGCATCGCGCTGAGCTTCGGCGGCGAACCCGACTACGACCGCGAGTTCACCGCCACGCTCTTCGGCATCGAGGCGCCCGCCCCGGCCTGACGATGCGCTGGCTCGCGTCATTGCACAGCTACTTCGCGCAGGCCTTCCGCTGGCAGCGCGGCCGCCAGGGCACGGGCTACGACAAGATGCTGCTGGCCACCGCGCGCTGGCCGCTGCCCTTCGACAGCTACCTGCTGCGCTACCCCGAAGGCTCGGAGATTCCGCCGCACACCGATCCGGTGCAGGCCGGGCGGCACTACCGGCTCAACATCGTGCTGAAGTCGCCGCGCGCGGGCGGCGAGTTCGTGTGCGCCGACCCGATCTTCGAGACGCGGCGCATCAAGCTCTTCAGGCCCGATGCCTGCGAGCACAGCGTGACGCGGGTGGTCGGCGGCAGCCGCTATGTGTTCTCGCTGGGCTGGGTGCGCCCGGCACGGTCCCGCTGATCCCAAGGATCCCTCGATGGCCTACCTGCTGCCCCTGCTTTTCTTGCTTCCCCTGGGCGCTGTCGTGCTCTTCGGCGGCTATCTGCTGCGTGCGATCCTGCCCCGGCAACATGCGCTGCAATCACGGCTCACCGACGAAGCCATCGCTGACTACGTCGGCCTCGCCATGAAGAACGTGAAAGGCATCCTCGGCGTCCTCTTGGTCATCTACTTTCTGGTGGTCGGCTTTCTCTACGGCTGACCGCGCTGCAGGCAGTGTCGAACGCCCTCTGGCGCACGCATCGGCCTAAACTGCCCCTCCCTCTTCTTCAGGAGAAAGCCATGACCACGATGGAAATCGCGAACCAGCTCGTCGCGCTGTGCCGGCAAGGAAAGTTCCAGGACGCCAGGGCGCTCTACGCCGACGACGCCGTGAGCGTCGAGGCGGGCGCGCCGCCCGGCGGCCAGCGCGAGGCCGTGGGCCTGGCGGCCATCGAGGCCAAGGGCAAGTGGTGGACCGACAACCACGAGGTGCACTCGGCCAAGATCACCGGCCCGTGGCCGCACGACGACCGCTTCATCGTCGGCTTCGAATTCGACGTGACCATGAAGCCCACGGGCCAGCGCTTCACGATGGAAGAAGCGGGCCTGTACACGGTGAAGGACGGGGCCATCGTGCGCGAAGAGTTCTTCTATTCGATGGGCGGCTGAGACCGGCGCGCGCGGCGTCGGTTGCGGCAACCGCGGGTGCCGGCCCACCCGCCACGGCACACTCCCGGGCACGAACCCCGGCAAAATGCCCCGCAGGTGCCCTCATGAACACAAGATTTGTCGAAGCCTTTCTCTGGGCCGCCAGGCTGGGCAGCTTCCGCGCGGCCAGCGACCGGCTGCACATCACGCAGGCGGCGGTGTCCAACCGCGTCGCCTCGCTCGAAGAAGACATCGGCGCGCGCCTGTTCGAACGCGACGCGCGCGAGCTGCGGCTCACGCCGGTGGGCGTGCGGCTCATGGACTACGGCGAGCGCCTGCTCGAGCTGCGCCGCGAGATCGTCTCGCTCGGCCGACCGCGCGAAGACCTGCTGGGGCTGGTGCGCATCGGCGCCATCGAGACCGTCGTGCACACCTGGCTGCTCGGCTTTCTGACCAACCTGCGCTCCACCTACCCCGGCATCGAGGTGCAGCTGACCTCCGAGACCACGCTGGCCCTGCACCGTGGCCTGCGCGAAGGGGCGCTGGACATCGCGCTGCAGACCGACCACATCGCCGGCGCAGGCATCGTGAGCACGCCGTGCCTGCCGATGCCCATGGGCTGGGTCGGGCCGCAGGGCGCCGAAGCGACGCAGACGGTCGACCAGCTGCTGCGCCAGCCCGTGCTGACCATGAGCCCCGGCTCGCAGCCGCACGAGGCGCTGAAGAACCTGTACCGCGCGGCGGGCATTCCGCTGGGCAAGGTGCACTGCGTGAGCTCCATCTCCGCGCTGGCGCGGCTGGTGAAGTCGGGCTTCGGCAACGCGCTGGTGCCGCTGCCGCCGGTGTACGAGTACGTGGCCAGCGGCGACGTGCGCATCATCGAATGCGATGCGCTCATCTCGCCGCAGCGGCTTGTGGTGAGCCACCTGGAGGCGGCCGACTCCGACGCCATCCGCCTCGTGGCCGAGCTGGCATGCCGGGCGTCGGACCAGTTCACGGCCTCGGCAATCGCACCAACCTGGAGCGGCACTTCAGAGGGTTAACCCTCGAAATCGTGCATTTCCGCCCCACGAAGGGGCCAGTAATTCTTGTGCCTGTCGCCCACAAAAACTCGTTTGTGACAGCGGCACCCTGCGACGGAAGATCGCGCCTTCAAATTTCGAAGGCCCGCCCGCTCCTCCGCCGCCATGACCACACCCGTCTCCAACCTCGACGCTTCTTCCCTTCCTGACAACGACATCGACGCAGCGGCCGTGAACGGCCTGCTGTTCGTCGCCTCCGACGTCGACGCCGCCGACGACGCCGACTTCAACCGCTGGTACGACCGGGAACACGTGGAAGAGCGCGTGCGCATTCCGGGCTTCCTGTCGGGCGCACGCTACTCGTCGCTGGAGGGCGGGCGCAAGTACCTGGGCCTGTACCGCACCGAATCGCTGGCGGTGTTCCGCTCGGCGGGCTACCGCGCCGCGTTCGAGAAGCAGACGCCGTGGTCCATCGCCAACCTCGATCGCATGCGCCAGCCGATCCGCCGCGTGTGTGCCGTGCGCGCCGTCACCGGCTTCGGCAGCGGCAGCCATGCGGTCGTGCTGCCGCTGCCCCTGAGCACCGATGCCGAGGCGCTCGCTGCCCATGCCGCACGCGTGGGCCGGGCGCTGGCCGAGCAGGCAGGCTTCGTGCAGTCGTACCTGCTCGTGCCCGACACCGCGCTGAGCACGCCGCTGCCGCGCGAAGCCACTGAAGGCCGCGTGCTGCAGCCGATGCTGGTGATCGAGGCGAGCAACGCCGCCGCCGCGCGCACCGCGCGTGCCACGGCTGCCACCGCCTTCGACACCGACCCCGCCACCGGCTGGCTGCTCGCGCTCGGCTGGAAGCTGGGTGCGGCCGAGCTGCGCTGATTTTTTCCGCCTTTCCGCCCTTCCGCCTTGTCCCTCCGACTTCACCGAACAAAGGTATTTCCAATGACCGAACATGTTCTTCCCGCTGCGCCCCCGGCAGCCAAGCCCGGCGCCCCCGGCTCCCCCAAGATGGGCCGCCTGGCCATGGCCAGCTCCATCGGCACCACGCTCGAGTGGTACGACTTCACGGTCTACAACATCATGGCCGCGCTGGTCTTCAACGCGGTGTTCTTCCCGTCGTTCGACCCGCTGACCGGCACCATCCTGGCCTTCTCGACCTATGCGGTCGGCTACATCTCGCGCCCGCTGGGCGGCGTGGTGTTCGGCCACCTGGGCGACCGGCTGGGCCGGCGCTTCGTGCTGGTGGCCACGCTGGTGATCATGGGCATTTCCACCGGTCTGATGGGCTTGCTGCCCACCTATGCCACGTGGGGCATCTGGGCGCCCGTGGCGCTGGTGGCGCTGCGCTTCGTGCAGGGCGTGGCGCTCGGCGGCGAATGGGCCGGCGCGGTGCTGCTGTCGATGGAACACGGCAAGCCCGACGAGCGCGGGCGCAACGCCTCGTTCACGCAGGTCGGCCCGTCGTGCGGCACGCTGATCGGCACCGGCTTCATCGCCATCGTGTCGGCCTGGCTGAGCCCGGAAGAATTCCAGGCCTGGGGCTGGCGCCTGCCGCTGATCTCCAGCGTCGCGCTGGTGCTGTTCGGCCTGTGGCTGCGCCGCGGCGTGGACGAGACGCCCGTGTTCCTCGAGATGGAGCAGAAGAAGGCCACCGCCAAGACGCCCATCAAGGAAGTGTTCACGCAGCACTGGCGCAGCCTGCTGGTGGCCGGCGGCTCGCGCATCGGCTCCGACGTGCTGTACGCGCTGGTGGTGGTGTTCACGCTGACCTACGTGACCACGGTGCTGCACCTGTCGCGTCCGCTGGCGCTCACCGCCACCATGATCGGCGCGGCCTGCAACGCGATTGCGGTGCCGTGGTTCGGCGGGCTGTCCGACCGCATCGGCCGCCGTCCGGTCTACATCGCCGGCGCGCTGCTGGGCATGGTGTGGGCCTTCGTGTTCTTCGTGCTGATGGACAGCGCGCACCCGGTCGCCATCTGCGCGGCGGTGGTGGTCGGCCTGCTGATCCACGCCATGATGTACGGCCCGCAAGCCGCCTTCGTGACCGAGCAGTTCCCCGGCCGCGTGCGCTACGCGGGCGCTTCGCTGGCCTACACGCTGGCGGGCATCCTGGGCGGCGGCTTCGCGCCGCTGATCATCGCGAGCCTGTTCAAGTCGTGGGGCAGCACGCTGGCCGTGTCGCTCTACGTGGTGGCCGCGCTGGGCCTGACGCTGATCGCCCTGGTGGTGGCCCGCGAAACCGCCAAGCGCCCGCTGGAGACCTGAGATGAGCATGCAACGACTGCACTTTGCCTGCGAGCGCCTGGCCGCCGACGGCACGCGCTCCACCGCCCTGCACACCGTGGCGCCCCGCGCGCTGGTGGTGGCGGGCTGGACCGGCCGCGACGTGGCCGCCATCGAGCACCACATCGAGGAACTCGCGGCCATCGGCGTGCCGCGCCCGTCGAGCGTGCCGCTGTACTACCGCGTGGCCGCCCAGTTGCTGACGCAGTCGCCCGACATCGAGGCGCTGGGCGACCAGAGCTCCGGCGAGGCCGAGCCCGTGTTCTTCTTCTCGCAGGGCGAGTGGTGGCTGAGCGTGGGCTCCGACCACACCGACCGCAAGGTCGAGAGCTACTCGGTGGCCGTGTCGAAGCAGATGTGCGCCAAGCCCGTGGCCGGCACGGCCTGGCGCTGGGCCGACGTGCAGGCGCACCAGGACACCATCGAGCTGCACTCGCGCATCCTGGAAGACGGCCGCTGGGTCGACTACCAGCGCGGCACGCTCGCATCGATCCGCCCGCTGGCCGCCCTGCGCGACGGCATGCCCGGCATGGGCGCAGAACCCGAGGGCCTGTTCATGACCTGCGGCACGCTGGGCGCATTGCCCAACGCCAGGGGCGAAGGCATTCGCCCCGCCACGCAGATGGAAATCGAGCTGCACGACCCGAAGCTGCAGCGGCGCATCGTGCATCGCTACGCGGTGCAGGCACTGCCGGTGGTGGCGTGATGAACAGCAACGACATCACCATCGCCGCCCTGCGCGCACGCATCGCGCGCGGCGAGCTGTCGCATGAAGCGCTGATCGACCAGGTGCTCGACGCGGCGGCGCTGCCCGCCGCCGAGCATGTGTTCACGCGGCTCTACGCCGACGGTGCCCGCGCCGCGGCGCGCCATGCCGACGCGGCACGCAAGGCCGGCATCGAACTCGGCGCGCTGGCCGGCCTGCCCGTGACGGTGAAAGACCTCTACGACGTGGCCGGCGAGACCACGCTCGCAGGCTCCGCCGTGTGCGTGGGCGAACCGGCGGCCCTGCATGACGCCGTGGCCGTGGCCCGGCTGCGCACCCAGGGCGCGGCCATCGTCGGCAAGACCAACATGACCGAGTTCGCGTTCTCGGGCGTGGGCATCAACCCGCACTACGGCACGCCGCGCAACCCGGCGGATGCAGGCACGCCGCGCATTCCGGGCGGCTCGTCGTCGGGCGCGGCCGTGTCGGTGGCGCTGGGGCTGGCCGTCGCCGGGCTGGGCTCGGACACGGGCGGCTCCATCCGCATTCCGGCCGCGCTGTGCGGCCTGGTCGGCTTCAAGAGCACGCAGTCGCGCGTGCCGCGCACCGGCGCCTTCGAGCTGGCGCGCTCGCTCGACACCGTCTGCGCCATGGCGCGCTCGGTGGAAGACTGCCTGACAGCGGACGCGGCGATTGCCGATGCACCGCTCGCCGTGCGCCGCCGACCGCTGCAGGGCATGCGGCTGGCGGTGCCGCGCACGCTGATGTTCGATGACATCGAGCCCGCCGTGGCGCAGGCCTTCGACCGCGCGCTGCAGTCGCTTTCCGCAGCCGGCGCGCAGATCGTCGACATCACGCTGGCCGAGCTTGCGGAGATCGCGACCGTCAACGCGCCCGGCGGCTTCTCGCCCGTGGAAGCATCGGCCGTGCACCGCGAGCGTTTCGCAAGCAAGCGCGACGGCTTCGACGCCCGCGTGGCCGCGCGCATCGCGCTGGGCACCGAAGTGCGCGCCGCCGACTACATCGCCATGCAGGACCGCCGCCGCGACTGGACCGGCCGCGTCGCGCGCGCCATCGAAGGCTTCGACGCGCTCGTGTGCCCGACCGTGCCCATCGTGGCGCCGCCCATCGCGGCGCTGGCGCAGGACGCAGCCTTCTTCAAGGCCAACGGCCTGCTGCTGCGCAACACCTTCGCGATCAACCTGTTCGACGGCTGCGCGTTCAGCCTGCCGTGCCATGCGCCGGGCGAACTGCCGGTGGGGCTGATGCTGTCTTCGGTGCGCGGCGACGATGCGCGCCTGGCCGCCGTGGCGCTGGCCGCCGAGCGGGTGGTGCGGCCCGCCTGACGCAAGGAGGGGCTGGCGGCACCCGGTGACGGCGCCATGCCGTCATCGGCTATCTTCGGTTTCATGTCCCTCGCGCAACCTTCACTCACCGGCCCTCGCCTGCTGCTGCGCCCGCTGCTCGGGTCCGACGCGGCAGCACTCTTGAATGCTGCCGCCGACGGCGAGCTCTGGAACCTGCCGTTCACCGTCGTGCCCTCGGCCGCCACGGTCGACGCCTACATCGGCAACGCCCTCGCGGGCCGAGACGCGGGCACGGTGATGCCGTTTGCCACGGTGCTGCGCGAAACGGGCGAGGTCATCGGCTCCACGCGCTTCTGGAAGATCGACCGCCTCAACCGCAAGCTGGAAATCGGCAGCACCTGGATCGCCGCGTCGTGGCAGAAGACCTTCGTGAACACGGAGGCCAAGTTCCTGATGCTGCGCCATGCGTTCGAAGAACTGCGGTGCGTGCGGGTGCAGTTCACCACCGACGAGATCAACGCAAAGTCGCGCGCGGCGATCCTGCGGCTGGGCGCGAAGCAGGAAGGCATCGTGCGGCACGAGCGGATCATGCCGGACGGCCGCAAGCGCAACTCGGTGCGTTTCAGCATCATCGACGACGAGTGGCCGCAGGTGAAGCAACAGCTGCAGGAGCGGCTTGGCTAGACTGGACGGTGCAGCGCCGCGCTGCTTCATGTCGAAACGGAGAGCGCCCATGTGCCGCAGCATCAAGACCCTCTACAACTTCGAGCCCCCTGCCACCGAGCAGGAAATTCGCGCGGCTGCCCTGCAGTTCGTGCGCAAGCTCAGCGGCTTCAGCGTGCCGTCCCGCGCCAACGAGGAAGCCTTCGAGCGCGCGGTCGACGAGATGAGCTCCGTTGCCGCGCGGCTGCTCGAGTCGCTGGTGACCACGGCACAACCCCGGGATCGCGAGACCGAGGCCGAGCGCAGCAAAGCCCGCAATGCGGTGCGATTCGGAGCTGCTGCCGGCTGAAGCGCCGGGCGCCGTCCAGGGCACACCCGCTGCGCGTCCAGCGCACAGGCAAGCACCCGGCGGCGCATGCGAGCGCCTTGGCCACAAGTGCGCCTTCAACATAAGCTGCGTTGACGGCCGGAGCAATAGCTGGCACCGTCCACCGGCCAAGATACGGCATCTCTCACACCGAACACCAGGAGCACACCCCCATGCCCTTCGAACTCTGGCTCGCCTTCGCCGCAGCCTCCGCGCTGATGCTCGTCATTCCAGGGCCCACCATCCTCACGGTGATCAGCTACTCCATGTCGCATGGCCGCCGCGCCAACGTGCCCCTGGTGGCTGCCGTGGCGCTCGGCGATTCCACGGCGTTGGTGGTGTCGCTGTTGGGCCTGGGCGCGCTGCTGGCCACTTCGGCCTTCTGGTTCACGGTGGTCAAGTGGGTGGGCGGGCTGTACCTGATCTATCTCGGCATCAAGCTGCTGCGTGCGGGAGTGTCGCCCGCCGAGATCGCAAAGCCGGCCGCGCCCGTGTCGCGCCTGCGCCTGTTCGCCAACACCTACCTGGTGACGGCGCTCAACCCCAAGGGCATCGTGTTCTTCGTGGCATTCCTGCCGCAGTTCATCAGCCCGGCGGCCGATGTCACGCGCCAGCTGTGGGTGCTGGCCGTCACCTTCGTGGTGCTGGCTGCCACGAACGCCACGCTGTATGCGGTGTTCGCAGGCTCGGCGCGCAAGCTGCTTTCTTCGCCGCGCGCGCAGAAGCGATTCAACCTGGCGGGCGGTTCGCTGCTGAGTGCCGCGGGTGTCTGGGCACTGATGGCGCGCCGACCGGGCTGACAAGCACCCGCGCCGCAAAGAAAAAAGGCCGCGAAGCTCTTTGCTTCGCGGCCTTCTTGCCTGTGGTCCGCCGCAATCAGTTGCGGTTCGGATTGTTCGGGTTGCGGTCGTAGCGGTTGGGCACGCCGTCTCCGTCACGGTCCCGGTCGGCACGGTTGGGCACGCCGTCGCGGTCCCGGTCGCCGTAGCCACCGCGCGGCGGTGGCGGGCGGTCGTAAGGCACGGCCACGCAGCCTGCGAGGAAGGCCGAAGCGGCCAGCAAGATTGCCAAAGTCTTTGTCATGTGAGTTCTCCTTGGAGTGTTTGTGGAACCGGGCATCGCCTCCTGCGAGCCGGCATTGCATTGAAGGCCACGCCGGTACGCATCGGGTTTCCGGATGAAGGCCCTTGCGTGAAGTTCGTTACCGTGTGTGGAACCTGGTGCGAACTTTGGCGTGAAGTTCTTTCACGCCGAGGCAGCCTTCGGCCCGTCCCCGAGTAGGCGCGGTTCCCGTGGGCCATCGCAGAGAATGTCGACGGCCCCACCTCCGGACACCCACCTTTCCTCGATGCAGCTCGCGCCCTTCCTTCCTACCCGCAAGATCCTCGCCTCGGCACTGCTGGCCGCGGTTTGCATGCACCCGGCCTGGGCCATTGCGGCGTTCGTGAGCTTCGAGGACGTGAAGCGCGAGTTCCGCTCGTCCGACACCGCCGTGCTCGACCGCAACGGCGAACTGCTGCAACGCGTGCGCACCGACGCCACCGTGCGGCGCGGCCAGTGGACCGCATTGGCCGACGTGTCCCCGGCGCTGCGCACGGCCATGGTGCTGAGCGAAGACCGGCGCTTCTACGAACACAGCGGCATCGACTGGCGCGCCGTGTCGGCCGCCGCGTGGGGCAACCTGTGGAACACCCGCACGCGCGGCGCCTCGACCATCACCATGCAGCTGTCGGGCCTGCTCGACGACTACCTGCGCCGCAACTCGGGCGGGCGCAGCTTCACCCAGAAGATCGGCCAGACCGTGGCGGCCGCGCAGCTGGAGCGCAGCTGGCGCAAGGACCAGATCCTGGAGGCCTACCTCAACACCGTGCCGTTCCGCGGCGAGATCGTCGGCATCGACGCGCTCTCGCGCACGCTGTTCGGCAAGGCGCCCAGCGGCCTCGATGCACGCGAGGCCGCTGTCGCTTCCGCACTGGTGCGCGCGCCCAATGCCAAGCCCGCCGTGGTGGCGCAGCGCGCCTGCGAGGTGCTGCGCGTGATGGAGCCGCAGCACAAGGTCGACTGCGAGGCGCTGGACATGTTCACCAGCGCGGCGGTGCAGCGGCGCGCCTTCGATGCGAATGAAGGCATTGCGCCGCATGCGGCGCGCCGGGTGTTGCGGGAAATAAGGGATGCGGATGCGGGGGCAGCCCCCACCCCGGCCCCGCCGCAGCGGGCGAAGGAGAAAGACAACGACAAGGACCCCGGGGTCCGGACGAGCCTGCGCGCACCGCTGCAACGCTTTGCGCTCGACACGCTGCAGCGGCACCTGCGCGAGCTGCGCGAGCGGCATGTGGAAGACGGCGCGCTGGTCGTGCTCGACAACGCCACCGGCGAGGTGCTCGCATGGGTCGGCTCCTCGGGCCCGCTGAGCCAGGCGGCCGAGGTCGACGGCGTGACCGCGCTGCGCCAGCCGGGCTCCACGCTCAAGCCGCTGCTCTACGGGCAGGCCATTGCCGAGCGGCGCATCACGGCGGCCTCGCTGATCGAGGACTCGTCGGCGCAGATCAGCACCGCCAGCGGCCTCTACATTCCGCAGAACTACGACCGCCGCTTCAAGGGCCCGGTGTCGGCGCGCACCGCGCTGGCCGCCTCGCTCAACGTGCCGGCGGTGCGCACGTTGGTGATGGTGTCGCCCGAGTCGTTCGCGCGCGAGCTGCGCGCCGCCGGGCTGCCGCTGCGCGAAAGCGGCGACTACTACGGCTACAGCCTCGCACTGGGCAGCGCCGAGGTGTCGCTGCTGTCGCTCACCAACGCGTACCGCATGCTGGCCAATGGCGGGCGCTACGGCACGACGACCATGACGGTGCGCACGAGCACACCCTCCGACAAGACCAAGGCCGCAGCGCCGCCGCTGCTCGATGCGCGCGCCGCCTTCATCGTCGGCGACATCCTCTCCGACCCCAACGCGCGCACCCGCACCTTCGGCCTCGACAGCATTCTGTCCACCCGCTTCTGGACGGCCGTGAAGACCGGCACCAGCAAGGACATGCGCGACAACTGGGCCGTGGGCTGGTCGCAGCGCTACACGGTGGGCGTGTGGGTGGGCAACGCCAGCGGCGAATCGATGTGGGACGTGAGCGGCACCAGCGGCGCCGCGCCGGTGTGGGCCGAGGTGATGCGCTTCCTGCACGCGCGCGAACCGAGCCGCGCGCCCGCGCCACCGCCCGGCCTGGTCGAGGCGCGCGTCGAGTTCGGCCCCGGCGCCGACGGTGCCCCGCTCGAAGCGGCGCGCGCCGAATGGTTCCTGCAGGGCACCGAGCAGCCGATGTTCGCGCTGGACACCGGCATGGCCGCGGACACCGGCTTTGCGCGCATCACCGCGCCGTCGGACGGCACCATCATCGCGGTCGACCCCGACATTCCGCCGCTGCGCCAGCGCGTGCGCTTCGAGTCCGAAGGGCGCGGCGTGCAGTGGCGCATCGACGGCAAGTTCTTTGCGCGCGGCAACAGCGCGCAGTGGCTGCCCTGGCCGGGCCGGCACGTGATCGAGCTGGTGGACGCCACCGGCAAGGTGGCCGACCAGCGCCGCATCGAGGTGCGCGGCGCGGGCGTGGTGACGAAGAGCGCGCGGCGCTGAAAAGAACCAGCCACAACAAGGGAGAGATACGCGAATGAATGCTCGTCGATGGCCGGCAACGGCACTGGTGTCGCTTTCCCTGTGCCTGGCGCTGCTGGTTTGGGCCGTGCCCGCGCAGGCCAGGCAGGTGCCGGTGCCCGCGATGAAGTCGCGCGTGGTCGACCTCACGAGCACGCTGAAGGCGGACGAAGCCGATGCGGTGCGCGGCGACATCGCCACCCTCGAATCCGACACCCGGGCGCAGCTGGCGGTGCTGATCGTGCCGACCACGGGCGAAGACACCATCGAGCAGTACGCCACCCGCGTGTTCGCGCAATGGAAGCTCGGGCGCAAGGGCGAGGACGACGGCGTGCTGCTGCTGGTGGCGCTGAAGGACCGAAAGATGCGCATCGAGGTGGGCGCCGGGCTGGAAGGCACGGTCACCGACATCCAGGCCGCGCGCATCATCGACCGCGAGATGACACCGCGCTTTCGCAACGGCGACTTCGCCGGCGGCGTGCAGGCTGCGGTGCAGGCGCTGTCGCAGCTGATCAACCCGCAGACGCTCGCGCCGCCCATCGACGCCAGCGGGCAGTTGCCGATCGAGGTCACATCAGACAGCGCACCCGAGCCGGCCTCGCGCGGCGCGCACGTCACGGACGAAGGCTGGGCGCTGTTCGGCGTGCTGGCCTGGAGCCTGGTCGTGGGCGTCTGGTACGGACGCGGCGTGGCCGGCAACGCACGCGGCCGCGCGGCGCTGCAGCAGGCGCCCCGCAAGCGCAAGGGCAAGCTCCAGGGCAAGGCCCGGCGCCCCGAGCTGCTGGCCGAAGCCGTCGCGTCGGTCGCGCCCGAGGCGCCCAGGCGCAAGCCCAGCTGGCGCGTGGCGCTGCTCCTGCTGGGGGCCGGCGCGGTGGGCGGCGCCGCGGCGCTGGCCAGCCCCATGATGGCGGCGTTCCTGGCCATGCCGGCCCTGGTGGCCTGCGGCATCGGCTACGCCTGCGGGCGTTCGCGCGCGGTGAGTTATGTGCTGGGAGGCATCGCGCTCGCGATCGCGGGGCTGGTCGTCCTGGCGTTCGCGCTCGGCGCGGAGCGGTTCTGGTGGGGCTTTCTGTGGGCCATGGGCATCGGCGGCGTCGGCCTGTTCGCCACGGTCATCGTGGTGTGCATGCGCAACACCTGGCAGCGCAGCGTGCTCGGCTTCACGGTGCGCCTGCTGGTCGTGGGGGGCATCTGTGTCTTCATGGTGTCGACGACACACCCGGGCCCGGTGCCCGACGAGACCTGGATTCCCGCGGCGCTCGCGACCTTCATCGCGCTGCTGTTCGCTTTTCTGCCTTACGGCGGGGGCAGCGGTGGCGGCAGCGACGACGGCGACAGCGGCTGGAGCCGCAGTTCTTCGTCGTCGTCCTCTTCTTCGTCTTCTTCGTCTTCTTCCAGTTCGTCCTCGTCGTCCGGCGGCGGCTCCAGCAGCGGCGGCGGCGCCTCGGGGAGCTGGTAGCTCCGGGGCGTCAGCGCGTCAGGACGCCCGGAACACACCCAGCACGTAGTCGACGAAGGTCTTGATCTTGGGCGAGTTGCGCCGCGCGGGCAGGTAGACCAGGTTGATCTCCTGCGGCTTGAGCTGGAGCGCGGGCAGCACCGGCACCAGCAGGCCGGCGCCGACCTGCGGCTGCGCCAGCGACACCGGCAGCAGCGCGATGCCGCGCGCCGACAAGGCCAGCTGCAGGGTCAGCTCCAGGTCGTCCGACTGGCACACGCTGTCCACGCAAACGCGGTGGGTCCGCTCGAGGGTCGCGAGATGCACCTCCCGCTTGCGCCCCTCGGCTTCCGCCGACAGGAAAGCGTGCGGGGCCAGGTCGGCCAGGTTTTCGAGCGGGGCGTGCGGCGCCAGGTAGCCCGGCGCGGCGCACAGCATGAGCGGCTCGTTCTTCAGGTGGCGCGCCACCAGCTCGTCGCAGCCTTCGCGCCCGCGCCGGATGGCCACGTCGGCTTCGTCGCGCACCAGGTCCGCGCGGTCGTTGCCGGTTTCGACCACCACGTCGAGCTGCGGGTGGGCGCGCATGAAATCGGGCAAGTGGCTCGTCAGCAGTTCGCGGCCGTAGTAGTGCGGCACGGCGATGCGCAACCGGCCGGTGACGGTGCCTCCGCCCGCGGACAGGTCCAGCATCACGTCGTCGAGGATGGTCAGCACGTGCTGGGCGGCCACCAGGAACTGCCGCCCCTCTTCGGTCAGGGCGAAGCGGGCGGCGCCGCGGTGCAGCAACTGGTGCCCCACCGTGGCTTCCAGCCGCTGCAGTTGGCGCGACGCGGAGGCCTTGGGCACGTTCAGAACGTCGGCCGCCGGGGTCAGTCCGCCAAGCTGGACGGCCTTGGTGAAGAGCCGCACGTCCGACAAAGAAAAGTCCTTCATTTCAACTTCTGGGGAAAACCGTTTTTTTCTGCTTTTGGGTTGTTCGGAAGGCGTGACGCGTCTGCGAGTGACCTTTAGTTTCATTTTCAGCCACTCAAGCAATAATTAGTAACAATTGCTGAACGTTTCCTCGAATCCGGAAAAAGTTCACTTTTTGATGACATATCTTTGAACCCAACTTGCGCAATCCTGCGAACAAGGGTCTGCACCTCTGTTGCGTCAATGCACGGGCCACCACCGCACCCCTGGCCCGGGCTTTCCATTGGCGGCAGAATTCGTCCAATCATTGAATGAATAGGCCCTCTCGATGCTCGCCCAAGCTCCCCGTACCTCCCTGGCAGATACCGCCGCCGACAGCATCAGGGCGGAAATCTCCGCCGGACGCTGGACGGTCGGCTCGCGCATTCCCATCGAGCCGCAGCTCGCGCAATTGCTGGGCGTGAGCCGCGGCACGGTGCGCGAAGCGGTCAAGACGCTGGTCTCGCGCGGGCTGCTCGAAGTGCGCCAGGGCTCGGGCACCTACGTGCGCTCGGGTTTCGACCCCTCCTCCAGCCTGCAGAAGATGCGCCTGGCCAGCCTGCGCGACCAGTTCGAGGTGCGCCGCGCGCTCGAGGTGGAAGCCGCGCGGCTCGCCGCCGTGCGCCACACCGCGCGCGACCTGCGCCGCCTGCATGCCCTGCTCGACAAGCGCGGCGTGCCCGAGCCGGGCGACGACGGCGCATCGTTCATCGAGCGCGACCTGGCCTTTCACCTGGCCATCGTCGACGTCTCCGGCAACCTGGCGCTGGCCGAGACCTGCCGCTTCATCACGGGCTACATCAAGGAAACCATCGCCAGCACCATGGGCACGGTGCTGCCCGAGCCCGACGAGGCCGCGCACCGCGCCGTCGTCGAAGGCATTGCCAGCCGCGACCCCGACGCGGCGGCCGCGGCGGTGCGCGCGTTCATGGCGCCGATGATCAACGCACTGTCGCTGGGCACGCCATGAACTCGGCCACCATCTCTTCTTCGGCTTCTACCGCCACCGCCGCGCCGGCACATGGCCCCCAGGGCCTGGCGCGCCGCATCCTGCTCGGCGCCAGCGTGGTGCTGATCGCCTTCAACCTGCGCCCCGTGTTCGCCAGCCTGTCGGTGGTGCTGCCGGAGATCATCCAGGCCACCGGCCTCTCGGCCACCGCCGCGAGCCTGCTGACCACGCTGCCGATCCTCTGCCTGGGCGTGTTCGCGCCGCTGGCTCCGGGCCTGGGCCGTCGCTTCGGCACCGAGCGCACGCTGCTCGGGTGCATGGTGCTGATCCTGGTGGGCACGCTGCTGCGCGGCACCGGCAACATCCCGCTGCTGTTCCTGGCCTCGGCCATCGCCGGCAGCGGCATCGCCGTGTCGAACGTGCTGCTGTCGGGCCTGGTGAAGCGCGACTTCGCCAGGCAGGCCGCGCTGATGATGGGCCTGTACACCATGGCCGTATGCGGCGGCGCCGCCAGCGCGGCCGGGCTCACGGTGCCCATCGAGCATGCGCTGGACGGCGGCTGGACCACCGCGCTGGCCATGTGGGCGCTGCCGGCCGCGCTGGTCACGCTGATCTGGGCGCCCCAGGCGCTGGCACGCAGGCCGGTGGCCAGCGAATCGGGCTTCACCGTGCGCGGCCTGTGGCGCGACCGGCTGGCCTGGCAGGTCACCTTCTTCATGGGCCTGCAGTCCGCGCTCGCCTACATCGTGATGGGCTGGCTCGCGCCGATCCTGCGCGAGCGCGGGCTGGGCAGCGAGACCGCGGGCTACGTGGTGTCGCTGTCGGTCATGACGCAGGTCGTCACCTGCCTGGTGGTGCCGGCGCTGGCCGTGAAGCTGCGCAACCAGCGCGGCCTGTCGGTGGTGCTGGCGGCGCTCACGGTGACGGCCATGCTCGCGATGCTGTTCGCGCCGCTCGGCGGGGTGTGGGCCTGGGCCGTGCTGCTGGGCATCGCCCAGGGCGGCACCTTTGCGCTGGCGCTCACCATGATCGTGCTGCGCTCGCCCGACTCGCACGTGGCCGCGCACCTGTCGGGCATGGCGCAGGGCGTGGGCTACATGGTGGCGGCCTTCGGCCCGCTGCTGGCCGGGCTGCTGCACGGCTGGACGGGGAGCTTTCGCGCCTCGTCGTGGCTGTTCATCGGCCTGGGCATCGCGCTGGTCGTCGCGGGCCTGGGCGCAGGCCGCACGATGCACGTGGGCACGACGACCGTGCCCCGGCACTGAAGCGGCCCCCGCAGGGCTGCGGCCCGGCCCTTTCCCCCTTTACTGCAGGTACGTTTCGGCCAGCAGCGCCCAGTAGGCCGCGCCGATCGGCAGGTTGCCGTCGTTGAAGTCGTAGCCCGGGTTGTGCACCATGCAGCCGCCGTGCTCGCCCGGCGCGCCGTTGCCGATGAACAGGTAGCAGCCGGGCTTTTTCTCCAGCATGAACGCGAAGTCCTCGCTGCCCGTGACGGCCGGGCCCTGCGGCTCCACGTGCGCCTCGCCCACCAGCGCGTAGCCGACGCGGCGCGCGAACTCGGTTTCCTCCGGCGTGTTCACCAGCACCGCGTAGCCCTTGCGGTAGTCGATGTGCGCCTTCACGCCGAAGCTCTCGGCCTGCGCGTTCACGATGGCCTTCAGGCGCTTCTCGAGCAGCACGCGCACCTCGCGGTTCAGCGAGCGCACGCTGATCTCCAGCGTGCAGGTCTCCGGAATCACGTTGTTGGCCTTGCCGGCGTGGATGGCGCCCACGGTGACGATCGACAGCTCCTGCGGATCGGCGTTGCGCGAGACGATGGTCTGCAGCGCCATCACGATGCTCGACGCCGCCACGATCGGGTCGGCCGTGCGGTGCGGCATGGCGCCGTGGCCGCCCACGCCGGTGAGCGTGACGGTGGCGTAGTCCGACGAGGCCATGGCCGCGCCCTCGCGGAACACCAGGTCGCCCTGCCTGCGGCCCGGCGAGTTGTGCATGGCGTACACCGCGTCGCACGGGTACTTCTCGAAGAGGCCGTCGTCCATCATCTTCACGGCGCCGCCCATGCCCTCTTCGGCCGGCTGGAAGATCAGGTTGAGCGTGCCCGAAAACTCGCCGTGCTGCGCCAGGTACTTGGCCGCGCCAAGCAGCATGGCCGTGTGGCCGTCGTGCCCGCAGGCATGCATGATGCCGGGCCGTCCGCTGCGATAGGCCAGGCCCGTCTTCTCCTCGATGGGCAGCGCGTCCATGTCGGCGCGAATGCCCACGGCGCGCGTGCCGTTGCCGCGCTTCAGGCGGCCCACGAGCCCGGTCACGCCCAGGCCGCGCTCGACCTCGTAGCCCCAGGCCGTGAGGCGCTCGGCGACCAGGTCGCTGGTGCCGAACTCCTCGAAGCCGAGCTCGGGGTTCTGGTGGATCTGCTGGCGCACCGTCACGAATTCGGCGGCGTGCTTTCTCATGTACTCGAGGTAGTGCTGTGCGTTCTGGGGCATCGTGTGCTCTGGTTCGGTGGAAGGGAAGACGGGGTGGGTGCTCAGGGCTGCAGCGCCATCGTGGCCGGCAGCCGCGTCCATGGCAGGTCGGCCGGGTCGGCGGCCATCGGGCCCGGCGCCTTGGCCACGAGGATGGTGCTGGCGATGGGCGCGAAGTCGGCGCGAAAGTGCACCGAGCTCTTGTTGACCAGCACCTTCATCGCCTCGGGCTCGATGCCCACATAGCGGAAGAACTCGCGGTCGAGCATCTGGCTCTTGCCGCTGGCCACGGCGATGCGCACGCCGTCGATCTCCAGGCAGGCGCTGGGGCCGAGCGACACCGTGCCGCCGCGCGACATCGGCCCCTTGCCCTGCACCTGGCCGTCGCTGAGCGCGGTCACGGTGAACAGGCCTTCGACCGGCACATCGCTGAACTGGCCACCCCAGGTGGGCACCGAGGTGCCCAGCGCGATGCGGATCTGCGCGCCCACGCCGGCCTCGTGCGCCGCGGCCGCGGCGGCCGGGTCGAACATCAGTCCGAGTGCCACCTTGCCCGGGAAGCGCTTGCCCGCGCCCTCGGCCAGCAGCGCATGCAGCATGCCGGTGGTGTTGCTGTCGGCGCCCGCGCCGGGGTTGTCCTGCGTGTCGGCGATGACCACTGGCTGGCTCGCGCCCTCGGCCAGTTCGAGCGCGCGCGCCACGGCCACGCGAGGCTCCAGCACGTCGAGCCGCCATTGCGAGCGCGGCTGGTCGATGCGCTCGTACAGCGCGGCCACCGCCGCGCCCGCGTCGTCGCCGTAGCCCCACACCACAGGCCCGCATTCGGCGATGTCCGCGGCCGGGAAGCCGGTGGCAAAGCTCAGCACCGCGTCGTGCTTCACGTCGAGTTCCTTCAGCAGCGCGTACACCGATGCAGCCGGCTCGATCATGGTCGACTGCACGTTCAGCGGCAGCAGGAAGCTGAAGCGCCGCGCATGCAGCGGCTCGCGCGAACCGCGCGCCATGCGGCGCTCCAGCAGCGTCGCGGCCAGGCGGCCGGTGTCGGCCATGTCGATGTGCGGGTAGGTGCGGTAGGTGGCCAGCGCATCGGCCTCGGCCAGCATCTGCGCGGTGATGTTGCCGTGCAGGTCCAGGCTCGCGACGATGGGCACGTCGGGGCCCACCAGCGTGCGGATGCGCGCAATCAGTTCGCCTTCAGGGTCTTCGAGGTGCTCGGTCACGGCCGCGCCGTGCAGGTCGAGGTACACCGCGTCGATGCCGCCGTCGGCCAGCGCCGCGGCCAGGTCTTCGGCAATGGCTGCCGAGATGCGCTCGAAGGCGTCTTCGGTCACGTGCGCCGAAGGCGTGGCGCCGGCCCATGCCGAGGGCACCAGCAGCCAGCCCTTCTCGCGCGCCGCGTCGATGAAGCCGCCCACCGGAATGTTGCGCCCCGCATAGGCCTCGACGATGACCGCGCCGCGCCGGTACGGCGGAAAGCTGGAGCCCGCGTTGAACGCAGCCCAGTCGGCCTTGCTGGGGGCGAAGGTGTTGGTCTCGTGCTGGAAACCGGCGATGAAGACTTTCATGGATTCCTTGTCGTGGGATGAAGCGATGAATGAATGAATGACCGGCGCGCGGCTTCAGCTGCGCGCGAAGGCAAAGTCGCGCCCGGGCGCCGCGGCCAGCAGTTTGCGCGTGTAGTCGTGTTGCGGCGCGAAGAACACGTCTTTCACCATGCCGCGCTCCACGATTTCTCCCTGGCTCATGACGAGCACGCTGTCGCAGATCTGGCTGGCCACGCGCAGGTCGTGGGTGATGAACAGAATGCCGATCTTCAGCCGCTGCTGGATCTCGTCGAGCAGCCGCAGGATCTGCGCCTGCACCGACACGTCGAGCGCGGACACCGCCTCGTCGGCGATCAGCACCTTGGGCTCGCAGGCCAGCGCGCGCGCAATGGAGATGCGCTGGCGCTGGCCGCCCGAGAACTCGCTCGGGTAGCGGCGCAGCGCGTCGGGCGACAGGCGCACCAGGTGCATCAGCTCCTCGGCGCGCGCCCAGGCCTGGTCGTGCGGCGTGCCGAAGTTGACCGGCCCTTCGACAATGGAAGCGCCCACGGTCTGGCGCGGGTTGAGCGAGCGGTACGGGTCCTGGAAGATCACCTGCACCGTGCGCCGGAACGGCGACAGCGCACGCCCCGTGGCATGCGCCACCGAGCGGCCGTCGGCAAAGATGTCGCCGGAGGTCGGGTCGATCAGCCGCGCGATGCAGCGCGCCACCGTCGACTTGCCCGAGCCCGACTCGCCGACGATGCCCACGGTTTCGCCGGGGCGCACTTCGAGCGTCACGTCGCGCGCGGCGTTTACCGTGCGGCGCTTGCCCGGCCAGCTGCCGGTGACGTAGGTCTTGCAGATCTTCACCGCGTTGAGCAGCGGGTAGGCATCGGCCACGGGCGGGCGCCGCGGCGCCGAGAGCTCGGGCACCGCGTCGAGCAGCATCTTCGTGTACGGCTCGCGCGGCGCGGTGAGCACCGCCATCTTGTCGCCTTTCTCGATCATGGCGCCCAGCTGCAGCACCACCACCTCGTCGGCGATCTCGGCGACCACGCCGAAGTCGTGCGTGATGAACAGCACGGCCGTGCCGCTCTCGGTCTGCAGCTCCAGGATGAGCCGCAGGATCTCGGCCTGCGTGGTCACGTCGAGCGCGGTGGTCGGCTCGTCGCAGATCAGCAGCGCGGGCTTCAGGATGAGCGCCATCGCGATCACGATGCGCTGGCGCTGGCCGCCCGAGAGCTGGTGCGGGTACGAGGCATAGATGCGCTCGGGCTCGGGCAGCCGCACGCGCGCCATGATGGCCAGGATCTTCTGGCGCCGCTCGGCCGCGCCCATGTGCACGTGCTGCGCGAGCATTTCGTCGATCTGCGCGCCGCAGGTCATCACCGGGTTGAGCGCGGTCATCGGCTCCTGGAACACCATGGCCATCGCGGGACCGCGCAAGGCGCGCAAACGGCCCTGCGGCGCCGCGAGCAGGTTCTCGCCCTGCAACTCGATCACCCCGCGCACGGGCACGAGCCCCGGCGGCAGCAGGCCCATGACCGCATTGGCGATGACCGACTTGCCCGAGCCCGATTCGCCGAGCAGGCAGACGATCTTGCCGGGCGGCACGTCGAAGGAGATGTGCGCGACCGCATGCGCGCGGTCGCCGCCGGGCGGCAACGCAATGGCGAGGTCGCGCACGGAAAGTACTGGCAACTGTGTCATTTGAATTTTCCCGTGCGAGAAACACCGTGGAACCGGCTTTGCCGGGCCACCGGTGTTGCCCCCTGCAAGGGGGTTGGCGAAGCGACACGAAGTGCGCGAAGACTGGGGGTGTTCTTCATACTAGCCTCCCCGCTTGTTGAACTTCGGGTCCAGCGTGTCGCGCAGCCCGTCGCCCAGGATGTTCACCGCCAGCACCGTGAGCGCCAGGAAGATGCCCGGGAACAGCACGTTGTGCGGGAACTGGTTGAACTGCGCACGGCCCTCGGCCATGATGTTCCCCCAGGTCGCCATGTCCGCCGGCAGGCCCACGCCGAGGAACGACAGGATGGCCTCCACCAATATGGCCGAGGCGCACACATAGGTCGCCTGGATGATCAGCGGCGCAATCGCGTTCGGCAGGATGTGGCGCGTGAGGATCTTCCAGGTCGGCGTGTCGAGCGCGATGGCCGCCTCCACATAAGGCTCCTCGCGCACCGTGAGCACCACCGAGCGCACCAGCCGCGCCACGCGCGGAATCTCGGGCACCGCGATGGCCACCACCACGGTGAGCAGCTTGCCGCCGAAGAGCGCCACCAGGCTGATCGCGAACAGGATGCCGGGGATGGCCATGACGCCGTCCATCAGCCGCATGAGCACGCTGTCGATGCGCCGGAAGTAGCCGCCCAGCAGCCCGACGACCATGCCGAACACCATGGCCAGCGCGGCCACCGCGATGCCCACGGTGAGCGACACGCGCGCACCGTACAGCGTGCGGCTCCAGATGTCGCGCCCCAGGCTGTCGGTGCCCATCACGAACAGGTGCTCGAAGGTGTCGCCGGCCAGGCTGTTGAACTCGCCGCGCGTGCCCGGCAACAGGTTCGAGCTGGCGGGGTCGATGGCGGTCGGGTCGATGGTGCCCAGCCACGGCGCGGCCAGCGACATCAGCACGAGCAGCACCAGCACGCTGCCGCCCGCGCGCACCGACCAGTTGGCCAGGATGCGCTTGAGCAGCGAGCGGCGCCTGGGTGGCGGCAGCGCCTCCACGGCGGCATCGGGTGCAACGGGAGCAAGGGAAAGGGATGAATCGGTCATGGTGTTTCTTCGTTGCGGTTCCGTGGCTTCAGTAACGGATACGTGGGTCGAACACCAGGTAGCTCACATCGATCAGCAGATTGATGAGCACGTAGATGACGGAGAAGAACAGCGTGATGCCCTGGATGAGCGGAAAGTCGCGCGACAGCACCGCGTCGACCGTGAGCTGCCCGAGCCCCGGAATGGCGAACACCGTCTCGGTGACCACCACGCCGCCGATCAGCAGCGCAATGCCGATGCCGATCACCGTGACGATGGGAATCGCCGCGTTGGCGAGCGCGTGCCGCATCAGCAGGCGTTTTTCGGAAATGCCCTTGGCGCGTGCGGTGCGGATGTAATCCTCGGTCATGGCCTCGGCCACGGCCGCGCGCGTGACGCGCGCGATCAGCGCCACATAGATGACCGACAGCGTGATCGACGGCAGTATCAGATGCTTGATCCACAAGAGCGGCCCCTGGCTCAGCCGCGCATAGCCCTGCACCGGCAGCCACTGCAGGTGCAGCGCGAAGATCCAGATGAGCACGTAGCCGATCACGAACGCCGGAATGGAAAAGCCCATCACCGAAAAGCCCATGAGCATCCGGTCGAGCCAGCCGCCGTGCCGCCACGCGGCAATCACGCCCAGCGGCACCGCGATGAGGATGGTGACCACCAGCGTCACGGCCGCGAGCGACACGGTGGCCTCGATGCGCTGGCCGATCAGCTCGGTCACCGTCTTCTTCATGAAGTACGACTCGCCCAGGTTGCCCTGCAGCAGTTGCGCGCTCCAGTGAAAGAACTGCACCGGCAGCGACTGGTTGAGCCCCAGCTGCTCGCGCACCTTGGCGATGTTCTCGCTGGTGCCGCTGTCGCCCACGATGGCGGCCGCGGGGTCGCCGGGCGCGAGCCGCAGCATCAGGAACACGATCAGCGCGACGATGACGAGCACCGGCACGGTCGACAGAATGCGGCGTGCAAGAAAGAGCAGCATGGGGCGGGTTCCGTGGCGTTGGCTCAGTTCTTCTTCAGGTTCCAGAACACGCCGACCGGCGAGCGCACGACGCCGCTCACCACACCCTTGCGGTAGGCCGTGAGCGGCTTGTATTCACCGATGGGCGCGTAGATGCCGGTGTCGTACACGCGCTGCTGGATGGCCGTGGCCAGCTCCTTGCGCCTGGGTTCGTCGGCCGTGGCCAGGAACTCGGACTTGAGCTGCTCCAGCTTGTCGTCGGTGGCCCAGCCGAACCAGCCTTTCTCGCCGTTGCCAGTGAGCGGTGCGAAGAACATCGGGTTCATGTTGTCGGCAATGCCCCAGCCGGTGATGAACAGGTTCCAGCCGCCCTTGTCGACCGGGTCTTTCTTGGCGCGGCGCGTGACCAGCGTGGGCCAGTCCATCGACTGCATGTCGACGTTGAAGCCGGCCTGCTTGAGCAGCTGCGCCATCACCGGCGGAAACTTGTTGAGCACCGCAAAGTCGGCCGGGTACATGAGCACGACGGGCTTGCCGTCGTAGCCGGCTTCCTTGAGCAGCGCCTTCGCCTTTTCGAACTGCGGCTTGCCGGCGAAGTAGCCGGTCTTGTCGGAGGCATAGGCCGAGCCGCACGGGTAGATGGAGGCGCAGCTGTTGTAGAGCTCCTTGTGCACCAGTTGCGCACGCATCAGCGCTTCCTGGTTGATGGCCATGAACGCGGCCTGCGCGATCTTGGGGTTGTCGAAGGGCGGAATGAAGTGGTTCAGGTGCAGCGCGAACGAGCCCTTGGCCACCGGGCTGTCGAGCGTGATGGCCGGGTTGTTCTTCAGCGCGGTGTACTGCTCGGAGGGCACCCACTCGATCATGTCGACCTCGCCGTTGGCCAGTGCGTTGGCCTGTGTCTGCGCGTCCTTCAGGATGATCCATTCCATGCGGTCGACGTACACGTTCTTGCCGCCCGCGGTGCCCGAGGGCGCCTCGGTGCGCGGCACGTACCTGGTGTTCTTCAGGTAGACGATCTTCTCGCCGGGGCGGTACTCGTCCTTCTTGAAGATGTAGGGACCGGAGCCGGTGGCGTCGTCGATCTGCTTGTCGGCGGGCGTGGCCGCCACGCGCGCGGGCATGATGAACGGCGGGTTCGACGACGGCTTGCTCAGCGCGTCAAGCACCATGCCGAAGGTGTCCTTGAACACCAGCCTGAAGGTGTTGGCGTCCACGGCCTCGGCCTTGTCGAGCGCGGTGAACATCTTCTGGCCCAGCCCGTCGCGCTGGCCCCAGCGCTTGAGGGATGCAATGACGTCTTCCGAGGTGACGGGCTTGCCGTCATGGAAGGCCAGGCTCTTGCGCAGCGTGAAGGTCCAGGTCTTGCCATCGGGACTGGTCGTGTACTTGTCGACCATCTGCGGATGCACCTTGCCTTGTTCGTCCACGCCGAAGAGCGTGTCGTACACCATGTAGCCGTGGTTGCGCGTGATGAAGGCGGTGGTCCAGATCGGGTCGAGGATCTTCAGGTCGGACTGCGGCACCAGGCGCAGCACCTTGCCGGCATCCTGTGCGAAGGCGGTGGCCGCCGCCGCGGCCAGCAGCGCGCCCACCAACATGGCTTTCACGGCTTTCAGTTGTCGTTTCATCAGCATGGGTCAGTTCTCCGGTTGAAAAAAGGGGACGCGAGCACGTGCGACGCCAGGGAAGACATTCGTCGTGCGGCGTTGCGGGAAGCAGGTCATGAAAGAAAGCGGCTCCGGAAGCGAACAAGGGCACCCCGCGCTCTGTGCGCGGCGTGCCCCTGCTGTCCTTTTGCCTGAGAGATTCACCCTGCGCGCACATCGCACAGGGCTTGCCCCTTCGGCGGCTGCCCTCGGCCCCTGCAAGGGGTCGGTCAGCGCTCTCCAGCGTTAGAAAAAATCCAGTCTTGGGACCTGAGCGTTCTGGGCCATCGCCTTCGGTAATGCACTAACTCGAAGCATCGAGCCGGCATTTCTCCTGGATGAACTTCTCAAAGCAGATTGCGTGCCAAACGCAGCAACGCGCGAGAAGTCTTCGGTGCCTGCTGCGGTCCGCCGCAGAAGTCCGCACGCTCGGTGGTCTTGGCGGTGAAGCGGATGCGCGTGGTGGTGGCGGCGCGCTGCGGCTCGTTCTGCGGCCACTCGCTCTGCAGCCACATGTACTGCCAGTCGTAGGGCGCGCCGGGTCTGGCGGCCTCGCCGTACACGATGCGCAGGCTGCCGTTGCTTTCGTCATGGCAGTGCTTGGAGGTCTTGTACTCCTTCTCGCTGAAGCAGGCGCGGATCATCTTGAAGCACGAGAAGGGAATGCCTTCGTGCAAGGCCTTGCCGCCTTCGAGCGGCACGAAGTCGGCGGTGTCGAACGAGGCGCCGCCGCCCGAGTACATCTCCGACACGGTCTGCAGCACGGCCACGGCCCACTTGCCTTCGGCCAGCGGGTAGAGCGCGGGCGCGAGCGACAGGCGCATGTCGCGCTTGTCGCCGGTGTCGCTCGCGGTGCCGGTGTCTTCTTTCTTGAGGGACTGCGCATAGCCCGAGAAATCGTGCAGGCGGTCGAGCTGCCAGCCCTTCGCGTCGGTGGTGCGCTTCACGCGCGCCATGGCCAGCGGCTCGGCCGAGAGCACCACGTAGTCGGCAGGCGTGGCGCCGCGCGGGCGGTACAGGCCGAGCTGCTGCACGTCGCAGGGCTGCGGCAGCAAGGCGCACAGGCGGGTGCGCCACTGCAGGTCGAGCGCCTCGGGCTTCTTCACCGCGTCGAACACCTGGGCCGACGGCGCGGCGAACACGGGCACGGCGAACAGCGACGCGAGAAGACCGGCGGTGAGCAGCAGCTTTTTCATGGAGCCGAATGGTAGCCATGCCTTGGCGTTCGCGTGCGGCTGCTCGATTGATAGAGTCGGCCCCGACCATGAACCGTTCGTCCCCTTCACCCTCCTTGCCCTCCTTGCCCCCCGTGCTCCGGATCGACGCGCTCGGCTTCGCCTACCCCGGCCAGCCGCCCATCGCCTCGCACTGGACCGCCGCCATCGGCCCCGGCGTCACGCTGCTGCACGGCGACACCGGCAGCGGCAAGTCGGCCCTGCTCCAGGTGATGGCGGGCACGCTGCCCGCCACCGGCCGCCTCACCGCGGCGGACGCCAGCCTGGACACCGCGCCCGAGGCCTACCGCCGCCAGGTGTTCTTCGTAAACCCCTCCACCGACCGTTTCGATCAGGCCACCGTGCACGAATGCACCGCCGCGCTGCGCCAGGGCGACGCGGGCTTCGACGATGCGCGATGGCAGGCGCTGGTCGAAGGTTTTTCCCTGACCCCGCACCTGGCAAAGTCGATGTTCATGCTGTCCACCGGCTCCAAGCGCAAGGTGTGGCTGGCCGCGGCGCTGGCCTCGAGCCGCCCGCTGGTGCTGCTCGACGAGCCGACGGCCGCGCTCGATGCGGGGTCGGTGCGCTGCCTGTGGCGTTCGCTGGGCGAACTGGTGCACACGGAGCCGCACAGGGCCTTCCTGGTCGCCAGCGCCGAGCGCATCGACACCGTGCCGCTGGTGGCCACCATCACCCTGCCGCTGCCCTGAAACCCCATTGACAGAGCCCCCCATGGGGGTGTTAGGCCCCTTGGCGGACCGAACCGGCCGCCGACGGGTGACAATCGGCGATTCCGGCGGTGCGATTCCGCCAGAAGTTCCAGCCAACCCGACAACTCAAGTTTTACGGAAGCCAGCGCATGAGCTCGAAGCAACCCACCATCGTCTACACCCTCACCGACGAGGCGCCCCTGCTGGCGACCTACGCGTTTCTGCCCATCATCCGCGCCTTCACCCAACCGGCCGGCATCAACGTCACCACGAGCGATATCTCCGTGGCCGCCCGCATCCTGGGCGAGTTCCCCGAATTCCTGAGCGACGCGCAGAAGGTGCCCGACAACCTCTCCGAACTCGGCAAGCTCACGCTCCAGGCCAACGCCAACATCATCAAGCTGCCCAACATCAGCGCTTCGGTGTCCCAGCTCAAGGCGGCGATCAAGGAACTGCAGGACAAGGGCTACAAGATCCCCGACTACCCCGAGAACCCGACCACCGACGAGGACAAGGACATCCGCGCGCGCTACAACAAGTGCACCGGCAGCGCGGTGAACCCGGTGCTGCGCGAGGGCAACTCCGACCGCCGCGCACCCAAGGCGGTGAAGGAATACGCCCGCAAGAACCCGCACAGCATGGCCGAGTGGAGCCAGGCCTCGCGCTCGCACGTCTCGCACATGCACGGCGGCGACTTCTATCACGGCGAAAAGTCCATGACCCTGGACCGCGCGCGCAACGTCAAGATGGAGCTGATCACCAAGAGCGGCAAGACCGTCGTGCTCAAGTCCAAGGTGGCACTGCTGGACCGCGAAGTCATCGACTCCATGTTCATGAGCAAGAAGGCGCTGCTGGCCTTCTATGAAAAGGAGATCGAGGACGCGCACAAGACCGGCGTCATGTTCTCGCTGCACGTCAAGGCCACCATGATGAAGGTCTCGCACCCCATCGTGTTCGGCCACTGCGTGAAGATCTTCTACAAGGAAGCCTTCGAGAAGCACGGCAAGCTGTTCGACGAGCTGGGCATCAATGTCAACAACGGCATGGTCGATCTGTACACCAAGATCGCCACGCTGCCCCAGAGCACCCAGGACGAGATCAAGCGCGACCTGCACGCCTGCCATGAAGGCCGCCCCGAACTGGCCATGGTCGACTCGGCCAAGGGCATCACCAACTTCCATTCGCCCAACGACGTCATCGTGGACGCCTCCATGCCCGCCATGATCCGCAACGGCGGCAAGATGTGGGGCGCCGACGGCCGCCTGAAGGACGTCAAGGCCGTGATGCCCGAATCGACCTTCGCCCGCATCTACCAGGAGATCATCAACTTCTGCAAGTGGCACGGCGCCTTCGACCCCAAGACCATGGGCACGGTGCCCAACGTGGGCCTCATGGCGCAGAAGGCCGAGGAATACGGCTCGCACGACAAGACCTTCGAGATTCCGGAAGACGGCGTCGCCAACATCACCGACCTGGACACCGGCGAAGTGCTGTTGAGCGAAGACGTGGAGCAGGGCGACATCTGGCGCATGTGCCAGGTCAAGGACGCCGCGATCCGCGACTGGGTGAAGCTGGCCGTCACGCGCGCGCGCAACTCCGGCATGCCGGTGGTGTTCTGGCTCGACGCCTACCGCCCGCACGAGGCCCAGCTGATCACCAAGGTCAAGATGTACCTGCACGAGCACAACACCTCGGGCCTGGACATCCAGATCATGAGCCAGGTGCGCGCCATGCGCTACACGCTGGAGCGCGTCGTGCGCGGCCTGGACACCATCAGCGCCACCGGCAACATCCTGCGCGACTACCTGACCGACCTGTTCCCCATCATGGAACTGGGCACCTCGGCCAAGATGCTGTCCATCGTGCCCCTGATGGCCGGCGGCGGCCTGTACGAGACCGGCGCGGGCGGCTCGGCCCCCAAGCACGTGCAGCAGCTGGTGGAAGAAAACCACCTGCGCTGGGACTCGCTCGGTGAATTCCTGGCGCTGGCCGTGAGCCTGGAAGACCTGGGCCTGAAGACGGGCAACGCGCAGGCCAAGATCCTGGCCAAGACGCTGGACACCGCCACCGGCAAGCTGCTGGACAACAACAAGAACCCGTCCCCCAAGACCGGTCAGTTGGACAACCGCGGCAGCCAGTTCTACCTGGCCATGTACTGGGCACAGGAGCTGGCCGCGCAGACCGACGACAAGGAACTGCAAGCCAAGTTCAAGAAGCTGGCCGAGACGCTGACCGCCAACGAGAAGAAGATCGTCGACGAACTCGCCGCCGTGCAGGGCAAGCCTGTCGACATCGGCGGCTACTACCTGGCCGACCCCGAGAAGTTCACCGCCGTGATGCGTCCGAGCGCAACGCTCAACGCGACGCTGGCGGCGGCGCAGGCCTGAGGCCGGCCAAGGCATGGGGGCAAGCCCCATGCCTTTCCTGCGCCCCTTCCAACAGGGGATGCACAGCGCACGGGCGTGGGACTAGACTGTTTCCCCCTCCCACGCTGTGCAAGGCAGGCCCCCCATGAAACACTGGTTGCTCCCCACCGCGCTGGCCCTTGCCGGCGCGGCCCATGCGGCGCACGGCGCCGAAAGCTGCGACGCCCTGCGCACACAGATCGAGTCGAAGATCGCCGCCGCGGGCGTGGCCCGCTTCACCGTCACCGTGGTCGATGCCAACGCATCGGCCAGCGGGCAGGTGGTGGGCAGCTGCGAGCTGGGCAGCAGGAAGATCGTCTACGAGAAAGACGCCGGGCCCGACCGCGGCACGAAGCCCGCGGCACCCGCAGCCTCTTCGGGCGCGCCCATCCTCACCGAATGCAAGGACGGCACCGTGTCCGCCGGCGGCGACTGCAGGAAATAGCGGGTGGCTATGCGCCGGCTTGGGGATTGAGCAGGCCGTTCTGCATGGCGTCGCGCACCGCCTGCGCGCGCGACTTCACGTCCAGCTTGCGGTAGATGTTCTTGACCTGTGCATCCACGGTGTGCGTGGAGCGGTAGCTCGCCTCGGCAATCTGCCGATTGCTCAACCCCTGCGAAATCATTCGCAGCACGCTGAGTTCGCGCGGGGACAACCTGCTGGCCTGACGGTCCGGCCCCGGTGGCTGCGCGGCGCGCGGGCGCCTTGCCTTCACGGGCAGCGCAACCGGCTGTGCAACGAGCGGCTGCGCACGCGCCTTCGGCTGCAGCGGCATCGAGGCCGCCTTCGGCTGCCCGGGTGCCGCAACGGACGGCTTCCCTGCCACGATGCGCTGCGCGATCCGCGACGCGGTGGCCGTGTCGCCCTCGGCGATCAGCCGCATCAGGAAAGCCAGCTCCACCTCGTTCACCTCGGAGAACAGCAGGCCTACGGCGGTGGCGGCCACGGCCGAATCGACCCGCTGCACATCGTCGTCGAGCGTGCGCAGCAAGGGCTCGTGGCTGTTGCGCCTGGACATGCCGGCGCCGTCGCCGCTGTCCCGCTGCACTGCAACCCGCTTGATTTTTCCGACGGACATGGACACCTTCATTCGCTCGGCAAGAGAGGGGGAGCGCGCGGCCCAGCGGGCCGGGCTGCGCGGGCGAGGCCTTGCAACCACGTCCACGCCGAGATTGCAGGTTTGCGGCCTGCGGGCTTGACCGTGCGTCTCAGTTTTTGGAGAATTCGCCGGTTTTGCAGCATTTGTTGGCACCTTTTCCTTATTTCCGGGTTTTTTCAACGGGCTACCCCTCGTTTTCCAAGCACCTGTGATGGGCCTGCGTCACCTCGCACCCGGCGTCCGTTCCTCCCTGCAGAACGGCCTTTCCCACAGTCATTTCAATGTGCTGGAAGAGCCGCCAGCGCGCCAGTTCCAGGCATGGCGGGAGCGCGTGGGGCATGTCATCGACGTGCAGCCCGCGGCGGGCGGCATCGGCCGGCCGTTTCACGCGGCCATCGACCGCTACGACATCGGCGACATCGCCTTCACCGACTGCCGTTCCGACGCCATGCAGCTCGAACGCTCGCTGGCACGCATCTCCACCGACAACGTGCGCAACTACGCCCTGCATGTGTTCCTGGAGGGCGACGTCGAAGGCGTGAGCGTGCGCTCGTCGGCGCAGCCCAGGACCGCCCCGCAGTCGGCCAAGGTGCTGGCGCTGGACATGGGCCAGCCGGTGCGCATGCAGCGCAACACCTGCCGCGTGCTGACCTTCTTCGTGCCCGGCACGCTGGTGGAAGAGGTCTTTCCCGACCCCGAGGCCCTTCACTGCCGGGCGATGTCCATCGACACCCCCCTTGCGCGGCTGGCCCTGGCGCAGGTCGAGGCGCTGGGCCGCGACATCGCCCACATGAGCGCGCCCGTGGCACAAAGCGCCGTGCGTGCGAGCGCACAACTGCTGCTGGCCGGCTTCGGCAAGGAGGCACGCCTGAGCGGCGGTGCGCGCGCCGCCGCACGCGCGGCCATGTTCGGCCAGGTGCGCCGCTATGTCCAGGCCAACCTGCACCGCAGTGAGCTCTCCCCGGAGCAGGTGCTGGCCACGCTGCACCTGCCGCGCCCCACGCTGTACCGCATGTTCCAGCACGAAGGCGGACTGGGCGCGTACATCCGCCACCTGCGGCTGCGTCATGCGGCCGACGACCTGGTGCGCTACCCGCACCTGATGGTGACCGACGTGGCCTACGGCGTCGGGTTCAAGAGCCCGTCGGACTTCACGCGCGCGTTTCGCAGGGCGTACGGCATGTCGCCGCAGGAGTTCAGGGCCTCCTCGGGCAAGGCGGCGTAGGCAGCTGCGGCGCGCTCAGCGCGGCTCGCCGACCACCCGCGCAATCCAGGCCAGCAGCACCGCCTCGACCTCTTCGCGGTTGGTCTCGTTCAGCGTCTCGTGGCGCGCGCCGCCGAACACGTGGCACGACACGTCGCGCAGCCCGGCCGCGCGGTAGCGCTGCACCAGCGGATAGAACCATTCGGCCTTGTTGCTGACCGGGTCCTCGTCGCCCACGAACAGGTACAGCGGCAGCTCGGGGCGGATGTGCCGGCGCATCGCCTCGGGTGCCAGGTCGGCCAGGTTCGCGAACATCGAGCCCATGCCCTCGGCCGACACGGTGAAACCGCACAGCGGATCGGCGATGTACGCGTCGACCTGCGCCGGGTCGCGGCTGAGCCAGTCGAAGGGCGTGCGCACATCGGGCAATGCGGCGTTCATGTCTTCCAGCTTGAAACCTGACTGCAGCGCGGCGCCCAGCAGGTCGAGCGCCGTGGTGCCGGAGAGCACCGCGCCCGACAGCAGTTCGCTGTGCCTGACCAGGTAGTACTGCGTGGCGAACGAGCCCATGCTGTGGCCGAGCAGGACCAGCGGCAGGCCCGGATGCACGCCGCGCACATGGCGGCTGAGCAGCGCCATGTCGTCGACCAGCCCGGCGAACCCGCGCGGACCGAACTCGCCCAGTTCGCCGCGCGCCGAGGCGCCCTGGCCGTGGCCGCGGTGCTCGTTCGAATAGACGACGTAGCCGGCCTCCACCAGCGCATGCGCCAGGTGCCGATAGCGCAGCGAATGCTCGCCCATGCCGTGCGCCAGCTGGATGACGGCGCGCTGCGTTGCGCCCTGCCAGCGATGGGCCTCCACCGTGACGCCGTCGTTGGCGGTCAGGTCGAAGTGCGTCTCGGTGATTGGCATGCGTGCTCCAGTGGTCCGGTTGAAAAAGGGGGACCGCCATCCTAGGCGGTGGCGGCCGGGGCGGGCATCAGGGGTTTCCAGCTTTAGACGCGCGACCGGCCGCGAGCACGTCGGCCATCCTGCGCAGGGCCGCCTCCGGCGTCGGCTCGATGTGGATCGAGCAGGCCAGCATGAGGTTCAGTTGCTGGCCGAAGTCTTCGACGGCAATGCCGGTGGCGCTTTCGCGCAGCACGCCGCTGGCGTCTTTCTCGCACGGCAATGCGGCCTGCGCGCGCTCTGCATAGCTGCCTTCGGGCACGCCGTAGGCCACGACGGGAATCCCCAGCGCCACCGCCGCGCCCACCTCGAACACCGTGCCCGAGTCGGGCTCCAGGCCCCGGAAGCATGCGAGGTTGGCGACGACGCCGTCGGCGCCGCGAAGGCGCTGCATGTTGGCGACGCAGATCTGCTTTTCCGGTGCTTCGGTGGTCAAGCCTTCGTTGCCGTCGGCCGGCAGCAGCGCAGCGAGGCCGAGCGCGTCGCAAGCAGCGGCGAGCCGCACGAAGTGGTCCCTGGCATCGGGGCGGAAGACATCGGGGCCCGCCAGGTAGATCCGAGGGCGCTGGGGTGTTGCTGGGGTTTCGGCCATCGACAGAGCATCTTCGATTTTCGGAGCTGGCTCAACCTGAAGCTGCCGCTGGTGAATCGGGCAAGAAATGCACACGAAAGGGTGACCACCCGCCCGATCGGTGCGACCGGCTCGCTTCGTGTTTTGCAGGATCAGGCAAAAACCGAGTTCGATTCGGATACCGCCTCCGGCCCCTGCCGCGAGACACTTCTTTCCATGCCCGGTTCACCCTCTTCTGCGTGGACCCTACTGCAACCGACCCGCACGAGGAGTTTTCAAATGAGCGCAATCCAGGAAAAAGTCGTACTCATCACCGGCGCGAGCAGCGGCATCGGCGAAGCGACCGCGCGGCTGCTGGCCCGGCGCGGCGCCAAGGTGGTGCTCGGTGCGCGGCGCACCGAGCGCCTGGCGGCACTCGTGGCCGAAATCGAGGCCACGGGCGGCACCGCGAGCTTCCAGCGGCTCGACGTGACGCACCGGCCCGACATGGAGGCCTTTGCCGAGTTCGCCCTCGAGACGCACGAGCAGATCGACGTGCTGGTGAACGCCGCGGGCGTGATGCCGATGTCGCCGCTGTGGAACCGCAAGATCGAGGAGTGGGAACTCATGATCGACGTGAACCTGCGCGGCGTGCTGCTGGGCATCGCGGCCGTGCTGCCGGCGATGCAGGAGCAGGGCTGGGGCCACATCGTGAACGTGGCGCCGGTGGCGATGCAGGGCGTGTCGCCCAGCTCGGCCGTGTACCACGGCACGCAGTACGCGGTGAACGCCATCTCCGAGGGGCTGCGCCAGGAGCATGCGGGCCGCCTGCACGTGACGGTGGTCAGCCCCGACGTGAACGGCCCGAGCGATCCGCTGGCCGAGCGCATCGCGGCCAGCTATTGCCGCGAGCGCATGCGCACCAACCGGCGCATCGCGGTGCCGGTGGATGCGGTGGCCCGGTCGATTGCCGGGGCCATCGAGGGCTACGGCATCACGGCCGGCACGATGCGCCCGCCGGCCAGGCACCGGCCGCATCCGGCCGAGTACGTTCAGTAGGTCTTGTAGGGCAGGAACTTGCCCGACAGCACCACGTTGACGCGGTCGCCCTTGGGGTCGGCCTGGCGCTGGATGTCCATGCTGAAGTCGATGGCGCTCATGATGCCGTCGCCGAACTCTTCGTGGATCAGTTCCTTGATGGTGGTGCCGTACACGCTCACCACCTCGTACCAGCGGTAGATGAGCGGGTCGGTCGGCACCGGCGTGGGCAGCGAGCCCTTGTAGGGCACCACTTGCAGCCACTTCTGCTCTTCGACCGTGAGGCCGAAGATCTTGCCGATGACCTTGGCCTGCTTGTCGTCGAGCGTCATCTGGCCGAGGCAGGCGGCAGTGGTCCACTCCTTCGAAAGGCCGACCTTCTTGGCCACGTCGGCCCACTGGATGCCCTTGCTCACCTTGACGGTGATGATCTTCTCGGTGACGTCGTTGCGGTTCATGCGGGTTTGCTCCTGATGGAATTGAAAGATGGAAAGAGAACGCGGAAGTCACGACGCCTTCGCGCGCGTGACGAGGAAATCGACGATGTGGTTGCGCAGCGCGTAGTAGCCGTCCAGGTGGTGCAGCGACGCGCGCGTGCGTTCGCGCGGTAGCGGGTTGACCACGGTCTCGACGATGTTGCCGGCGCGGTAGCCGCCGCCGGGCTGCTCGGCGCCGTTGGTCATCAGCAGGATGCGGTCGGCCAGCAGGATGGCCTCGTCCACGTCGTGCGTGATCATGAAGACGGTCTGCTGCGTCTGGCGCACGATGGCCATGAGCTCGTCCTGGATGGTGCCGCGCGTGAGCGCATCGAGCGCGCCGAAGGGCTCGTCGAGCAGCAGCATCTTGGGCTGGATGGCAAAGGCGCGCGCAATGCCCACGCGCTGCTTCATGCCACCCGAGAGCTGCGAGGGTTTCTTGTCGATGGCGCCCTGCAGGCCCACCATGGCCACGAAGCGTTCCACCTGCGCATCGACCTGCGCGGCCGACCACCCGGGCCAGCGCGAGACCACCGCAAAGGCGATGTTCCTGCGCACGGTGAGCCAGGGCATGAGCGCATGGCTTTGAAATACCACGCCGCGTTCCAGGCTGGGGCCGGCCACCTCGCGCCCGTCCATGAAGACATGGCCCACGCTGGCCTGGTCCAGGCCCGCCAGCACGTTCAGGATGGTGGTCTTGCCGCAGCCCGAGTGGCCGATGATGCAGACGAACTCGCCGCGGTCGATGGTGAACGACACGTCGGCGAACACCGGCCGCGCGGGCACGAAGGCCTTGGCCAAGCCCTCGATGCGCAGGAAGCCGCGCAGGCCCGCAACGTCCAGCGGCGTGGGAGGCACGAGTGAGGTCATGGCAACGCCCGGGTTGGGAAGATGGACGCGGTCACTCCACATAGGTCACCTTGCGCTGCAGGCCGGCAAAGGCCTGGTCGAGCAGCATGCCCACGACGCCGATCAGCAGGATGGCGAAGATCACGTTGGTGAGCGAGAGGTTGTTCCACTCGTTCCACACGAAGTAGCCGATGCCCGTGCCGCCCACCAGCATCTCGGCCGCCACGATGACCAGCCACGCAATGCTCATGCTGATGCGCATGCCGGTGAGGATGGTGGGCGCCGCCGCCGGCAGGATCACGCGCAGCGCCCGGCGCAGCGGCCTGACTTCGAGCGTGCTGGCCACGTTGAGCCATTCGCGCTTGACCGAGGCCACGCCGAAGGCGGTGTTCAGCAGCATCGGCCACACCGAGCAGATGAAGATCACGAAGATGCCGCTGGCCGACGAATCCTTGATGGTGTAGAGCGCCAGCGGCATCCACGCCAGCGGCGAGATGGGCTTGAGCACCTGGATGAACGGATCGAAGGCCTTGTGCAGCAGCGGCGACATGCCGATGACAAAGCCCAGCGGCACCGCCACCAGGCAGGCCAGCGCAAAGCCCAGCCCCACGCGCGCCAGCGAGTAGGCCAGCTGGATGGCGATGCCCTTGTCGTTGGGCCCGTTGTCGTAGAACGGGTTCGACAGGTGCGCCCATGCGGTGGCGCCCATCTCGGCGGGTGTGGGAAAGCCCGAACTCTTCACCTGGCCTTGCGTCGGGTCCTTGCCCAGCATCTTCTGGTATTCGATCTGCTCGGCGGTCATGCCGGCCGCCGCAGAGACATCGGCGCCGGGCATGGTCGCCAGCTGCCACACGCCAAGCAGCAGCAGGAACATCAGCAGCGACACCAGCGCCGCCTTGAAGGTGATGGCTTTCTTCGGCATGGCTCAGGCCATCTTCGCGATGGCGAAGCTCTTGACGTAGTCGTCGGGCTTGGACGGATCGAACACCTTGCCCATGATGGTGAACTTGGGGTACGCGCCGTCGGGCACGGCCTGGCCGAGCTCCTTCATGCGCTTCCTGGCGTCGGTGAGCAGGAACACCTTTTCGGCGATCTGTTTGTAGTTGATGTCGCCCTTCACGTAGCCCCAGCGCTTCATCTGCGTGAGCATCCACACGGCCATCGACTGCCAGGGAATGGGGTCGAAGTCGGCGCGGTCGGGCACGGTGCGGATGTTGCCCAGGCCGTCGGCGAACTTGCCGGTGAGCACCTGGTTGAGCACGACCTCCGGCTGGTTCAGGTACTGCGCGGGCGCGATCACCTTGGCAATGAGCTCGCGGTTCTTCGGGTCGCGCGCCATCGCCGAGGCGGTGAGCACCGAGCGCACCAGCGCGGCGAAGGTGTTGGGGTTCTTCTCGATGAACTCGGTGGAGGTGCCGAAGGCGCAGCACGGGTGGCCGTCCCACAGGTCCTTGGTGAGCAGGTGGATGAAGCCGATTTCCTCGAACACGGCGCGCTGGTTGAACGGGTCGGGGCCCAGGTAGCCGTCGATGTTGCCGGCGCGCAGGTTGGCCACCATCTCCGGCGGCGGCACCACGCGGATCTGGATGTCGGTGTCGGGGTTCAGGCCCGCCTCGGCCACGTAGTAGCGCAGCAGGAAGTTGTGCATGCTGTACTCGAAGGGCACGGCGAACTTCAGGCCCTTCCACATCTTCGGGTCGCGCTTGTCCTTGTGCTTGTTGGCCAGGGTGATGGCCTGGCCGTTGGTGTTCTGGATGGTCGCGACGTTCATGGGCACGGCGTTGGAGCCCGCGCCCATCGAGATGGCCAGCGGCATGGGCGACAGAAAGTGCGTGGCGTCGTACTCCTTGTTGAGCATCTTGTCGCGAATGAGCGCCCAGCCCGCCGTCTTGACCACTTCCACGTCGAGGCCCTGCTTGGCATAGAAGCCCAGCGGGTGCGCCATGATGAGCGGCGTGGCGCAGGTGATGGGAATGAAGCCGATCTTCAGCTTCGTCTTCTCCAGCGGCGCCTTCTCCTGCGCCATGGCCTGCAGCGCGCCCAGCGGCATCACCGAGGCGATGGCGGCGCGCGCGGTGTTGGCGCCCACGGCCCGCAGGAAGCCGCGGCGCACGCTGTCGACGGGGAACAGCGCCTTCATGAGGCTGGCCTCGAGCTTGTCTTCCGGCAACACGCCCGAGCTGCCCGCACCATGCACGCGCCCGCAGGCGCAGCGCATTTTCAGAGGCCGGTCGGCATCGTAGGGATCGCAGGCGGTCGGTTCGTGCGGGCTGGACATGGTGGTGCACCTCGTTGGAAAGATGCAGCCACCGTTGCAAGCGCCGGGCCGGAATTGCCGCGCACCGGCCGTTCGGCGCGTTGCGGCTTCAGATCGTGCCGCCGATGTCGAGGCCTTGTAGGGCTGGCACTACAAGCCGGGGCATGCGCGCCGGGTTTTCAGCCGGCTGCGCCCTGCTTGCCGTGGCGTTCGGCATACAGGGCCAGTTCGACGTCGTTCTTGGTGCCGGTCTTTTCGAGGATGCGTGCACGGTAGGTGCTGACGGTGTTGGGCGCCAGGCCCAGTTGCGCACCGATTTCGCTCACGCTGTGCCCGGCGCTGAGCAGGCGGTACACCTGGTGCTCGCGGTGCGAGAGCACTTCGGCGCCCTGCCCCGCGCCCCGGCCGACGGCGGTGGCCAGCGCCTCGGCCGTGGCCGCCGACACATACAGCCCGCCGGCCGCCACCTTGCGCACCGCCCCGACCATGTCGTCGGCATCGGCGCTCTTGTTCAGGTAGCCCGAGGCGCCGAGCTTGATGCAGCGCACGGCGTACTGTTTCTCGGGGTAGGTGCTGAGCATGAGCACGGGGAGCGTGGGCCACTGCTTGCGCAGCGCCTGCAGCACGTCGAGCCCGTCGCGCTCGGGCAGCGCGATGTCGAGCAGCACCACGTCGAGGCCTTCGGGGCCGCCGAGCGCCTGCACGGCCTCCAGCACTTCGGGGCCGGTCTGCGCTTCGGCGCGCACGGCCATGGCGGGCAAGCCGTTGGAGAGGTCGCCCAGCATCTGCTTGAGGCCCTCGCGCACGATGCGGTGGTCGTCGCCTATGAGGACGCGGATGTCGCTCATTTCAACGTTCCACCGCCAGCGGCAGGTGCAGGCAGAAGGTGCTCCCTTCGCCGACATGGCTTTCGATGTCGATGCGCCCGCCGAAGTGGCGCGCCCGCTCCCGCATGCCGAGCACGCCGTAGGAGGTGGCGGCCTCGAAGGCCTGCGCCGGCGCCCCGACGCCGTCGTCGCGCACGCTGAGGCTCAGCTGCCCTTCTTCGACGCCGATGCGGATGCCGAGGCTGCGCGCCCTGGCATGGCGACCGACATTGCTCAGCATCTCCTGGAAGATCCGGAACACCGCGATGGCCGCGGCCTCGGGCAGTTCCACGCCCGCCGGTACGTCGAAGCGCCAGTCGAGCGCGAGCTCGGCCGTCTGCACGAACTCGTGCGCCTGCCACTCGAGCGCGGCCCACAGGCCCTGGTGGTCGAGGATGCTGGGGCGCAGGTCGGTGATGATGCGGCCCACGTTGTCGACCGCGCGCTCGATCAGCTGGCTCATGTTGCTGCACTTGCAGCGCATCTGTTCGCGCATGGCCTGCGCCGCGTCGGGCGCGCGCTCCTGCTGCTCGCCCAGGCGCTTGCCGATCCAGTTGACGTCCATCTTCAGCGCCACCAGCAGGCTGCCGAGCTCGTCGTGCACCTCGCGCGCGATGCGGGTGCGCTCGTCTTCGCGCACCTTGTCGAGCCACGCGGACAGTTCGCGCAGTTGCACCAGCGCGTCGCTGAGCTCGCGGGTGCGCTCCTGCACGCGCAGGCCGAGTTCGTCCTTGGCCTGCTGCAGCGCCTCGGCCTGGCGGCGGCGCTCGGTGATGTCGACGAAGGTGATGACGGCGCCGCGCACCTGCGCGCCGTCCATGATCGGGTGGCTCGAATACTCGACCGCGAAGGCGCTGCCGTCGCGGCGCCAGAACACCTCGGTGTCGATGCGGCACGGCAGGCCGCGGCGGAAGGCGTTGAAGATGGGGCAGTCGGTGTCGGCATAGTGCGAGCCGTCGGGGTGCGAGTGGTGCGTGAGCTCGTGCATGTTGGAGCCGAGCACGTCGCGCGCCTCGTGGCCCAGCATCTGCGCGCCGGCCCGGTTGATGAACATGCAGTGGCCGTCGAGGTCGATGCCGAAGATGCCCTCGCCCGTCGACTCCAGCAACAGGCCGAGCTGGTGCTGCCAGAGCGGATGGCTGGCGGTCGGGTCGAGTACGGGCGTCTCCATGCACCAAAAGCAAGCAACAGCCGTGCCCGATGTCTTGCTCCCTCCCCCTCTGGGGGAGGACCGGGGTGGGGGCACGCGGCCTTCGAGAAAGCATTGCGCCTGTGCGAAGGCCTGCCCCCATCCCGACCTTCCCCCAGAGGGGGAAGGAGCCAAACCGGTCAGCGCTCCCAGCGGAACTTGCGGTCTGCCTCTGCGATGGGCTGGTCGTTGATGCTCGCGTAGCGCCGCTGCATCAACCCGTTCTCCGCGAACTCCCAGTTCTCGTTGCCATGGCTGCGAAACCACTGCCCCGCGGCGTCGTGCCATTCGTACTCGAAGCGCACGGCGATACGGTTGTCCATGAAGGCCCACAGCTGCTTCTTCAGCCGGTAGTCGTGCTCGCGCTCCCACTTGCGCGTGAGGAACTCCACCACCTGCTCGCGCCCGTTGACGAAGTCGGCGCGGTTGCGCCATTCGGTGTCGGGCGTGTAGGCCAGGCTCACGCGCACCGGGTCGCGCGTGTTCCAGGCATCTTCGGCGGCCTGGACTTTCCTGGTGGCGGATTCGAGGGTGAAGGGCGGCAGCGGCGGGCGGGATTCCATGAGCGTCTTTCGATGAAGAAGTGAAGAGGGGATGCGCCGCAATGTGCCACACGTAGACAGACCTGTCTACATGCCTACAATTGCGGCATGGACATCTCCACCATCGCCTCGCTCCCCGCGCGCGAGCGCATCCTGCTCACCGCGCACGACCTCTTCTATGCCGACGGCATCCGCGCCACCGGCATCGACCGCGTGATTGCCGCAGCGGGCGTCACCAAGGTCACCTTCTACCGGCACTTCTCCTCGAAGGACGACCTGGTGCGCGAGTTCCTCGATCACCGGCACACGCGGTGGATGGCCTGGTTCGTCGATGCGCTGGGCCGGCGCAGCGCGCACGAGCGCGCGGACGATGCCGATGCGTTGCTGCTGCTGGCCGACGTGATGGCCGAATGGTTCGCCGACCCGGCTTTTCGCGGCTGCGCCTTCATCAACGCAGCAGCCGAAGTGGGCGGCAGCGTGGAAGGCGCCTTGCAGCGCGCGCGCGAACACAAGCGCGAGATGGTCGAAGTCATCGCGGGCCTGCTGCCCGCACGGCTGCCGGCGCGCATGGCGCTGGCACAGGCGGCAGGGCTCGGTGTCGACGGCGCCATCGTCAAGGCCCAGATGGGGGACGCGGCCGTGGCGCGCGAGGCCGTGGACGACCTGCGGCGGCTGCTCGAAGCGCTGGCAGCCGTTGCTGCTGCTTCACGACCATCGCCGTGAGCGGCCCCGCACGGCACGGGCAACCGACGGCGTTTCGCTAACATCCCCTCTCACTCCCCCAACCCGCAACCGATGGCTTTCACGCGTCTCCCCTCGACCCAGGGCCTGCAGGCCTTCGAGGCCGTCGCACGGCTGCGCAGCGTGAACCTGGCCGCCGAGGAACTCAGCGTGACCCCCAGCGCGGTGAGCCACCGCATCCGCCAGCTCGAGCTGCTGCTGGGCCTGAAGTTCTTCGCGGGCAGCGACTTCGGCCTGAGCGCCGACGGCATGACCTACCTGGCGCGCGTGCGCGAGGCCATTGCGGCGCTGCAGCAGGTGCCCGGGCGCGAACCCGCCTCGCAGGTGCGGCGGCTGCGCGTGGCCGTCACGCCCACCTTCTCGCGCCAGATGCTGCTGCCGCGGCTCGCGCGGTTTCGCGATGCGTACCCGAACATCGAACTGATGCTGCAGGTGACCGCGCCGGTGCGCAACACCACAGTGGAAGAGGCCGACATCGAGCTGCGCTTCGGCACCGGGCCGTTCCACGACCGGGAGTCTTTCCAGTTGCTGGCGGACGAGGTGTCCCCGGTGTGCAGCCCCGCCTACCTGAAGCGCCACGGACCCTTCGACGGCTTCGCGACCGACGCCGAGGTGTCGCGCGCGCAGTTGCTGCGCACGCCGCTGGAGTCGTGGCGCACCTGGTTCAAGGCCTGCGGCGTGGGCCTGCCCGAGCCGGCCACGGGCCACCAGTTCAACGACCTGGGGCTGGCGCTGGACGCGGCGGCCGAAGACTTCGGCGTGGTGCTGATGCACCTGCGCCTGGGCAGCGCCTGGCTGGACAGCGGGCGGCTGGTGCGGCTGTCGGCGCGCAGCGTGCCGTCGCCGAACGCCTACTTCCTGTGCTGGCGCCCGGGCGCGATGGAGCGCTGGGAGTGCGCGACCTTCGTGGACTGGCTGCGGCAAGCGCTGCGGGACTGACCCCGCCTCGCTGGGCTTGCGCTCGGCCCACTTCCGTGGTGCCAATCGCAACGACAGACATTCGGACTACTTCGGGGAGGCGATTTTCTTGCCGCCCTGTGCCGAGATGCGAGGCGTCGCCGACTGCGTCGAGCTTGCAACTTCGGGCGGCAACTCATACCAGGCCCACTTGCCTCTGTTATTGACGTCGACTGCCTGCCACTTTGCATGCGTGCCCGTTGTTTCCTTCAGGCCCTCGATCGCCTGAAGGGCACAGACACGAAACTTGGCAAGGCTCTCGACCATCCTGGGCGTCTTGTACTCCCGCGTGACGAAAAGGGCATCGGTCGCGACAGTGGGAACGCCCGCCGCACCCATCTTCGGATAACTCAGACGCGCAGCGCGGTACACGCCTTTCAATTTGGCGGCCACGCTTTCCGGAATGGAAAGCAGCTTGAAGTCGTTCCCCAAGTTGGCCACTTCACCGTATGGAGCTCCACCGACCATGAGCGCCGCTTGGACACGTCCGTTCGAGAGAGCCGCCAGCAGGTCGGCATTGGAACTGAATTGTTCGACTTGAAACGGAATCTCGGTCTGCAGACGAATCACCTGCGCGGTGGTGAATGCCCCGCCAGCCGCCCCCACTTTGTGACCGCCGAGACCCGCGATGTCGCTGAAGACCACGGCTTTTCCGCCCACGCCCAGCATGCCGCCGGCCTTCAGACCGGAGTCGGCGCGCGCCAGAACATGAACTTCCTCGGGGTGGAGCGTCAGCAGTGTCTTGACATTGCCAAGCTCCTCCGTGCGAGCCCGAAAGTAAAGCACGTCTGTTTGCGTGAACGCGCCGTTCACCTGATTTCCTGTCAGCAACGTGATGTTGTCGTTCGACCCTGAACTGTTGACCTCGACCAACGGCACATCGGACGCACAGGCGTTATTCAATTCCTTGAACATGGTCGAGTAGGTACCTTTGGGGCCGCCCGTGGCGACCTTCAGGCTCTGGGCTTGCGTCATGGTGCTGGCCATGATGGCGACTGCCGCAAGGGCGAGGATTCGGGAGCGCAACTGCATTTCCTTGGTGTCCGGAGTGTTTAGTCGATCTTGAGGTTCTTCATCACCTTGTCGTCGCCCGAAGAGGCCGGCGGAGGTGAAGCGGTGTTGCCGGGATCTGTGAAAGCACTTCCTGCTTCGGTCAGATAAACCAGCACAGCAAGCACTGTTGCCAGCAGCAGCGACGCGATGATGCGAAAGGTCATTGCAATGCACTCTTGCCTGCGCCAGCCGTGCGCGGCGCAAGTGCCACCATCAATTCCTGGGTGTTGACCGTGGGGGCATCCAGCATCACAGGCGTCTTGAAATCGATCTGTTGCAGATCGATATCGTCCATTGGTATCTCTTCAACCATGATGGCCGTCCTTAGAGAAGCCATGCTCAGGTTCACTGTTTCGTCGACAGCGTTGAACGCGATGTCCTCGAGGATCTTGTCGAGCACTGTCCCTTGCGTTTCGCCAGCCGCCTTGGTGACTTCCTGAGCGAGAAGCGCGACGCGATACCGCGACTGTGCAAGCTCGACCTTCTGGCGTCGGGCCTTGACGTCTTCTGCTGCGCGTTTGTATTTCAGACGCCTGAAGGCGAGCAGTCGCTCCATCTGACGAAGTGTGGGCACGCCGGTGGCAGCAGCTTCGGGCTGCTCCTGTGCTTCCGCCATGAGCTGGGCGCGGAAGGTCTCGACCGCAGCATCGAACTGGCTGATCTTCTCGGCCTCCGACTTCAGGTCTCGCTCCTTTTCGGCCTGCTGGTTCTGCAATGTTTCGATGGGGTTTTTGCCGGCTTCGTGCTTGAGCGCCCTGAACTTCCAATTTGCAAACTTCATGCTCAACACAGGCGCCAGATTCACGATCGCCAGGCCCACCATCAGCGCTAAAGCCAAGCCCACCAGCCCCTTGACAGCAAGAAATATCACGGGAGATATCACTGCGGCCGCCGCGAGGACCATTCCCCATTTCATGCTGGCGGCGATTCGCCGTTTGCCGGTATCGGGGTCCGTGGTCATTGGGCCATCGCCTGCGACACTGGATGTCGGCCATCGGAAGCCGACGCTTGTACGCCGAGCCGAATGCGGCAAGCGCTCGGGCGATCGCCCAGGCGCGGCCAGCGAAATTTGCAGCAAGCACACGCCGTTTCCATGAAACGCATTGTTGATCTCTCCCTGATTTTTGTGCGTCGAAATTCTAGGCATGGCCTCTGTCAGGATCACCGACGAATACAAGTCGGATGCGGGCAAAGTGCGCGGGACTGCCAGTTCTTTCGCGTACGGCGTGCGGCTTTGCTTCTGAAGTTGACCTTGCCGGACATCACATCGCCGTTGAATTCTTTTCAGTTCGCCTCTCCGAAACTTTCAGATCTCCCCAATGGGGTCTGTCGATAATGCTCAGTTCGCTTACATAAACTAACCAACCACGCAGGAGACAGCCCGTGTCCGACCTTTCCAAGATCACCAGCATCGAAGACCTGCGGGTGATCGCCAAGCGCCGCGTGCCCAAGATGTTCTACGACTACGCCGACTCCGGCGCATGGACCGAAGGCACCTACCGCGCCAACGAGAGCGACTTTCAGAAGATCAAGCTGCGCCAGCGCGTGGCCGTGAACATGGAAGGCCGCTCGCTGCGCACCACCATGGTCGGCCAGGAAGCCGCCATGCCCGTGGCCATTGCGCCCACCGGCCTCACCGGCATGCAGCATGCCGACGGCGAGATCCTCGGCGCGCGCGCGGCCAAGGCCTTCGGCATTCCGTTCACGCTGTCGACCATGAGCATCTGCTCCCTCGAAGACATTGCCGAGCACACCGGGCGCCACCCGTTCTGGTTCCAGCTGTACGTCATGAAGGACCGCGACTTCATCGAGCGCCTGATCGAGCGCGCCCGCGCCGCCAACGTGACGGCGCTGCAGCTCACGCTGGACCTGCAGATCCTGGGCCAGCGCCACAAGGACATCAAGAACGGCCTCACCGCGCCGCCCAAGCCGACGATCAAGAACCTCATCAACCTCGCGACCAAGCCGCGCTGGTGCATGGGCATGCTGGGCACCAAGCGCCGCACCTTCGGCAACATCGCGGGCCACGCCAAGGGCGTGAAAGACCTGTCGTCGCTGTCGTCGTGGACCGCCGAGCAGTTCGACCCCGCGCTGAGCTGGGCCGACGTCGAGTGGATCAAGAAGCTCTGGGGCGGCAAGCTCATACTGAAGGGCGTGATGGACGTGGAAGACGCGCGGCTTGCGGCCTCCAGCGGCGCCGATGCGCTCATCGTGTCGAACCACGGCGGCCGGCAGCTCGACGGCGCGCCCTCCTCCATCGCGGCGCTGCCCGCCATCGTCGACGCGGTGGGCACCGAGATCGAGGTGTGGATGGACGGCGGCATCCGCAGCGGGCAGGACGTGCTCAAGGCACGCGCCCTGGGCGCGCGCGGCACCCTGATCGGCCGCAGCTTTTTGTACGGGCTGGGCGCGCACGGGCAGGAAGGCGTGACGCGCGCGCTGGAGATCATTCGCAAGGAGCTGGACATCACCATGGCCTTCTGCGGCCGCACGAACATCGACGAGGTCGATTCGAGCATCCTGCTGCCGGGCACGTTCTGACGGCAGCCGCTCTGGCAGGCCCGCGAAGGCCACTTCGGGGGTAGGCCGATGCGGCGGCGGCTGACACGCGGCACCCCGCTGCCGGCGCAGAATGTTTTGGCAACAACAACATTGCCTGCACGGCACAAGAAGGCACCATGAGCGCAGTCACGCCTGTTTCTGGAGGCCCGGCGGCCTCGTCGCCAGAAACCTCTCCCCCTCACTACTCGGCCGAAGAAAAACGCCACCGCGTCTTCGCGATCATGGCGGCCTCCTCCGGCAACCTGGTCGAGTGGTTCGACTTCTACGTGTACGCGTTCTCCGCGCTGTACTTCGCGCCGGCCTTCTTCCCCAAGTCGGACCCCACCGCGCAGCTGCTGAACACCGCCGGCGTGTTCGCCGCGGGCTTTCTCATGCGGCCCATCGGCGGCTGGCTCTTCGGCCGCATGGCCGATCGGCTCGGGCGCAAGACCTCGATGCTGATCTCCGTCACGATGATGTGCGGCGGCTCCCTCGTCATCGCGTTCCTGCCCACCTACGCGCAGATCGGCGCGTGGGCGCCCTTCCTGCTGCTGATGTGCCGCCTGTTCCAGGGCCTGTCGGTGGGCGGCGAATACGGCACCACCGCCACCTACATGAGCGAGGTGGCGCTCAAGGGCCAGCGCGGCTTCTTCTCGTCGTTCCAGTACGTCACGCTGATCGGCGGGCAGCTGCTCGCGGTGCTGGTCATCGTGGTGCTCGAACAGCTGCTGACCGAGGCTGAACTCAAGGCCTGGGGCTGGCGCATTCCGTTCGTCATCGGCGCCATTGCCGCCGTGGTGGCCCTGCTGCTGCGCCGCACGCTGCATGAAACGCAGAGCGCCGAAGCCAAGGCCAACAAGGAGGCCGGCAGCATGGCGGGCCTGCTCAAGCACCACACGCCCGCATTTCTCACCGTGCTGGGCTACACGGCCGGCGGCTCGCTGATCTTCTACACCTTCACCACCTACATGCAGAAGTACCTGGTGAACACGGTGCACCTGCCGATCAAGACCGCCAGCTACGTGATGACCGGCGCGCTCTTCTTCTACATGTGCATGCAGCCCTTGTTCGGCGCGCTGTCGGACCGCATCGGGCGGCGCAACAACATGCTGCTGTTCGGCGGCCTGGGCGCGCTGGCCACGGTGCCCATCCTGACGGCGCTGCAGTACACGACCAGCCCGGTGGTGGCGTTCGTGCTGATCATCGTGGCGCTGGCCATCGTGAGCTTCTATACGTCGATCAGCGGCATCGTGAAGGCCGAGATGTTCCCGCCCGAGGTGCGCGCGCTGGGCGTGGGGCTGGCCTACGCGGTGGCCAATGCGATCTTCGGCGGCTCGGCGGAGTACGTGGCGCTGGGGCTCAAGTCGCTGGGCCACGAATCGGCGTTCTTCTGGTACGTGAGCGGGATGATGGTGCTTGCGTTCGTCGTCAGCCTGCGTTTGCCGAAGCAGGCCAGCTACCTGCATCACGATCATTGAGCGGCTTAAGTCCCTTTGTTCGGGCAATTCAAGCGCCCGGCCCCGGGACATACTTCCAGCCTCCGAGGGGAAGAGGCATGAAGTCAAAGTTGGAAACCGTGGCGGTGTATGGCACCGCCGTGCTCATTTGCGGCGCGTTGATCGGCGTCTTTGCGGCCTATCCGCCGGTCACGCCCGGGGATTGGGCCGAATGGGCGCAGGCCTTCGGGTCGATTGCCGCCGTCGGGCTGGGCCTGTGGGTCGTGCAGCGGCAGCGCGGGCTGGAAGCGCAGCGGCATGCGGACATGGCATCGGCGGCACGGCTTTCGCTGCACCAGGGGGCCTTGCAACTGGTCGACGCGGTCTACAAGGTTGCCGAGAAGGTCAAGTCGCACCCTGACGAAACCGCGCTCGACCTGCTGCACCTGTCGCTCGAACTCGAGGGCGTGACGGCGGCGCTGGCGGCGGTGGACCACCTGCGCTTCGACATGCCGCGCGCCATCGATGCGTTGCTGGTGGCGCAGGCATCTTCAAGAAAACTGCTGGCGCACCTGCAGCGCGCCTATGACCTGTCGCTCGACGGGCGTGGGCACAAATGGGCGCCGGTGAAGGAGTTTGCCGAGCAGGCGAGCGATGCCGTCAAGCCGCCGATGGAGGCGCTGCGTGCGGAACTCGAGCAGGCGCGGCAGGCTTCAATGCCTGCCTGAACCTCTGATTCGGTGCCGTTATTCGGCGCCGAGCCGCTCGGCCACTTCGTGCTTTCCAAGCCCACGCACGGCAGCCAGGCTCTCCAGTTGCGCAGCCCGGGGGCGTGCCTTGCCCTGTTCCCAGTGGTAGATCGTCTGGCCCGACACGCCCACCAGCTTTCCATAAGACGCAGCGGAAATACCCAGCTTGGTGCGATGCGAGGCCAACCGGCCCGCGCTGAAGCGCCGCTTGGTCCCGCCCTCGTCCGCCTCGTCGCTTTCGCTGGCGCGCGCGCTGCGCGTCGCGCCCTTGGCAACGCTGCGCAGTTCCTTTTCCAACGCACTCACCTGGCGGCGCAACGCGGCAATGGCCGCGCGGTGCTGTACAGATGCCTTCTTGAGGGTCTCGATTTCCACGCGCACTTCCTTGCGGGCGACGCGTGAAATTTCGGATTTAAGGATCGATGCAATGTTTGGCATGCTGGCATTGTGCCCAGCAAATGTGAACACGCGAAAAGAATGCTGAATTTCCGAGCAATTCAAACTTGGAACTTTTGATCGCGCCGCAAGGATCCCGCACCGCGCGCAACGGGGTGCCGATAGCGGGTAGCGATCAATCCGCGTACACGCCGGCCGCCTTGATGACCGGCGTCCATTTCGCGATTTCATCGATCACGAACTTCTTGTGGCCTGCCGGTTCGATGCGCCCGTCGGTGGCCACCACCGCGCCCAGCAGTTCTTCGCGGCGAATGAAGTCCGGGTCCTTCAGCGCCACCTTCAGTGCGTCGTTCAGCTTCTTCAGCACCGGCGCCGGCGTGCCCTTGGGCGCATACAGGCCGTGCCAGATCGTGACCTGGAAGTTCTTCAGGCCCGCTTCGTCCAGCGTGGGCAGGTCTTTCAGCAGCGGCAGCGTGAGGCGGTGCGGGGTGGTCACCGCATAGGCCTTGACCTTGCCGCCCTGGATCTGCGGCGTGGTGTTGGTGGTCTGGTCGCACAGCAGGTCGATCTGCCCGCCTATCAGGTCGGTGATGGCGGGTGCGGTGCCCTTGTAGGGCACGGGCGTCATCTCCGTCCTGGTGGCGCTCTGGTACAGCAGGCCGCACAGGTGCGAGGCCGAGCCCACGCCCGCGTTGCCGATGTTGATCTTGCCCTTGTTCGCGGCAATCCAGCTCGCCAGTTCCTTGTAGTTGGTGGCCGGGATGCTGGGCTTGGCGATGAGCGTCATGGGCACGTCGTTGACGATGCCCAGGTACTCGAAATCGGTCTCGACCTTGAACGGCACGTTGCGCACCAGGCTCGGCACGGTCGCCATGGCGATGTGGTTCAGCAGCAGCGTATAGCCGTCGGGCGTGGCACGCGCCACCTTGGCCGCGCCGATGGAGCTGCCCGCACCGGGCACGTTGTCGATGATGACGGTGCCGCCACCCAGCGGCTTGCGCAACGCCTCGGCCAGGTCGCGCGCGACGCGGTCGGTCGGGCCACCGGCCGCGAAGGGCACGATGATGGTGATCGACTTGCTGCCGGGAAAGTCCTGTGCGTGGGCAGCGACGGCGGCAGCGGCGAGCGCCGCGAGAGCGAACAGTTTTTTCATGAAGTCTCCGTAACGTGGAAAAGAAAATCAGGGCGCGCGCGCGGGCACGCGGCTTTCGAGCGTGGGCGGTTGCCACGCGGGCTGGATGTGGCAGCCGTTCTTGCCGTCGGTGTCGTAGCGTGCCGCGAGCGCCTTGCAGCGTTGCGCCAGGCCTTCGGGCGTGGGCTTCTCGCCCTTGTCGATCCAGTCGAGCAGCGCGGCGAAGAGCGCGGGGTACTCCGAGTCGCTCAGGTAGCTGTGCTCGCGCTCGCTGCTGAAGCTCTGCACCAGCAGGCTGCCGGTGCCGGCCGCGTCGCGGATGCGGCGGTACGCGTTCTCCAGTTCGACGAAGGCGGTCGGGTCGTCGATGGCATGCAGGCCCACGGTGGGCAGCGCGGTGCGGCCGGTCGGCTGGCTGTCCGCCGCCAGGGCACCCATGGCCTGCGGGTCGGCCGCGTAGCGCGCCACGCCGGCATTCAGCGCCGCATCGTCGGCCGAGCCGGTGTACACCACGCCGATGTTGCCGAAGGGGTTGCGCCCGTCCAGGCGCTTCTGCACCAGGTCCTGGAACAGCCAGGTCGCCCACGTGAGGTGGCCGAGCAGCGAGCGCTCCTGGATCTTCACGACCGACAGGATGGTCTTCAGGTGCGCCGCCTGCTCGGGCGTGCGCTGCGCGGCAGGCAGGCCGACGCCGGTGCATTCCTTCACGCGCTCGGCGAGGTCGGCGCGCGTGAGCTTCGAATCCGCCGGCAGGCCCATCCACAACGGGTACTGCGGCTCGTCGGGACGCGGATGATTGCGGCAGACGTACTGGTAGACCACGCGCAGGTCGAGGCGGAAGTCGTAGTTGCTGTTGCCGCCGCCGATCACGCCGCTCGTGAGCAGCAAGCCGTCGTAGGGGCTCTTCGCATCGCCGGCGGGCGCATACAGTTCGGCCGCCTTCGCGGCCACGCCGCCGCCGTAGCTCTGGCCGTGCAGCAGCGTGCGGCGCGGCTGGCCGAAGTAGCGCACGAAGACCCGGCGCAGGCGCTCGGTGTCTTCGGCCGCCATGGTCACGCCGTAGCCGCCGCGCCGGTAGGTGGAGCCGGCCCAGGCGTAGCCGGCCTTCACGGTGACGGCCCAGCGCTTGAGGTCCTCCTCGCTGCGCGCCAGCTTGGGCGGCCCGGTCTCGGGGCCGCCGTGGGCGTGCATGACGAGCACGCCCTTGCCGTCGTTGGCCCAGTCCTTCGGAATGGCGATCCAGTACAGGGCGCCCGTGCCGTCGTCTCCGGTGTAGCAGCGCGCGGCGTCGGGCACCGGCGAGGGGCAGGCCGCGGCCTTGGGCGCGGACGGTGGTGCCGCATGCGCGGACAGCATCGGCGCCAGGCCGAGCAGGGCGAATGCCGCGATGAATGCCACGTGATGGCCGTTTGCCTTGTTCAATGCCGTACTCCGAGTTCCAGCGCCGCATTCGTGCCCGGGTTGGAAACGAATGCGAGAACGCCGCTGTTGAAAATGAAATTGCCCGGCCGGCCTGCATCGGCCTGCACGACGCCGGGCACGGGCGTGTCGTAGCTCAGCACCGCGGCCGCACCGGCGAGATTGAACCCGCTGCCGGCCACCGTGGCATCGTGGTTCTCGCCCTTGACACTGACCAGCGCATAGCTGCCGTCGGCCGCGCCGGTCACCAGGCTCTGCTGCAGGCCGAACACGCGCAGCCCCGCATTGGCGGCCGACTCGCGCACCAGGTGCAGCGGCACGGCCGCGCCGCTCACCAGCCCGATCACCATCGAGCCGGTGAGCGTGCCGCCGGTGGTGACGGCGCTGCCCGTGGGCGAGGTGGAGAACAGGTCGAAGGCGCCATGCGCGGCGTTGTAGTTGATGTAGCCCTTCTCGGTCTGCGTGCAGGCGGCGTCGTAGGTGACGAAGCCGCCGGTGACCGCGTCCCGGCAGTACTGGAAAGTGCCCGCATTGCGCAGCCGCACCGAAGACGCATGCGCCGCCGTGCCGCCCGTGCCCTGCTGCACGCCCACCGCATTGAAGACGGCCGCCACCGGGTTGAACACCGCGGGCGCCGCCGTGTTCTCGAAGGTGTTCTGGAACGCCACCAGCGGTGCGAAGCCGCCGCCGCTCGGCGCGTTCACGCCGCCCAGCAGCACGCCGCCCGGCGCGAAGCTGAAGACGGCGCCGCTCTCGCCGCTCGCATAGCTGCAGCTGCCCTGAGCGACCAGCGAGCCGGTGCGCTGCGTGCCCACGGCGCGCTGCAGGCTGGCATCGACGGTCACGGTGTAGGCCATGGTGGACGGGTGGATCAGCACGCGCAACTCTTCGCCGAAGCTGTTGCCGCCCTTGTAGCTGGTCACGGAGGCGGGCAGGTTCGGGCAGGCCAGCGGGTCGCCGACTTCGGTCACGCAGCTGTAGTTGACGGCCGCGTCCAGGCTGCCGCTGCCGCGGTACTTGGGCCATGCCGGAAACTGGCACAGCGGGCGCGTGCGGCCGTAGGTGCCGGCCACCGCATCCACCGCCACGCCGGTGGCGGGCGCGAGCCCCCCTTCCACCCAACCCTCGAGCGCGGCCAGCGAGTCCCAGTTGGGAATGAAGCTGCCGGTGCCGTGGCCCATGCCGGGCACGGTGTAGAAGCGCACGTTCTGGTCGACCGCCGCCTGGCCCACCGTGGCGATGAGCTGCTTGTAGTAGTCGATGGTCGAGTTCGGGCTGATCACCTCGTCGGCCAGGCCGTGCAGCATGATGAGCCGGCCGCCATGCGCGAAGAACGGCGCCAGGTCGGGGTTGGTCGCGTCGGTGAGGTTCGACACCTCGGTCACGCGCGCCGCGTAGGCACCCGGGTCCAGCGGGTCGAAGCCGAGCGTGTCGAAGCCGGCGATGCGCGTCACGAAGTACTTCACCCACTGGTCGCCGGTGAGGTACACGTTGGCGTCGGCCGAGGTGGCCGGATTGCCCGGCACCTTGCGCGTGCCGAGGTCGCGCGAGGTGTACGGGCCCGCCACCAGCGCGCCTTCGAGCAGGTTGTAGCCGCCCGCGCGCCTCACGCCGTTGGCCAGCGCATAGGTCGTGAAGTCCAGCGGCGACTCGATGGTGCGCACGGTGGCGATCTGCGCGTCCGACAGGCAGCTGTCGCCCGTGTCGGTGCCGCCGCTGCAGCGCAGCGAGGCCAGGACCTGCGCGTTCAGCAGGCGGCAGCTTTCCACGTTGCTCACGATGTTGTCGGCCGCGCCGTCGAGCCTGTCGCAGGCCTGCATGGCGGCCTTCTGCACCAGCAGCGTCTTGGCCACGTTCATCCAGCCCGCGCCGCCGTTGGCGTACAGCGCGCGCCCCACGGCCACGTTCGACAGCCGCGTGCCGGTGTAGTTGAGCGCGGGTTCGTTGGCGATCACGCCGTCGTAGTCCAGCGGCCAGCGCTGGATGTAGCTCAGCGCGTCGCGCCCGCCGGTCGAGGTGCCGAGGAAGTAGGCATGCTTCGGCGCCACGCCGTAGCGCGCGAGCACCAGCGCCTGCGCCACGTCGCGCGTCTTCTTGAGCGACTGGCCGCCGTAGTTGGCCAGTTGCTCGTCGTTGGCGGCGAAGCGCCCGTCGGTGATGCTGCCCGACTGGTGGCCCGAATCGTCGCCGTAGGTGGCGTAGCCCAGCGCCAGCGGCGCGGGCTTGCCGGCGGGGCCGAAGCGGATGACCTCGGTGCCGTCGATGAGCACGCCGTCGAAGCCGCCGCCCCCGAAATGGATGGTCTTGCGGTTCCACTGCTCGGGCAGGTTGACCGCGAAGTTGATGACCGACGCGCTCGCGTCCACGGGCTGGATGGTGCCGCGCACGCGGCAGTGGTCGCCGAGCGTGTTGCCCGCGTCGCCGGCGGCCACGGGCGTGGCGCTGGTGACGGTGGCGCCTTGCGTGGGCAGGCCGATGAGCGCCGCGGGCAGGCTCCTGCCCGCCAGGTCGGCGCAAGCGACGACCGGCTGCACGGGCGGGGCCGGCAGGTTGTCCGGCGGATCGTTGGCCGGCGGGGCGCTGCCGGCGGCAGGCGCCGTCGGCAGGAAGAAGCCGGCGCCGCCTGCTCCTCCCCCGTCGCTTCCGCCGCCACAGGCAGCCAGGACCAGCGAGAGGCCGGTCGCGCAAAGGACAACACGAAACTTTGGTGCGGGGCGCGGTGTGCGCATGGGTTTGTCTCCGTCGTGCGGCCTCGGTGGGCCGCTTTTTGAATGGGCGGCCGGACGATAGATTCACGGGTGACTTAGGGTCAAATAAAATAAAGTGGCACTCGCTATATAAAAAACATATGAGAGACACATGGACATCCGGGCGCTGAGGTACTTCGCCGCCGTGGCCGAGACCGGCCACATGACGCGCGCGGCCGAGCAGTTGGGCATCCAGCAGCCGCCGCTGAGCCTGCAGATCAAGTCGCTCGAGCGCGAGCTGGGCGTGCTGCTGTTTCGCCGCCATCCGCGCGGGGTGGCGCTCACCGACGCGGGCCGGCTGTTCCAGGCCGAGGCGTTGCGCATGCTGCAGGACATGGAGGCCATGAAGCAGCGCATGGCGCACGTGGCCACCGGCCAGGCCGGCACACTGGCGGTCGGCTTCACCAGCTCGGCCGCGGCGCACCGCTTCATGCCCGAGGCGCTGCGCGCGTTCCGCCGCGCCTACCCCAAGGTGGCGCTGCAGCTGCGCGAAGACAACGCGGCCGAACTCACCGAGGCGCTGGCGGCAGGCCGCCTGCACTGCGGCCTGCTGCGCGTGCCGGTGGCGCGGCCCGAGGGGCTGGTGTTCGAGACGCTGCTGCGCGAACCGGTGTGGGTGGCCATGCCCAGCGACCACCGCCTGGCCGTGGGCCGGGGCAAGGGCTCGCGCGCGCTGCCGCTGGACAGGCTGTGCGAGGAAGGCATCATCCTCGTGCGGCGCCCGGGCGCGCCCGGCCTCTATGCGGACCTGCTCGCGCTGTGCCACGCCAAGGGCCTGCGCCCGCGCGTGGTGGCCGAAGTCGATCGCATGATGACCAACCTGAACCTCGTGGCCGCCGGTGTCGGCCTGTCGGTGGTGCCGGCCTCGATGACCGGCGTGCACGCGCACGCCATCGCCTATGCGCGGCTGGCCGACGGCGGGCAGCTCGACGCGCCGCTCACGCTGGTGTCGCGCGCCGAGGAAGACAACCTGCCCGCGCGGCACTTCGCCGCCTTGCTGCGCCGGCTGGCCTCCGAGAGCCCGGAGCCATGAGCCCGCTTCGGCGCCGCGCGTTCATTCGACAGGCAGGCACCGCGCTGGCCGCCGTGTGCGCCACGCCGCGCCTGCTGCACGCCGCGGGCCCGAACCGCCCGTTGCGCCTGATCGTGGTCTACCCGCCCGGCGGCGTGAGCGACGGCATGGCGCGCGTGCTGGCGGAGCCGCTCGCACAGGCGCTCGGCGTGCCGGTGCTCGTCGAGAACCGCCCGGGCGCGGGCGGCAGCCTGGGCATGGACGCGCTCTCGCGCGCCGCGCCCGACGGCAGCACGCTGGCCTTTTCCGCCATCAGCCCGCTCACGCTGCACCCGCTGCTCGCGCGCGTGCCCTACGACCCGCTGCGCGGCTTCGTGCCCGTGGCCAGCGTGATGCGCACGCCGGTGCTGGTGGTCGGCACGCCGGCCTTCACGGGGCGCGGTTTCGGCGAACTGATCGCGCAGGCGCGCCAGCAGCCGGGCGCCGTGCGCTGGGCCACGTCGGGCGTGGCCACCATCGGCCACATGGTGCTGGCGCAGGTGCGCATGCAAAGCCGCACCGACATCACGCACATTCCCTACCAGGGCGGCGGGCCGCAGCTCAACGACGCGCTCAGCGGGCAGTTCGAGGTGCTGTCGACCAACGTCGCGGCGCAGCAGCTGCAGTACATCGAGGGCGGGCGCTTCCAGGCGCTGGCGGTCGGTGCGCCCGCGCGCATCGAGGCGCTGCCCGCGGTGCCCACGCTGGCGGAACTGGGTTTCGAGAAGGCCAACCGCGACTCGCTGTTCGGCATCTTCGCGCCGGCGCGCACGCCGGCGGCGGTGGTGCAGCGGCTCAATGCGCAGGTCAACCGGGTGCTCGGCAGCGAAGCGGTGCGCGAGCGGTTGCGCGGTGCGTACAACCTGCCGGCGGGTGGAAGCATCGACGACTTTGCGCAAGAAATCGCCGTCGACCGCCGGCGCAACCGTGCGCTGGTGGCGGGGGATCGGTCGCAGTTCGACTGATCAGTTGTCGGCGGCCCAGAGCCGCGGATAGTCGCGCACGAAGCCGTCTTCAGTGACACCCAGCGTGGCCGCATAGTCGAAGCGCTTGGCTTCGTAGGCGTATTCGCCGTCGCCCGTGCGCCGGTAGCGCTGCGCCAGCTCGCTCAGCACGCCGCCGCCATCCAGGTCGACCCAGGCGGCCGGCGCATCGGCGCTCTCGCCCTGTGCCAGGTTGAGCCGGCGCAGCTGCAGCAGGTTGGTGGCGGGCGTGAAGCCCAGGTCGAGGTCCACGCAGTGCGACAGGTCGGGGACCGCCTCGTCGTTGAGCTTCCAGTGGCCGCGCGCGTCGCGGGCAATCGACAGGTCGACCGCCGCATCCCCCAGCCAGCCGCGCACCGTGCCCCATTGCGTATGCCAGTGCAGGTCGCAGCGCACGCGGTAGTGCAACTGGCCGATGCGCCCGCCTTCCAGGCGGAACACGGCCGCGCCGTCGAGCTGCCAGGCCGAGGCGTTGCGTTCGAGACGGCAGGCATCGTGACCCGGTGCGTCGAGCCTGCGCCAGAGGATGGAGGCGACGGTTTGCATGGCGCGGATGATGGCACCGCCATGCTGCAGTGCGCAAGCAATGACCCGCGGCGCCCGCAGGTGGCGGTCAGGTTGCGGTTGCCTGGCCAGGCGCGAGGTGTGCCGCACAATGCGCGCCACATGACCTTCAAGCTCCCCGCGGCGCTGGCGCTGCCTCTGTCCGCAGCGCTCGCGCTGCTCCTGTACGCCCTGCCCTTCGGCACCAGCCACGCCGCCGCGCTGAAAGACGGCGACATCGTCTTCCACACCTCGCGCTCGGCCCAGAGCGTGGCGGTGCAGCGCGCCACCGGCTCGCGCTACAGCCACATGGGCATCGTGCTGTTGCGCGGCGGCAAGCCCTACGTGTTCGAGGCGGTGCAGACCGTGCGCTACACGCCGCTGGCACAGTGGACGGCGCGCGGCAACGGCGGGCACTACGTGGCGAAGCGGCTGCGCAATGCCGACACGCTGCTGACACCCGGCGCCATCGCGCGCCTGCACGCGAAAACCTCGGACTTCGAAGGCCGCCCCTACGACCTGACCTTCGAATGGTCGGACGGGCGCATCTATTGTTCCGAGCTGGTGTGGAAGCTCTACCAGCGCGCGCTGGGGGTGCGCATCGGCGAGCTGCAGAAGATCCGCGAATTCAACCTGAACGACCCGGCGGTGCGCGCCAAGATGCGCGAGCGCTACGGCGACAGGGTGCCGATGGACGAGCCCGTCATCTCGCCGGTGGCGATGTTCGACTCGCCCCTGCTCACGACCGTGGAAGCACGCTGACCCAATCGCCCCGCGCGGGCGCGCGGCGCCGTGCCGGGAGACAATTGTTGCCGTGAGTTCCCCGAACCCGTCCTCCCCACCAGCGCCCCCCATCCGCCGCATCGCGCACCTCGACATGGACGCCTTCTACGGCTCCGTCGAGCTGCTGCGCTATCCGCAGCTCAAGGGGTTGCCGGTGGTGATTGGCGGCGGGCGGCGGCGCGTGGACGAGGCCATCCGCGACCTGCCCGAAGGCGGCACGCTGGCCGACATTCCAATCAATTCGTTTCCCCGGCTCAAGGACTACACCGGCCGCGGCGTGATCACCACCGCCACCTACCCGGCGCGCCAGTTCGGCGTGGGCTCGGCCATGGGGCTCATGAAGGCCGCCAAGCTGTGCCCGCAGGCCATCATTTTGCCGGTGGACTTCGACGAATACCGGCGCTACTCGCGCGCCTTCAAGCAGGTGATCCTGGAGATTGCGCCGCTCATGGAGGACCGCGGCGTGGACGAGGTGTACATCGACTTCACCCACGTGCCCGGCGGCCAGCGCGACGGCGGGCGCTCGCTGGCGCGGTTGATCCAGAAAGCCATCCTCGACGCCACCGGCCTCACCTGCTCCATCGGCGTGGCGCCCAACAAGCTCATCGCCAAGATGGCGAGCGAGTTCGAGAAGCCCAAGGGCATCTCGGTGGTGTACGAGCACGACCTGGAAAGCCGCATCTGGCCCCTGCCCTGCCGCAAGGTGAACGGCATCGGCCCCAAGGCCGACGAGAAGCTCAAGCGCTTCGGCATCGAGACGGTGGGCCAACTGGCCGCGCGCGACCGCGACTGGCTCATGGCCACCTTCGGCAAGGCCACCGGCGCCTGGATGCACGAGGTGTCCTGGGGCCGCGACGACCGGCCCGTGGTGACCGAGAGCGAGCCGGTGTCGATGAGCCGCGAGACCACCTTCGAGCGCGACCTGCATGCGGTGCGCGACCGCGCCGAGCTGGGCGCGATCTTCACGCACCTGTGCGAGAAGGTGGCCGAAGACCTGCAGCGCAAGGGCTATGTGGGCAAGACCATCGGCATCAAGCTGCGCTACGACGATTTCAAGATCGCCACGCGCGACCAGACCATCGAGCGCTTCACGGCCGACGCGAAGACCATCCGCCAGACCGGCGGCCAGTGCCTCAAGCGCGTGCCGCTGGAGCGGCCGCTGCGCTTGCTGGGCGTGCGCGTGGGGGCGCTGGCCAGGGCGGACAGCCCCGAGGCGCAGGCGCCGGCCGGCCCGGGTCGTGCGGCGACGCAGCCGGTGGCGACCACGGCGTCGCTGTTCTGAATGGGCCCGCGATGAAACGCTGGCTGCGCCGCATCGCCTTCGCCTTGCTGGGCTTCGCGGCGCTGGTCGGCCTCTATGTGGCCACGGCCTGCGCGCTGATGTTCTGGCCGGCCAACGCCAAGTCGCCAGGCAAGGCCGCGCCCGAGGTGCAGGCCTGGGTGCTCAGCAACGGCGTGCACACCGACTACGTGTTCCCCATCCGCTCGGCTGCCGTCGACTGGCTGCAGGTGTTTCCGCTGCAAGACTTTCGCGCGCCGCCGCCCGATGCCGAGTTCATCGCCATCGGCTGGGGCGACCGCGAGTTCTACCTGAACACGCCCACCTGGGCCGACCTGACGGCGTCGCGCGCCTTCGGGGCGCTGTCGGGCGGCAACCGCGCGCTGTTGCATGTGAGCTACCTGCGGCGCGGGCAACTGGGGCGCGGCGCCTACGCGCTGCCGCTGTCGCAGGCGCAGTACGCCCGGTTGGTCGGCTACGTTCGCGCCGCCCTGCCCCAGGGCCGGGCCACGCCCATCGCAGGCGCGCACTACGACGACCAGGACGCCTTCTACGAGGCCAATGGCGGCTACAACCTGTTCGAGACCTGCAACACCTGGACCGGACGCGGGTTGCGGCAGGCGGGCGTTGCCGTGAGCCGCTGGACACCGTTCGACTTCACGGTGACCTGGCACCTGCAAGCTGCGGCGCCTTGAGCGGTGGTGTTCAGGGCTTCGGCACGCCCACCGACCACGTCGGCCAGTTCGCGACGATGTGGTCCACCACGCGGCTGCCCACCAGCTCGATGTTTTCCACCGTCTCCGCAAAGCCGCCCGCCGTCTCGCCCGGCGCCGGGTCCAGGTGCTGCAGCGTGGTTTCCTTCGGGCTGCCCTGGTCGAAGTTGACCGCGCCGCGCAGGCTCATCACCCGGTCGGTGCCGTGGGTGCGCTTGATGACGAGGGTGATGGCGGCGGCTTCCATCTCGGTGATGACGTAGTCGTCCGCGCCGTAGAGCTTCGCGATGTACTGCGCCTGCTTCGACATGCCCGGGCCGTGGAAGAAGGTGTCGCCGGTCATGTGCGTGCCGGTGCCCACGAAGGGCGCGCGGCGGGCGGCCGCGTCGGGGTAGCGCAGGCGGTACTTGCGGGCCGACTCGGAGTCCTTGAGCGGCGTGTCGCCCGAGAGCTTCATGGCCCAGCTCACCAGGTCGGGGTTGAGCCGGAAGCGGCGGTAGTCCTCGTAGCCCTTGCGCGGCATGAAGGTCGGCTCGCCGGCCTTGTTCTCCTCGGGCGCCCAGCGGTGGCCCAGGTCGTAGTCGACCAGCCAGGTCGCCCAGCTCACCTCGCCGATGGTGCCGCGCGAAGGCGGCGTGCCGGCCACGCCCGAAATCACGTAGTAGGCCTGCGAGAAATCGAGCTGCGGGTTCAGCAGGATGGCCTGCATCGACGACGAGGAATTGACCTTGCCCATGCCCAGCACCGCGCCGCACACGCCGTCGGCGTTGCAGTACACCGGCTGCAGCGCGCCCGGCACGGCCAGGGGCCTGGCGCCCCTCCAGTAGCGCTCGTACCAGTGCTGGAACTCGCCGGCGCGGTCGCCCGTGTTCTGGCCGATCTCGAACATGGCGGCGACGAAGACCTTGACCTTCACGGGTGCGGCCGGCGCCGGCGCCGATGCTGCCGGGGTGGATGTGGATGTGGCCGCGCACGCGGTGAGAAGCAGTGCCGCGGCGGGCACTGCCAGCCAGCGGGCGGTGAAGACGCAAGACGCGAGGGAAGTCATTCGGGTGGTCGATCGAAAGAAAAGAAAAGGGAATGCGACGGCAAAAGCAACAAGCGCGCCCAGCGCACGGCCGGCTCTTGCGGCGTCCTACAGGCGGCCATTGTCGGCGCTGGCACAAGCGGGTTGTCGCTTCACCATCTCACCCCATGCCGGCCACCACCGCTTCTTCCGCCCCCGCTGCCAAGCCCCCGTCGAAGCCCACGCCCATCGCCAACGGGCTGGTCTACGTGAACCCCGACATGCCGGGCATCCAGCGCCTGAAACACGGCGAGCGCTTTCGCTACCGGGACGCCAAGGGCCGATGGCTGCGCGATGTCGACGAGATCTCGCGCATCCGCATGCTGGCCATTCCGCCGGCCTACACCCAGGTGTGGATCTGCCCGCTGCCCAATGGCCACCTGCAGGCCACAGGCATCGACGCGCGCGGGCGCAAGCAGTACCGCTACCACGCTGACTGGCGCTCGATGAAGGACGAGAGCAAGTTCGAGCGCCTCGAGGCCTTCGCCCTGGCGCTGCCTCGCATCCGCGCCCGCGTGGCGCGCGACCTGCAATTGCCCCGGGGCAGCAAGACGCCCGGGCGCAGCCAGGTGCTGGCCGCGGTGGTGCGCCTGCTCGACACCACCCTGCTGCGCGTAGGCAACGAGGAATATGCGAGCACCAACGGCTCCTACGGCCTGACCACGCTGCGCAACCGCCATGCGGCGGTGCAGGGCCAGGCGCTGCGGCTGCGCTTTCGGGGCAAGAGCGGCGTGATGCACGACGCCAGGCTGGACGACCCGCGCGTGGCCAAGGTGGTGCGCCAGTGCCAGCAACTGCCCGGGCAGACGCTGTTCCAGTACGCGGACGACGACGGCGTGCCGCACAGCGTGTCGTCCACCGACGTGAACGACTACCTGGCCGAGGCTGCGCGCGGGGAACGCTTCACGGCCAAGGACTTCCGCACCTGGCACGGTACCGTGCAGGCGCTGGAACTCACCCGGCTGGCTTGCGAGCCCGGCCGCGCCGCCGCGGATGGCACCCGCTACACGGCAAAGGACATCCTGGCGGCCGTGGCCAAGCAGCTGGGCAACACGCCCGCTGTCTGCAAGAAGGCCTATGTGCACCCTGCGGTGCTGGCGCTGGGCAGCGCGCTGTCGGACGGCGACGAGGCCACGAGCGCGCTGTTCGAGAAGATCGGGGGCAGCAGCAAGGCCCGCACCTCACGCGGGCTGCATGCGGCGGAGCGCCGGATGCTGGCCTTCCTCAACGTGCAACGCCAAGGCCAGGCGCGCGAGCGGCGTGCCACCCGGGTGGCCGTGCCCTCGCGCAAGGGCGCGGCGAAGCCGGCCAGCAACAGCAAGGCTCAGTTGCCGGTGGCCAGGACCAGGCGCACGCTGTCCGCCTCCAGCGTCACGGCATAGCCCAGGTCTTCGGCCAGGCTCTGCAGCGCGACCGCGTCGATGGCCAGCGCGCGCGGCGCACGGTGTGCTTCGAACACCGCATGCGTGGCACCCGGCTCGCGTGGCACGGCCGTGAGGCGCAGCGCATTGGCGCCGTCCGCCACGACGCGAATGGCGCCGGCGTCGTCCACGCTGTCGTGCAGGAAGCCCAGCGAACCCAGGAACAGGTAGCGCAAGGCGGCGGCGGCGGGCCAGCGCTGTTCGCCCTCTTGCGGCGCGAGCGCGTCGTCGGTCTCGAGCGACACGCCGTGCAGGTCGAAGGCGGCGCGCATCAGCGTCACGCATTGCGCCACCAGCGCGCTGCGGCTGATGCCGTCGTCGGTCGTGGCCAGTTCCCAGTCGCGCAGGGAGCGGATGGCCTCGACCAGTTCGCTCACCTGGTTGTCGATCAGCGCCACGCGTTCCTCGCAGGCCTTGGGGTCGATGGCGGGCGCGGCGACCTGGCGCTTGAGCATCAGCAGCGCCATGCGGATCACCGAAACGGGCGCCGCCATGTCGTGGCGCAGGGCGGGCAAGGCCCGGGTCAAGAGTTCGTGGCGCACGCCGGCGGCGATCCAGCTGCGCGCGCTGGGAGAAGCTTTCATCGCGCGGCGGCCACGGGTGCAGGGTTGAACGGCACGGTCACGGTGTACTTCCTGAAACGAGAGGGGAAATACGAGTATCGTGCCCACCCCTGGCAACGGGTGTAGGAGCGTGCCTACGATGACCGCCCGGGCACCTCGGCGGGCGCCGCACGGCGCGGCCGGGGCCCGGTTCAGGGCTTGCCGAGGTAGGTGCGCACGTCCTTCACCTCGACGCCGGCGGCGGCGATCGCCGAGCGCAGTTGCGCTTCGGTCACGCCCAGGGTCTGGGTCCAGTAGCGCACTTCGTGCAGTTCGTTCACGTTGATGCGGGCGGCGTCCTGCGGTCCGCGCTTGCTCAGGTCATCGGCCATGGTGGGTGTCCTTTGTAGAAGACCCCACGATGGCGCGCATGGCGGCACCGGGCTGGAGGACGCCGGCGCGCCTGCGTGCAGGAGAACGCCCGAAGACCCGAAGGGGCCTCCCCCTCAAGGCAGGCGGCAGCGTTCCTGCAGCGCGCGCTTGAGCAGCTTGCCGTTGGCCGTGGTGGGCATCGCGTCGATCACCTCGATGCGCGCCGGCCGCTTGTAGGGCGAGAGGTGCTCGACCAGATGGGCACGCAACGCCGCCTCGTCGAGCAACGCGCCGGGCTTGAGCTCGACGAAGGCCACGATCTGCTCGTTGCCGTCGGCCTCGGGCACGCCCACCACCGCGCACAGGTGCACGCCGTCGAAGCGCCCGATCACCGCCTCGATCTCGGCCGGGTACACGTTGAAACCCGAGCGGATGATCATTTCCTTCAGCCGCCCGACCACGAACAGTGCGCCGTCGCTGTCGAAGCGGCCCAGGTCGCCGGTGGCATACCAGCCGCCGGGGCGCATCACCTGCGCAGTGGCCGCCGCGTCGCGGAAGTAGCCCAGCATCAGGCCCGGCCCGCGCAGCCAGATCTCGCCGGTGTCGCCCGGCGCCACATCGTGGCCGTCGACGGACACGATGCGGGCCTCGCCGCCCGCCACCGCGTAGCCCGCCGATGTGTCCGCGCGCGGCGCCTCGGTGCGCGTGAGGAACACCGAGCCCGCGTACTCCGACAGGCCGTAGCCGTAGTGCAGCGGCTGGCCGAACAAGGCCTCCACCCGCTGCTTGAGGGCCAGGTCGAGCGGCGCGGAGCCGGTGTACACGTAGCGCAGCTGCGGAAAACGCGGCGCGGCGCCCTCGGCCTCGATGTGCGCGAGGAGGCGCGCATACATCGTCGGCGGGCCGAGCAGGTTCGACACCTGTTCGTGCGCCAGCGCCTGCAGCATGTCGGCCGGCGAGAAGCTGCCGCGCAGCACCAGCGACGCACCGCCCGTGAGCGCGGCCATCAGCACGGTGCCGATGCCGAAGATGTGCGTCATCGGCAGGAAGGCATAGGCCCGGTCGCGCTCGCCCAGCGCGCGCACCTGCGCCGACACGCGCCCGAAATGCAGCAGGCCGCCGTGCGACACCATCACGCCCTTGGGCGTGCCCGAGGTGCCGGAGGTGAAGATGATCGCGGCGGTGTCGGCGAGTGCGGCGTCGGGCTCGGTGCGCGCCTGGGCACGCACGGCCGAGCGCATCACGCCCGGCAACGCGGCGGGTTGTGCACCGGCGCGTTGCGCATGCTTTTGGGCAGCCTCCGACGCGGCGACGGTGAAACAGCACAGCCGCGCATCGGCCCGATCGACGATGGCCGAAATCTCCCCCGGCGACATGCGCGCATTCACGCCGCACGACCACGCCCCCACGCGGCTGCAGGCCATGATCAGCGCGATGTGGGCGGCGCAGTTCTCCGCCACCAGCACCACGCGGTCGGTCGGCCGCACGCCGGCGTCCCGCAGGTCTTGCGCGGCCGCGTCGACCATCGCCTGCAAGGCCGCATAGGTCGTCGTGCCGCCTGGCTCGAAGAGAAAGACCGTGTCGGGCGTGCGTGCCGCGCGCGCCTCCAGCAGGGGATGAATGCGCTGCATCGCTTACTCGGCCTCGATGCCCTTGGACGCCGTGGCCCAGAGCCTGCGGTCCGACTGCCCCTTGGTCGCCAGCACCTCGGCCGCGCCCGACCACACGTCGTAGCCCTGCTCGCGCAGCCGGTTCGCGATGTCTTCGCGTGCCAGCATCTTCTGCGCGGCGGCGTTGATGCGCGCGGCCAGCGCCGGGTCCATGCGCGCGGGGCCGTACAGGCCGAACCAGCCGCCCACGTCGTAGCCCGGCACGCCCGACTCGACCATGGTCGGCACGTCGGGCAGCATGCGGTTGCGCTGGCGCGAGGTCACGGCCAGCGCGCGCACCTTGCCCGACTGGATGAAGGGCTTGGAGGTGGCGATGATGTCGAACATCATGGTCACGGTGCCGCCCATCACGTCGGCCAGGGCCGGCGCGCTGCCCTTGTAGGGCACATGGGTCATCTGCACGCCGGTCATCTTCTCCAGCAGCGCGCCGCTCAGGTGGTTGGACGCACCCACGCCCGCCGAGCCGTAGAACACCTTGCCGGGGCGCGCCTTCGCATAGGCCAGCAGCTCGGCCACGTTGCGCACCGGCACGTCGTTGTTGACGACGAGCACGTTGGTGTAGTCCACCAGGGGCGCGAGGGGCGTGAGGTCCTTCATCGGGTCGAAGGCCATCCTGCGCTGCACGTTCGGGTTGATGGTGATGGTCGGGCTGGCGCCGAAGAACAGCATCGCGCCGTCCGGCGCGGCCTTGGCCACGGCGTCGCCGCCCAGCGAGCCGCTCGCGCCGGGCCGGTTGTCCACGATCACCTGCGTGCCCAGCTCCTGGCTCAGCGCGGGGGCCAGCAGGCGGGCCGCACCGTCCACCGGCCCGCCGGCGGAGTAGCCCACCACCAGCTTGATGAGAGACGGCAGAGGGGGCAAGGGTTGCTGCGCGAACACGCCGGCAGGCAGTGCAGCGAGTGCCGCGCCGCCTGCCATCGCGGCCATGAGGTGGCGGCGCGAGAAGTGAGTCGATGTCATGAGCGTTGTCTCCTGTTATGAATTCTTCGGCGGCCGCATCGCTCAGGCCGGCAGGTCCAGAACCTGCCTGGCGAGGATGTTGCGCTGGATCTCGTTGGTGCCGCCGTAGATCATTGCGGCCGTGGACCCGATGAGCGGCGAGAGCACGTTGAAGGTCTGCCCGTCGAGCAACTGGTCGCCGGCCACGGCGCCCTGCTCCTCGCCCGCCTCGACCAGCAGCGCGCCGATGCGGTGAAAGGTCTCGCTGGCCCAGATCTTCAGCAGCGACACCGACGCGGGCAGCGGCTTGCCCGCGCGCACGATGTTCGCGAAGCCGGTGTAGGCGGCCGACAGGTCGAGCACGTCGAGCCGCAGCGCCGCGAAGCGCTGCGCGAACACCGGGTCGGCGAACAGGCGCCTCGCCTGCGCCAGCCGCGCCAGCTGGCCCAGCGCGTACTGCGACTGCTTGGGGCTGCCTAGAAAGATGCGCTCGAAGCCCAGCAGCGCCTTGGCAATCGTCCAGCCGCCATGCAGCTTGCCCACGAGGTTCTCCGCCGGCACGCGCACGTTGTCGAAGAACACCTCGCAGAACTCGGGCTTGCCCGCGAGCGTGTGGATCGGGCGGATGGTGACGCCCGGCGTGCGCAGGTCGCACAGCAGGAAACTGATGCCCTCCTGCTTGCGTGCGTCCTTGTCGGTGCGCACCAGCATGAAGATGTGGTCGGCGTCCTGCGCGAGCGTGGTCCAGATCTTCTGGCCGTTGACGACGAAGTGCTCGCCCTGCGCGTCGCGCGCGGGCAGCGCCTCGGTGCGCAGGCCCGCGAGGTCGGAGCCGGCGTTGGGCTCCGAGTAGCCCTGGCACCAGATGTTCTCGCCGCTCAGGATGCGCGGCAGAAAGCGCTGTTGCTGCTCGGGCGTGCCGTGCTGGATGAGCAGCGGCCCGATCATCACGATGCCCTGGTCGGGCGCACGCGCCACGCCGTGCTGCTCCAGCTCTTCGATCCAGGCGATGAGCTTGTCCGCCGGCAGTCCCATGCCGCCGTGCGCCTGCGGCCAGGCGGGGGCGATCCAGCCTTGCGCCGACAGCGCGAGGTACCAGTCGCGCATCTCGCTCCAGCGCGCGCGGTGCGACAGGTAGCGCAGCGCCTGCGGGTAGCGCTGCTGCAGAAAGGCGCGCACCATGCGGCGGAAATCGGCCTCTGGCATCGCGGACCAGTCGGCGGTGCGCGGGAACTCGCCGGTCCAGGTGGCGGCGCCTGTGGCCGCCTCGGCCTCGCCGGCCAGCACCGCATGCCGGCGCTGGTGCGCGCTGGCGTTGCCCAGCCATGCCGACAGGCACAGCACACGTTTGTAGAACAGGCTCAGGTCGCACTCCTGCGTGTAGCCGATGGCGCCATGCAGTTGCACGCAAGCGCGCGACGCCTGCAGCGCGGCGGACGTGCAGCGCGCGTTCACGCGGCTGGCCTCGGCCTCGAGCCGCTCCGGTGCGAGCCCCTTGCCCGCCAGCGCCAGCACCTCGTTCAGCGTGGCCTGCGCCACTTCGAGGTGAATGAACATGTCGACGCAGCGGTGCTGCAGCGCCTGGAAGCTGCCGATGGGCTTGCCGAACTGCGAGCGCGTGCGCAGGTAGGCCAGCGTTTGCGCAAGCATGGCCTGCCCTGCGCCCAGCAGCTCGGCCGATTGCAGGATCTGCCCGGCCGCGAGCGCATGGCGCAGCGCGTCCTGCGCGGCCGGGCCTTCGGCCAGCACCGCACCGGGGGGCAGTGCCACCTGCTCGAAGCGCAGGTTGGAGGCCTGGCCGCCGTCGACCAGCGGCACCGGGGTTTCCGTCACGCCCTCGGTGCCGCGCGGCACCCACAGCAGCACCGCGTCGTCGTTGCCGCGCGCCGACACCAGCCAGCCGCTCGCGGCCGCGCCGGGCAGCACCATGAGCTTTTCGCCCTGCAGCAGCACGCCGCCGGCGTGGCCCCCGCGCGCTTCGCAACCACAGGCCAGCGGCACCGCGCTCAGGTCCCCGGCACTCTCCTGCCAGGCCAGCGCGGGCAGGCTGCGGCCGGCGACAAGCTCCACCAGCAGGCTGCGGGCCGGCGGTGTGTCCAGACGTGCCAGCAGCAGCGCGCTGAGACCGGCCACGGCCAGCAGCGGCTCGGGCGCCACGTGCTCGCCCGCGGCGCGCAAGACTTCCGCGGCGCCGTCGAGACCCAGCGCCAGGCCGCCGGCGGATTCGGGCGCCAGCATGCCGGGCCAGCCGAGCTCGGCGACGTGGCGCCAGCCTTCGGCCTCGTCGGCATGCGGCTGTTCCGTGCGGCTGCGCCGCCGGGCGATGGCGCGGCTGCGCACGAAGTAGTCCAGGGCGGCTTCGCGCACTGCCGCGAGTGATTCGGAGTCCATGTGTGGAGTTGCCTCGTTGCGTTGCAAAGACGAACCGCAGCGTGCCCCAAGACCCCTGCGGCGGGCATTTGCATTTGCCGAAGGGAGGGTTTCGCAATCAGAGAACCTCCTCGCGCGCTGGAGGACTAGATTCGTTGCCATGACGAAAATCAAGAAATCCCTGCACACCGAGCTGGGCCACAGCACGCCGGACAAGATCACCGTGCGCGGGCGCGACCTGCCCTCCGAGATCCTCGGCCACCTGAACCTGGGCGACATGGCCTTCCTGGAGCTGACCGGGCGCATCCCGACGCCGCAGGAGTCGGTGACCTTCAACGCCATCGTCGTCACGCTGGTGGAGCACGGCATCACACCCAGCGCACTGGCCGCGCGGCTCACCTATGCGGGCGCCCCCGAGGCGCTGCAGGCCGCGGTGGCAGCCGGCCTGTGCGGCCTGGGCACGGTGTTCGTCGGCAGCACCGAAGGCGCGGCCCGGATGCTCTACGAGGCGATTCCCTTCGGCGAGAAGCCCACGCGCCCGCTGGCCGACATGGCGCGGGACATCGTGGCCGACCACCGCGCGCGCAAGCAGATCGTGCCGGGCCTGGGCCATCCGCTGCACAAGCCGATCGACCCGCGCACGCCGCGGCTGTTCCAGATTGCGGCGGAGAACGGCCTCTCCAGCCACTACGTCGCGCTGCTGCAGGCGGTGCAGGAAGAGGCCGAGCGCGTGTCGGGCAAATCGCTGCCGATCAACGCGACCGGTGCCATCGGCGCGATTGCGGCGGAGTTCGGCTTTCCGTGGAAGATCATTCGCGGCTTCGGCGTGATGGCGCGCGCCATCGGCCTGGTGGGCCACATCCTCGAGGAGATCGACGACCCGATGGCCATCGAGATCTGGCAACGCGTGGAGAAGGAAGCCGGCGGCGCACGCCCCGACTGACAAGCCACGACTGACGAGCAACGACCGATGAACAACGCCAACGACAAGAACTACCCCGACATCCGCGACGCCGTGCGCGACCTGTGCGCGCAGTTTCCCGACGCCTACTTCCGCAAGATCGACGAGGCGCGCGGCTACCCCGCCGAGTTCGTCGACGCGCTGACCAAGGCCGGCTGGATGGCCGCGCTGATCCCGCAGGAATACGGTGGCTCGGGCCTGGGCCTGACCGAGGCCTCGGTCATCATGGAAGAGATCAACCGCTGCGGCGGCAACTCCGGCGCCTGCCACGGCCAGATGTACAACATGGGCACGCTGCTGCGCCACGGCAGCGAGGCGCAGAAGCGCGACTACCTGCCGCGCATCGCGAGCGGCGAGCTGCGCCTGCAGTCGATGGGCGTGACCGAGCCCACCACCGGCACCGACACCACCAGGATCAAGACCACGGCGGTGAAGAAGGGCGACCGCTACGTCATCAACGGGCAGAAGGTGTGGATCTCGCGCATCCAGCATTCGGACCTGATGATCCTGCTGGCGCGCACCACGCCGCTGGCCGACGTGAAGAAGAAGTCCGAAGGCATGTCGATCTTCATCGTCGACCTGCGCGAGGCCATCGGCCATGGCATGACCGTGCGGCCCATCCTGAACATGGTGAACCACGAGACCAACGAGCTGTTCTTCGAGAACCTGGAAATTCCGGCGGAGAACCTCATCGGCGAGGAAGGCCAGGGCTTCAAGTACATCCTCGACGGGCTGAACGCCGAGCGCACGCTGATTGCGGCCGAGTGCATCGGCGACGGCTACTGGTTCATCGACCGCGTGACGGCCTACACCAAGGAGCGCGTGGTGTTCGGCCGGCCCATCGGCCAGAACCAGGGCGTGCAGTTTCCGATTGCCGAGGCGTTCATCGAGATCGAGGCGGCCAACCTGATGCGCTACGAGGCGTGCCGCCTGTTCGACGCGCACCAGCCCTGCGGCGCGCAGGCCAACATGGCGAAGTACCTGGCGGCCAAGGCGAGCTGGGAGGCGGCCAATGCCTGCCTGCAGTTCCACGGCGGCTTCGGCTTTGCGTGCGAATACGACATCGAGCGCAAGTTCCGCGAGACGCGGCTGTACCAGGTGGCGCCGATCTCGACCAACCTGATCCTGAGCTACGTGGCAGAGCACATGCTCGGCCTGCCCCGGTCGTTCTGAAGGACGCCATTGCCATGAACCCTGTCGATCATCCGAGCAAGGTGCTCGCCACCTTCGCGGCCGAACTGCAGTTCGCCGACATTCCCGCGCCCGTGCTGCGCCGCACCGAAGACCTGATGCTCGACTGGCTGGGCTCGGTGCTCGCGGCCCGCACGGCGCGGCCCATCCGCAGCATCGAGCGCTTCGCGCAGCTGATGCGCCCGGCCGAGGGCCCCAGCGAAATACTGACCTCGCGCCGCACCAGCTCACCGCTGTTCGCGGCGATGGTCAATGCCGCGGCGTCGCACTTCGTGGAGCAGGACGACGTGCACAACGGCTCGGTGTTCCACCCCGCCGCAGTCGTCATAGCGCCCGCGCTCGCGGTGGCGCAGAGCATTGGCGCGAGCGGCGCGCAATTGCTGACGGCGGTGGTCGCGGGCTACGAGGTCGGCATTCGCGTGGGTGAATTCCTAGGCCGCTCGCATTACAAGACCTTTCACACGACGGCGACGGCGGGCACGCTCGCGGCCGCCGCTGCAGTGGGTCGCCTGCTCGATCTCACGCCACAGCAGATGCTGCACGCCTTCGGTTCGGCCGGCACGCAGTCGGCCGGCGTGTGGGAGTTCCTGCGCGACGCGGCGGATTCCAAGCAGCTGCACTGCGCGCATGCGGCAACCAGCGGCCTGATGTCGGCCTACCTGGCGCAGGACGGCTTCACCGGCGCGGCAAAGATCCTCGAAGGCGCGCAGGGCCTGGGCGTGGGCATGTCGAGCGATGCAGACCCCGCGAAGCTCACCGACGGGCTCGGCACGCGCTGGACGCTGGCCGAAACCTCGTTCAAGTACCACGCCTCCTGCCGCCACACGCACCCCGCCGCCGACGCGCTGCTGCAGGTGATGACGCAGCACGCGCTGCAGCCCGCCGACGTGTCGCGCGTGACCACGCACGTGCACCAGGGCGCCATCGACGTGCTGGGCCGCGTGACGGTGCCGACGACGGTGCACCAGGGCAAGTTCTCGATGGGCACGGTGCTGGGCCTGATCGCGGTGCACGGCCGCGCGGGCCTGGGCGAGTTCGACCGCGACTTCCTCGCGCCCGAGGTCTCGGCCTTCCGCGACAAGGTGGCGATGCAACTCGACGACGAGGTCGACAACGCCTACCCCGCGCGCTGGATCGGCAAGGTCAGCGTGCACACCGCCGACGGGCGCACGCTGCAGGGCCGGGTCGACGAGCCCAAGGGCGACCCGGGCAACAGCCTGAGCCGCGCGGAGATCGAGGACAAGATGCAGCGCCTTGCGCACTACGGCGAAGGCGCCACGCCCGGCGAGGCGAAGGCGCTGTGCGAGCGCGTGTGGCAGCTGGAAGCTACGCCGCGCGTAGGCCGCTGGCTGGCCTGAACGGACTCCAGGCGAACAGCCGGCCCTGCCCGGGGGACCGCGCATCGAGCCCCGCGGTGCCCGCCAGATCCCAGAAGCCGGCGGGCGAACTGGACACCACGGGCACTTGCAGTTGCGCCTCGACTTCGCGCACCGCATCGAGGGTGACGAGTCCGCCGCACGAAATGAGGATGCCTTCGGCGCCGGGCTGCGCCTCGAACACCTTCACGCACAGGTCGACCAGCACCTGCGTGGGCACCTGGCCGACGGCCTGCACATCGGAGATCGAAAGCCCTTCCAGCGCCAGCGGCTCGAAGTCGCTCTGTTCGAGGTACTTGCGCAGGTGCACGTTGACCTCGTCGATGTACGCCGTGGCGACCGCCACGCGCCGCACGTTCAAGTGCCGCAGCGCGCGGACGATGGCGTTGCTCATGGTGGTGCAGGGCAGCCCGGTGGCGCGCGCCATTTCGAGTTCGAGCTGCCGGTTGAACGCCACGCCGCGAAAGAAGCTCAGCGATGTCCCCATGAGCGAAACCGCGCTCACGCCCTCGTTCTTGAGCGCGACGGCCTTCTCGACCACGGTGTCGATCACGTCGAGGTAGCCGCGCGTCGATATTTCTCCAAGGCCCAGGCCCAGCGCGCTGAAGCGGATGCGATTGCCGTAGAGCAGCGGGCCGTCCACGGGCACTGCGCCGGCTGCTGGAGGAACGATCAGGCCCAGGTGAGGGGTTGCCATGTCAATGTCTCCGGTTTGTGTTGTGCGTGCTGTCGTTCGGGGCGAGTGCACAGGCCATCGGGTCCTCCCGCCGGCGTGAGCGTCACCGCGAACGGCAGCCTTCAGTTCCCTTCAACCACGATGTGCTGATCCGAGATGATCTTTTTCCATCGCACGGTCTCCGCCGCCATGTCCTTCCCAAGCTGAGCCGGCGTGGCGTAGGCCCGCAAGGTGCCCAGCGTGGCCGCGGCGGTGCCTGCCTCCGGCGCCTCGAGCACCGACTTCACGGCGGCCGAGAGCCTGTCGACCACATCGTTCGGCGTGCCGGCCGGCGCCAGCACGAAGATGCGCGGCGCCACGTCGAAACCGGGCAGCGCATCGGCCAGCGGCGCAACGCCTTCCACGCCTTCCAGCGGGGCCGTGTTCATCAACGCGAGCGCGCGCAGCTTGCCCGCCTTGGCCTGCGCCATGCCGGCCGTGGCGCTCACCACGCCGATGGGAATCTGCCCGCCGATCACGTCCGGCACGATCTGCGCGGCGCCGCGGTACGGCACGTGCACCACCGTGCTGCCGGTGGCCTGCTTGAGCATCTCGAAACCCAGGTGCTGCACCGTGCCCACGCCCGAGGTCGCGTACGAGTAGCGCGACGGATGCGCCTTGATCTCCTTCACCAGCTCGTCCGGCGTCTTCGCTGGAAAGTCGTTGCCCGTGACGATCATCAGCGGGGAGATGAACGCGCCCGCCACCGGCTTGAAGCTGGTGAGCGGATCGATGCCGATCTTCGGCTGCAGCAGCTTGGCGATGAGCAAGGCGCTGTCGCCCATCATCAGCGTGTAGCCGTCGGGCGGCGCCTTGGCGACGACCTCGGCCGCAATGAGGCCGGTGGCGCCGGTGCGGTTTTCCACCAGCACCTGCTGGCCCAGCGCGGCCGACAGGCGCACGCCCAGCAGGCGCGCCACCGCATCGACGCCGCCGCCGGCCGAATAGCCGACCACCAGGCGAATGGGCTTGTCGGGGTACTTCTGGGCCCAGGCCATGGGCGTGGCGAGCAGGGCGACGGTGGTGGCCAAGGCCAGTGCCGTCGCTGTGCGAAGGGCCTGCCGGCGCGGCGGCCGGATCGCTTGTCTGTCTTTCATCTTGTCTCCGTGGGGTTCGGGTGTCGCCGGCCGTCTGCGCGGCCTGGTCGTGAAGGAAAGCGGTGAACGATCTCGCCGAGCAGGGAACAATCTCGCCGCCCGGCTCAGGCCTTGCCCTTGCCGTGCGAGGTCGGCAGTTTCGCCAGTTCGCGCACGCGCTCTGCGTTGGGTGTGAAGCCCAGGCCCGGCGTCTCGGGCAGCGTGAGCCAGCCCTGGTCGGGCACCGGCAGGCCGTCGAAGATCTGCTTGAGCATCTGCACCGCCACGTAGTGGTACTCGACCAGCCCGCCGTTCGACACGCCCGCGTGCAGGTGCATGTTGTGGAAGGGCCAGGCGCCGCCGTTGTCGATGGGCACGTTGAAGGCCTGCGCCATGCCGGCGATCTTCAGGCACTGCGAATAGCCGCCCGAGATGGTCACGTTGGGCTGCAGCACGTCCGCCGCCTGGTTCACCAGCAGGTCGCGAAAGCGGTAGGCCAGGCCCTCGTTCTGGCCGCAGGCCAGCGGAATGCGGGTGCGCGCGCGCAACTGGGCCATCTGGCGCACGTCGTTCTGCGTGAGCGGCTCCTCGAAGAAGGCGATGCCGTAGGGCTCGATGCGCTGCGCGAGTTCGGTGGCGTGGAACAGGTCGAGTCCGCAGTTGGCGTCGACGTAGAGCTTCACGTCGGGGCCCACGGCCTCGCGCACGGCGGCCACGCGGCGCACGTCTTCTGCAATGACTTCGTCGAGCGGGCGCGGTTCGTCGCGGCGCGCGAGCGCGTGGTTGCCCACCGTCATCTTCAGGCGCTGGAAGCCCTGCGACACCCACAGCCTGGCGGCCGCGGCCAGCTGGTCGCGTTCGAAGAAGCCGAAACCGAAGGTGGCGTACACCGGCACCTTGGCGCGCGCGCCGCCCAGCAGGCGCCACAGCGGCTGGCCGAGCGCCTTGGCCTTCAGGTCCCACAGGGCGATGTCGAGCGCGGCGATGGTGTGGCTCGCATAGCCGGTCTGGCCGCGCGGCGAGAGCAGCCAGTAGAGCTTGTCCCAGAGGCGCTCGGTGGCCATCGGGTCTTCGCCGATCAGCGCGGGGCCGGCCACCTCGCGCACCGCGGCGGCAATGATTTCTTCCTCGGTGATCGCGGTCATGCCGTGGCCGACGAGGCCGGTGTCGGTCTCGATCTCGGTCAGGCACAGCGACAGCGAGGTCTGCTTGTTCAGGCCGAGCACGTCGATGGTGACGGGAATGTTCAGCGGCGTGGCGCTGACGCGAACGATCTTCAAGGCGGTCTCCTTCGGTTTGCACGCATCTTTGCGCGCGGGCCGCGGGAGAACAATTCGTTTTTGGCGAGTTCGAGCCTTCGCGCGGCGCGAAGGCTCACGCTCAGTCGGGCCGGCCCAGGTGCTCCAGCACCGAGCGCGCGGCCACGGTCAGCTCCTGCTGCCTGCGCACGCACAGCAGGTGGCGGCGCAGCGCCCAGGGCGCGTCGAGCTTCAGGCAGCGCAGCTTCAGGATCTGCAGCTGCGGCAGGATGGCCGCATAGGGCAGCACGCCGATGCCGATGCCCTGCTCCACCATGCGGCACACCATGTCGAAGCTGCCCACCTGCATGCGCACCTTGAGCGGCACCTGGGCCTCCAGCGCGGCGGCCAGCAGCACGCGGTGCAGCGCGGTGCCTTCGCGCACCACGATATGGTCGTAGCCCAGCACTTCTTCCACGCCGATGCGCTTGCGCCGGGCCAGCGGATGGTCGCGCGCAATGACCACGGCCAGCTCGTCGGTGCGGTACGGCAGGCATTCGAGGCCGTCGGCCTGGGTGTGGCCCTCGATCACGCCGATGTCGGCCAGGCCCGCCTGCACGGCCTTCACCACCTCGGTGCTGGCACGCTCCTGCAGGTCGATCTTCAGCACCGGGTGCAGGCGCAGGAAGGAGCCGATCTGCGCGGGCAGGAACTGCGCGATGGTCGAGGCATTGGCCGTGATGCTGACCACGCCCGCCACGCCGTGCTGGAAATCGTCGAACTCGGCGCCCAGCCGGTCCATGGCCGAGAGCACGGCGCGCGCATGCAGCAGCAGGCCGTGCCCCGCCGAGGTGAGCGTGACGCCGCGCGCATGGCGCACCAGCAGCGGCAGCCGCGCACGGGCCTCGAGGTCGGAGATGCGCTTGCTGGCAGCCGCCAGCGCGATGTGGCAGCGCTTGGCGCCCTCGCTGATGCTGCCGTGGTCGGCCACGGTGACGAACAGGCGCAGCGACTTCAGGTCGGTGGACATGGCGGGCGCGCCTTCAGGGCGCGACCAGGTGGTCGAACAGCTCGCGCGCGGAAGCCGGCAGCTGCTCGCGGTTGCGCGCGATCAGCTTCAGCTCGCGCTCGGCCCAGGGGTCGCTGAGCGACACCGTGGCGATGCGCATCGCCATCGACAGCCGCTGCGCCGAAGATGCCGGCAGCACGCCGACGCCCACGCCCGCCTCGATCATCAGGCAGATGGCCTCGAAGCTGCTGACCTGGATGCGCGGGTTGAAGCCCCGGCCCGCCAGCTCGGCGCGGCGCTGCAGGAAGCGGTGGATGGCGCTGCCGTGGTGCAGGCCCACGTGCTGCTCGTCGAGCGTGTCGGCGAAGGCCACGGCGCTCGCACCCGCCAGGTGGTGCGTGGTGGGCACCACCAGCACCAGCTGGTTGCTGCCGAAGGCGCGCGCGTCGAAGTCGCCGGTGTGCACATCGCCGGCCAGGATGCCGATGTCGGCCTCGCCGTCGGCCACGGCGCGCACGATTTCCTCGCTCAGGTATTCGCGCAGGTCGACCTGCACGGCCGGGTGCTGTGTGAGAAAGCCCGCGAGTTTCTGCGGCAGGTACTCGGTGATGGAGGTGGTGTTGGCGAACACGCGCACATGGCCCTTGATGCCCTTGCCGAAGTCCTGCATGTCGCAGCGCAGGTGCTCCATCTGCTGCATCACGCGCTTGGCGTGGTACAGCACCGCCTGCCCCGCGGCAGTGAGGCTCACGCCCTGGGCGCTGCGGTGCAGCAGCTTGCCGCCCACGGCTTCTTCCATCTGCTTGATGCGGGTGGAGGCGGCGGCCAGCGAGATGCAGGCCTTCTCGGCGCCGCGCGTGAGGCTGCGCGCGTCCGCCACGTAGACGAACAGTTTCAGGTCGAACAGGTCGAAATGCAGGTTCACCGGGTGCGGGTACGAGGAAGGAAGGGAACGTGCATTGTCCGGCGAACGCGGCGGCGCGCGGCCATCTCCGCGCGCGTCACCGGGTTAGTCCCCGGATGCCTTCACACCGGGTCCCAGCTGAACACGTCGGCCGAGCGGTCCAGCGGGAAGAAGCCGGCGCGCATCGCGGGCATGGCGTGCTCGGCAATGCTCTGCGGCGTCCACCCTTCGGACCGATGAATGGAGCGCACCGGGCGCGGCTGGCTGATGAGCGAGATCTCGTTGTTGCGCACCGAGAAGATCTGCCCGTTGACCGCGCTCGCCGCATCGCTCGCCAGGTACACTGCGAGCGGCGCCACCTTGGCCGGCGTCATCTGCTTGATCTTGTCCACGCGCACGCGCTGCTCCTCGGTGTCCGTGGGAATGGCGCCGATCATGCGGCTCCACGCGAACGGTGCGATGCAGTTGGAGCGCACGTTGAACTTGAGCATGTCCAGCGCGATCGACTTCGACAGCGCCACGATGCCCAGCTTGGCCGCCGAATAGTTGGCCTGGCCGAAGTTGCCGATGAGGCCCGAGGTCGAGGTCATGTGCACCATCGCGCCCGCGTTCTGTTCCTTGAAATGCGTGGCGGCCGCCCGGCTCACGTAATAGGCGCCGTACAGGTGCACCTTGAGCACGGCATCCCACTCGTCCATCGACATCTTGTGGAAGAAACGGTCGCGCAGGATGCCCGCGTTGTTGACCACCACGTCGATGCGGCCGAAGCTCTGCACGGCACATTCGACGATGCGCGCGGCGCTGATGGCGTCGGCCACGCTGTCGGTGCTGGGCACGGCCTGGCCGCCTGCGGCGCGGATCTCGTCGACCACCTGCTGCGCGGGGCCTGCACTGCCGCCTTCGCCGTCGAGCGCGGCGCCGATGTCGTTGACCACCACCTTCGCGCCGTGGGCCGTCATGGCCAGTGCGATGTCGCGCCCGATGCCGCCGCCAGCGCCTGTGACGACGACAACTTTGTCTTCAACCATTTTTGTCTCTGCTCCGGAAGTTCGGCCGCGGGTTTCGCGGCTGAATTTCAGAATGCCACAGGCAGGGCGGATGCGGGTTTGGGGTTTCCGAAGAGGGGCTTCGGTGGCGGCCTGCTTTTTTCCTATTGCCGCGCGGTGCGGATGTTCGCCGGCAGCGCCTGCGGCCAGCTTGTGCGGAACGGGTTGATGTCCAGCCCGCCACGCCGCGTGTAGCGCGCGTACACCGCGAGCTTGACCGGCTTGCAGTGCTTCCAGATGTCCGTGAACATGCGCTCGGCGCAGGGCTCATGGAACTCGTTGTGGTTGCGAAAGCTCACGATGTACGCCAGCAGCCCGGCCTGGTCGATGGGCGGTCCGCTGTAGCGGATCTGCACGCTGCCCCAGTCGGGCTGGCCGGTGACCAGGCAGTTGCTCTTGAGCAGGCGGCTGGTGAGGGTTTCGTTCACGTGCACCTGCGTGGTGTCGCTCGCGAGCAGCTCGGGCGCGGGCTGGTAGTGGGTGCACTCGATGTCCAGGCGGTCGAGGTCCAGGCCGTCGAGTTCGTGCACCGGCTCGCGGTCGAACATGTCGGGCGCCAGCAGCGTCACGCCGATGCCGCCCGAACGGTCGCTGCCGCGCCACGCGGCCTCGGCCAGGTCGGTGCGCAGGTGCTCGCGCACCGCGTCCACGCTCGCGAACTGGCTGTTGTTGAAGCTGTTGAGGTAGAGCTTGAAGCTCTTGCTTTCGATGATGTTGGGCGTCTCGCACGGGATGGTGAAGTGCGCGATGGCCAGCTGCGGCTTGCCGCGCAGGTTGAGCCAGCTCACTTCGAAGGCGGTCCAGAGGTCGGCGCCGAAGAAGGGCAAGGCGCCGGACTGGATGCCCATGGCCTCGCGCTGCGTGGCGCGCGCGATGGGGAACAGCAGCGTGGGGTCGTAGCGGTCGGCGTAGGCCGAGGCGCGGCCGAGCTGCGATTGCTCGGGGGTGTTCCCGTTGTTCGGGTTGTGCGGGTCAAGCGGGGTGTCGTGGCTCATGGGGCTTTGTCCTTGGCGTCCGCCGCATGGGCGAACGCGGCGATGTGGTTGGCGAGGATGGTGCACACCTCGGGAGGCAGGTCGTGGCCCATGCCGGGAACGGCGACGAACTGCGCGCCCGGAATGCGCCTTGCGGTGTCTTCGCCGCAGGCGATGGGCACGAGCGCGTCGGCGTCGCCGTGCAGCACCAGCGTGGGCGACTGGATGCGAGGCAGCACCTGCGGGCGCTCGGCGTCCGCGCCGATGGCCAGCATCTGGCGCATCAGGCCGGCCGGGTGGTAGGCGCGGCGCATGCTGAAGGTCAGGCGCTCGGCCAGCTCTTGGTCGGTCTGCGGATAGGCCGGGCTCTGGATGAGCCGCAGCAGCCTGATGCTGTGCGCGACCAGCTCGGGCTCGCTGCGGCCCAGCGGGCGGCGCATGAGCATCGTCGTCACTTCGCGGCGCGGGCCGGGCAGGCCGCGCGCACCGCTGGAACTCATGATGCTCACGAGGCTGGCCGTGCGCTGCGGCGCGGTGGCGGCCAGGCGCTGGGCGATCATGCCGCCCATCGAGGCGCCGACGATGTGGGCCCTGGCGATGCCCAGCGCGTCGAGCACGCCGAGCGAATCGAGCGTCATGTCCTGCAGCGTGTAGGCCGAGCGCACCTTCAGGCCGAGGCGATGGCGGATGGTCTGCCACACCACGTTGCCGGTGCCGGCGTGGTCGAAGCCCTGGCTCAGGCCGATGTCGCGGTTGTCGTGGCGCACCACGCGAAAGCCCGCGTCCACCAGCTGCTGCACGAAGCCCGTGGGCCAGGCCACCAGCTGCATGCCCAGCCCCATGATGAGCAGGATGACGGGGCGCCCCTCGCCGCCGGTGTCGTCGACTTCGATCTGCAGCCCGTTGGCGGTGACTTTCATCCGGCTCCTGTTTGCTGGGTCTATTTGAATTCGCGCTCGCGCAGCCACTTGGTGGCGACCCACTTCTCGCCCGCCAGCACCGGCGCGCCGCCGTGCAGGGTGCGGGTGACGGGGTCGGGGCGGTCGTAGCTGAAGAACACGCCGGTGCCGCGCACGGGCGCCACTTCGAGGCCCACGTCGGGGAAGGTGGTGGCACCACCGCCCTCGGGCTCCTGCAGGTACATGACGAGCGTGGCGACGCGCTGGCCGCCGCGCTTGAGGATGGTGGGCGTGCCGGGCTCGCCGGGGTCGAAGTAGTCGTAGTGCGGGCGGTACTGCGCGCCGGGGGCATAGCGCAGGATCTGCAGGCCTTCGCCGAATTCGAGCGGCCAGCGCAGCAGCATGGCGATGCGCTGCTCCAGGCGCGCGACGATCTCGTTTTCGCCGCGCTCGAAGAACATGCCTTCGCTGGTGCGGTCCACGTTGAGCACCTCGCCGCCGGTGCGGGTCTCCACCGTGAGCGAGCGCGCCAGGCGCACGCGCGCGGCGGCAATCAGCGCTTCGCACTCCTCGCCCGACAGCAGGTTGCCGAACACCACCACACGGGGATGCCGCAGGGTCTGCAGCACCTGCACGCGGCGGTCGCCGGCGTCCAGGTAGAGCGGCGCGCCGTCGAGGTCGGGGCCGGGCATTTCGGTGCGCACGGGCGCCAGCGCGGCTTCCACGTGCGGGAAACCGGCTTCGAGCTGGGCCAGCGCCGTGTCGGCGGCGGCATCCTGCCAGCCGGCCGCCCGCATCGACACGCGCAGCGCCGACACCGTGTGCCCGGCCGCGAGCTGGGCTACCAGCCATTCGCGCAGTTCCGGACTGATCGCTTGCGACATTTCAGTATTCCTTCCAGCTGAGGCGAGGCCCGCAACGCACGACCTCGCAGCGACCCGTTCCAGAAGCACCGCGGAACCGGCTTTGCCGGGCCGCCGGTGCCGCCCCCTGAAAGGGGGTTGGCGAAGCGACACGAAGTGCGCGAAGACCGGGGGTCAATCCAGCCTCCGCCTGAACACCAGCCTTTCGGCCGTGGACACGCTCGCGTCGAAACCATAACCCTCGAGGTCGAACTTTTCCAGCGCCTTGGGCGTGGCTGCCTTGTGCAGCACGGCCCAGCGGGCCAGCAGGCCGCGCGCGCGCTTGGCGAAGAAGCTGACGATCTTGTACTTGTCGCCCTTCCATTCCTCGAACACGCATTCGACCACACGGGCCTTGAGCACCTTCTTGTCGACCGACTTGAAGTACTCCTGCGAGGCGACGTTGACGATCACCGGCGTGCGGTCGGCCGCCAGGCGCTCGTTCAGGTGCTCTGCGATGCGCGAGCCCCAGAAGGCGTACAGGTCCTTGCCATGGCGGTTGGCCAGCTGGGTGCCCATTTCGAGGCGGTAGGGTTGCAGCAGGTCGAGCGGGCGCAGCAGGCCGTACAGGCCGCTGAGGATGCCGATGTGGTCCTGCGCCCAAGCCAGTTGCGCCGGGTTGAGCGTACGGGCGTCGAGGCCGCCGTAGACGTCGCCGTCGAACGCGAAGGCGGCCTGGCGCGCGTTCTTCGGGGTGCTCTTGCTGGCCCAGGCCTCGTAGCGCGCCACGTTCAGCGCGGAGAGCTTGTCCGACAGGTGCATGAGCTCGGCGATCTGCTGGGGCGACTTCTCGCGCAGCAGCTTGATCAGCTCGACCGAAGGGCCGCGGGCGGACTCGAAATGGGGCTGGGTGGCGGGGATTTCGGAAGGAACCGGGGTGTCGTAGTCGAGCGACTTTGCAGGGGAGAGCAGGAAGAGCATCCCGGAATTATGAGTGGGTGAAGTGACGCCAGGCCACGCCGGTAAAATCGCGGGCAATCCCACCCTGTCACCGACGGCGCCCCGAGGCTGCCGTTCTGCATTCCCCATGAGCGAATCCACCACTCCCCTTGCCCAACCCGGCCTCGACAGCCTGTCGAAATCGTTCGAACCCGCCGCCATCGAGGCGCACTGGGGCCCGGAATGGGAAAAGCGCGGCTATGCCAAGGCGGGCTTTCGCGGCACGCAGCAACCCAAGGACGGCGCCGAGTCGTTCGCCATCCAGCTGCCGCCCCCGAATGTGACGGGCACGCTGCACATGGGCCATGCGTTCAACCAGACGATCATGGACAGCCTCACGCGCTACCACCGCATGAAGGGCGACAACACGCTGTGGCTGCCGGGCACCGACCATGCGGGCATCGCCACGCAGATCGTGGTGGAGCGCCAGCTGCAGGAGCAGAAGGTCAGCCGCCACGACCTGGGCCGGAAGAACTTCGTGGCGCGCGTGTGGGAGTGGAAAGAGAAGTCGGGCAACACCATCACCCAGCAGATGCGCCGCATGGGTGACACGGTGGACTGGAGCCGCGAATACTTCACGATGGACGAAGACCTTTCCGCGGTCGTGACGCAGACCTTCGTGAAGCTCTATGAAGAAGGCCTGATCTACCGCGGCAAGCGCCTGGGCAACTGGGACCCGGTGCTCAAGACCTCCGTGAGCGACCTCGAAGTCGAGAGCGAAGAGGAAGACGGCTCGCTCTGGCACATCGCCTATCCGCTGGAAGACGGCAGCGGCACGCTGACCGTGGCCACCACCCGGCCCGAGACCATGCTCGGCGATACGGCAGTGATGGTCCACCCCGAGGACGAGCGCTACAAGCACCTGATCGGCAAGCACGTGAAGCTGCCGCTGGTGGACAAGCTGATTCCCATCATTGCCGACGACTACGTCGACAAGGAATTCGGCACCGGCGTGGTCAAGGTCACGCCGGCCCATGACTACAACGACTACGCCGTCGGCCAGCGACACAAGCTCGAGATGATCGGCGTGCTGACGCTGGACGCGACCATCAACGACAACGCGCCCGGGAAGTACCGCGGCATGGACCGCTTCGTGGCGCGCAAGGCCATCGTGGCCGACCTCGATGCGCTGGGCCTGCTGGTCGAGGTGAAGAAGCACAAGCTCATGGTGCCGCGCTGCGCGCGCTCGGGCGCCATCGTGGAGCCGATGCTCACCGACCAGTGGTACGTGGCCATGACGCGCCCGGGCGCCGACGGCCAGTCGATCGCGCAGAAGGCCATCGACGTGGTGAAGTCGGGCGAGGTGCGCTTCGTGCCCGAGAACTGGGTCAATACCTACAACCACTGGATGGAGAACATCCAGGACTGGACCATTTCGCGCCAGCTCTGGTGGGGCCACCAGATTCCGGCCTGGTACGACGAGGAAGGCAATGTGTACGTGGCCGAGAACGAGGCCGATGCACAGGCCAAGGCGCCGGGCAGGACGCTGCGGCGCGACGAGGACGTGCTCGACACCTGGTATTCGGCGGCGCTGGTGCCCTTCTCTTCTTTGGGTTGGCCCGAAAAGACGCAAGACCTGGAGCTCTACCTGCCCTCGCAGGTGCTGGTGACGGGCTACGACATCATCTTCTTCTGGGTCGCCCGGATGATCATGATGACCAAGCACTTCACCGGCAAGGTGCCGTTCAAGGACGTGTACATCCACGGCCTGGTGCGCGATGCGCAGGGCAAGAAGATGAGCAAGTCCGAAGGCAACGTGCTCGACCCGGTCGACCTGATCGACGGCATCCAGCTGCCCGAGCTGCTCGACAAGCGCACGCAGGGACTGCGCAAGCCCGAGACGGCGCCCGCGGTGCGCAAGAACACGCAGAAGGAGTTTCCGGACGGCATTCCGGCCTTCGGCGCGGATGCGCTGCGCTTCACCTTCGCATCGCTCGCCTCGCTGGGCCGCAGCATCAACTTCGATTCGAAGCGCTGCGAGGGCTATCGCAACTTCTGCAACAAGCTGTGGAACGCCACGCGCTTCGTGCTGATGAACTGCGAAGGCCAGGACTGCGGCCTGCTGGAGCACACCAAGGAAGACTGCAAGGTCGGCGGCCCGGCCCACGGCTACCTGAAGTTCAGCCGCGCCGACTACTGGATCGTCTCGCAGCTGCAGCGCGTGGAGGCCGAGGTGGCCAAGGGCTTCGAGGAATACCGCCTGGACAACGTGGCCAACGCGATCTACCAGTTCGCCTGGGACGAGTTCTGCGACTGGTACCTGGAAATTGCCAAGGTGCAGATCCAGACCGGCGACGACTCGCAGAAGCGCGCCACGCGCCGCACGCTGATCCGCACGCTCGAGACGCTGCTGCGCCTGGCGCACCCGGTGATTCCGTTCATCACGGAAGCGCTGTGGCAGAAGGTGTCGAAGGTCGCGGGCCGTGACGGCGAGTCGGTCATGGTGGCGGCCTACCCGAAGAGCCAGCCCGAGAAGATTGACGAAGCGGCCGAAGCCCATGTGGCGCGGCTGAAGGCACTGGTGGATGCCTGCCGCACGCTGCGCGGGGAGATGAGCGTGTCGCCGGCGACCCGGCTGCCGCTGTATGCGGTGGCCGACGACGCCGAGGGCGCGGCCTTCCTGCGCGAGTCGGCGCCGGTGCTGCAGGCGCTGGCCAAGCTCAAGGAAGTGAAGGTCTTCGACGACGAAGCCTCGTGGCAGGCAGCCGCCGAAGCGGCGCCCGTGGCGGTGGTGGGCGCAACGCGCCTGTGCCTGCACATGGAGATCGACAAGGCAGCCGAGAAGGTCCGCATCGGCAAGGAAATCGCGCGCATCGAGGGCGAAATCGCCAAGGTGCACGGCAAGCTGGGCAACGAGGCCTTCGTGGCCAAGGCCCCGCCGGCGGTGATCGACCAGGAGCGCAAGCGCCTGGCCGACTTCACCGCCACGCTGGAGCGCCTGCGCGACCAGCTTGTGCGCCTCGGCTGACAGACGTGCGAAATCGCGGGCGTTTAGGATGCTGGTTCGGCAATTGCTTGCCGTTTCAGCACACTGATTTACATCTTCCAACGAACTGAGCCGAACCTGCCCATGCCCACACCATCGACACGTATCCGCAAGGCTGTATTTCCCGTGGCGGGCTTCGGCACCCGCTTTCTGCCCGCCACCAAGGCACAGCCCAAGGAAATGCTGCCGGTGGTCGACAAGCCGCTGATCCAGTACGCGGTGGAAGAGGCCTACGCGGCGGGCATCCGCGACATGATCTTCGTGACCGGCCGCAACAAGCGCGCCATCGAAGACCACTACGACACCGCCTACGAGCTGGAAAGCCAGCTCGAGGCCAGCGGCAAGACCGCCCTGCTGAACATCGCGCGCTCGGTCATGCCCGACGACATGACCTGTTCCTACGTGCGCCAGCCGCGCATGCTGGGCCTGGGTCACGCCGTGCTCTGTGCCGAGCACCTGGTGGGCGACGAGCCCTTCGCCGTGCTGCTGGCGGACGACCTGATGGTCGGCCCCGTGGGCGGCCAACCGGTGCTGGCCCAGATGACCGCCGCCTTCGACCGCCTCGGCGCTTCGCTGCTGGCGGTGCAGGAGGTGCCCCTGGAACACGTGAAGCGCTACGGCATCGTGGCCGGCGACGCCATCGAAGACGGCCTGGTCAAGGTCACCCGCATGGTCGAGAAGCCCAAGCCCGAAGATGCGCCGTCGCGCCTGGGCGTGGCGGGCCGCTACATCCTCACGCCGGGCGTGTTCGCCGAGATCCGCAACCAGCCCAAGGGCGCGGGCGGCGAGATCCAGCTGACCGACGGCATCGCGGCGCTGATGAAGAAGGAATCGGTCTACGCCTATTCGTACAAGGGCGTGCGCTACGACTGCGGCAGCAAGGAAGGCTTCCTGCAGGCCTCCGTCGAGCTGGCGCTGGCGCACCCCGAGGTGGGCGCGGAGTTTCGCGAGTACCTCAAGAGCCTGAAGCTGTAGCCCCGCCGATTGCGCTCGTCGCGCTTGTGAAAAGGGCCGCTGCTGCGGCCCTTCTGCTTTTTGGCCGGGTCAGCGGCGCTTCAAGACGTGGATGAAGTCGCTTCCCACCGTCTCCTGCCCCATCAGCTCGTTGCCCGTCTGGCGCGCAAAAGCCTGGAAGTCGCGGATCGATCCGGGGTCGGTCGACACCACCCTCAGCAGTTGCCCGCTCGTCATCTCGTTGAGCGACTTCTTCGCCTTGAGGATGGGCAGCGGGCAGTTCAGCCCGCGCGTGTCGAGTTCGCGGTCGACTTCAACTGGCATTGCCAGGCTCCGGCGGCAGGGCCAGTCCGCGGCGACGCTCTTCGTTTTCGGCGGCGGTGAAGAACACCGGCTCGTGCCCGCGCGTGCGCAGCCAGTCGGCCAGCGCATAGCCGGTGCCGGCGGGCCAGCACCTCAGGTCGGGCAGGTCGTACAGGCGGTAGTCGACCAGTTCGGGCGAGAGCTTCACCTCGCCGTCGGCCACCACGTGGTACGCGATGATGATCTGGTTCATGCGTTGGAAGTCGTAGGCGCCGACCAGCTTGGTGGCGCTGACGTCGAGGTTGGTTTCTTCCTTCACCTCGCGCGCGATGCCCTCCTCGGGCGTCTCGCCGGCCTCCATGAAGCCGGTGATCAGCGCGAACATCTTGCCCGGCCACGCCGCGTTTCGCGCCAGCAGCACCTGGCCGCGGTATTCGACGATGGCGGCGAGCACGGGCGTGGGGTTGTTCCAGTGCGTGTGACCGCAGTTGGGGCAGCGCAGGCGCTCCTTGGGGCCGCCGTCTTCCATCAACGCGATCCATTCGAGCGGCGTGGCGCAGACCTGGCAGAACTTGGGATGGGGCATGGGGGCTCTCTTCTTTTTTATGGCAGCGCACGCCCAGGGGGCGGGGCAGCGGGTTGTCGTTTATGCCGGGAAGACGCCCGTGGAGAGGTAGCGGTCGCCACGGTCGCATACCACGAACACGATGGTGGCGTTCTCCACGGTCTTCGACACCTCCAGCGCGGCCCACAGGGCGCCGGCCGCCGAGATGCCGCCGAAGATGCCCTCTTCGCGCGCCAGGCGCCGGCACATTTCCTCGGCGTCGTCCTGGGTCACGCTGATTTCCTGGTCGACCCGGCTCGGATCGAAGATCTTGGGCATGTACTCGGCCGGCCACTTGCGGATGCCCGGAATGCGCGAGCCTTCGGCCGGCTGCGCGCCGACGATGCGCACAGCGGGGTTCTTCTCCTTCAGGAAACGCGACACGCCGGTGATGGTGCCGGTGGTGCCCATGGCGCTCACGAAGTGCGTGACCTTGCCCTTGGTGTCGGCCCAGATCTCGGGGCCCGTGGTCTCGTAGTGGATGCGGGGGTTGTCGGGGTTGGCGAACTGGTCGAGCACGCGGCCCTTGCCCTGCCCCACCATCTGCTCGGCCAGGTCGCGCGCATATTCCATGCCGCCGCTCTTGGGCGTGAGCACAAGCTCGGCGCCGAAGGCCTTCATGGTCTGGGCACGTTCGACGGAAAGGTCCTCCGGCATGATCAGCACCATGCGGTAGCCCTTGATGGCCGCGGCCATGGCCAGCGCGATGCCGGTGTTGCCCGAGGTGGCTTCGATCAGCGTGTCGCCGGGCTTGATCTCGCCGCGTTCTTCGGCACGCTTGATCATGGAGAGGGCTGGCCGGTCTTTCACCGAACCCGCCGGATTGTTGCCCTCCAGCTTGCCGAGAATCACGTTGCCGCGCTTGGCATTTTCTGCGGCGTGGATGCGTTGCAGGGCGACCAGGGGCGTCTTGCCGATGGCATCTTCGATCGTCGGATAATTCATGTCGGCCACTGTGCCATAATTTTGGGCTTGCTTCAGAACCCTGCCCGGGTGGTGAAATTGGTAGACGCAGGGGACTCAAAATCCCCCACCGAAAGGTGTGCCGGTTCGATTCCGGCCCCGGGCACCACACTTTTTCTCGCCCCCAGGCTTCGCGCACTTCGTGTCGCTTCTCCTTCCCCCTACCGGGGGCGATACCGGCGGAGCCGGTTCCGCGGTATCCCTGGAAGGGGCCGGGCCATCTGCCCCGGCCGACCCGCAGTCAGGCTGCTTCGCGCAGGCCGGTGTGCACGGTCGGATACACCAGCCGCACCCGCAATTCGCGCTTCAGCCGCGTGTTGTCCAGCAGGCGAGACTCCCCCATGAAACTCAACAGCTGCACCGGCAACTGACGCTCGGCCTCGCCGCGTGCCACGCGGGGCGGGCGCGGCAGGCCGTAGAGGTCGGCGGCCAGGTCGATGTAGTCGCCCATGCGCAGCTCGGTGTCGTCCGAGGCATGCACGATGCGCTGCGGCTTGCCGCGGAACAGCGCCGCCACGCAGGCGCGCGCCAGGTCGTCGGCGTGGATGTGGTTGGTGTAGACATCGTCCTCGCGCCGCAGCACCGGCGTGCCGCGCAGCAGGCGGGCGCGGGGCGTGCCGTTGTCGCGGTCAGGGGCATAGATGCCCGGAATGCGCAGGATGCTGGCGCGCACGCCCGCGCTGCGGCCCAGCCAGCGCACGGCGCGCTCGGCATCCACGCGGCGGTGGGCGCGCGGGGTGTCGGGCCGCACGGCACGGGCTTCGCCCACCCAGGCGCCGCCGCAGTCGCCATAGACGCCGCTGGTCGATCCGTAGACGAAGGCCGAGGGCACCGAGCGCAGGCGCAATGCCCGCGCCAGCGCCGTGGTCCGATGGTCGCGCCACCATTCCTTGCCGCCCTCGCGGGCGGGCGGCGCCAGGTGGAGCACGCGCGTGGCGATGCCCGCCAGCCGGCGCAGGGTGGCGGCATCGTCCAGATTGCCCACCAAGGGGCGAATACCGGCCGCCCGCAGGGCGCCCACCCGGTCGGCCGACGACGTGAGCGCCACCAGCTGCACGCGGCCTCTCAGGTCGCGCGCCACGCGCTGGCCGACGTCGCCGCAACCGACGATCAGGAGGCGCTCGCGCCGAAACCGCGCCGGCAGTGCGCCGGAGGGGCTATTGATTGAAGGCAAAATCCTGTTCCCTTTCCGTTTTCAGACACAGGCTGAAACAAGCCGAAGAATACCGATGACTGCTACAGCGCCGCTCGACGCGGGTTTTTCGATCACTGTCGAACCCAGCGGGCGGCATTTTGTCGTTCAGGGGGACGAAACCATCCTCGCGGCCGGCATTCGGCAGGGCATCGGCCTGCCCTACGGCTGCAAGGACGGCGCATGCGGCTCCTGCAAGTGCAAAAAGCTCTCGGGCGAAGTCACGCTCGGCCCGCACCAGAGCAAGGCCCTCAGCGCCGAGGAACAACTCGCCGGCTTCGTGCTGACCTGCTGCGCCCATGCCAAGAGCGACGTGGTGCTCGAATCGCGCCAGGTCACCGAGGCCGGGGCCATGCCGATCCGCAAGATGCCGGTGCGGGTGCAGGCGCTCACCCGCCTGTCGCACGACGTGATGATGATGCGCCTGCAACTGCCCGCCGGCGAGCCGCTGCAGTTCCACGCGGGCCAGTACGTGGAGTTCATCCTGCGCGACGGCGCGCGCCGCAGCTATTCGATGGCCAATGCGCCGCACACGCTGGGCGAGCCCGGCACGGGCATCGAATTGCACCTGCGGCACCTGCCGGGCGGCAAGTTCACCGATCATGTGTTCGGCACCATGAAGGAAAAGGAAATCCTGCGCATCGAGGGCCCGTTCGGCAGCTTCTTCCTGCGCGACGACTCCAGCAAGCCGATGGTCCTGCTGGCGTCCGGCACGGGCTTCGCGCCCATCAAGGCGCTGCTGGAGCACCTGAAGTTCAAGGCCAGCCAGCGGCCCGCCACGCTCTACTGGGGAGGCCGCCGGCCTGAAGACCTCTACATGGACGCCTGGGTGCACGAGCAGATGGCGCAGATGCCCCACCTGCGCTACGTGCCCGTCATCTCCAACGCCACGCCCGACGACAACTGGACCGGGCGCACCGGCTTCGTCCACCAGGCCGTGCTCGAAGACTTTGCAGACCTGTCGGGCCACCAGGTGTATGCCTGCGGTGCGCCCATCGTGGTCGACTCGGCCAAGCGCGACTACGTGGCGCTGGCCGGCCTGCCCGAAGAAGAGTTCTTCGCCGACGCGTTCACCACGGAGGCCGACAAGGCCGTTCCCTGAATTTCCCGAGACCACTACCGCTAGAACAAATGAAGACGAGACACTTCCTTCTCACGCTGCTCGCCAGCGCCACGGCCCTGATGGGCGCAGCGCCGGCGACGGCCCAGCAACAGCGCCCCATCCGCCTCGTGGTTCCGTACGCCGCGGGCGGCCCCATCGACAACACGGCGCGCATCCTGGCCGAACGCGTGAAGGACACGCTGGGCCCGGTCATCATCGACAACAAGCCCGGCGCAGGCGGCAACATCGGTGCCGACATCGTGGCCAAGGCGCCCGCCGACGGCCTCACGATCGGCATCGCGGCCACCGCCACCAACGCGGTGAACCCCTGGCTTTACAGCAAGATTCCGTTCAACGCCGCCACCGACTTCGCGCCCATCACGCAGATGGTCCGCGTGCCCAACGTGCTGGTGATGAACGCCGACACGGCCAGGCGCCTGAACATCAACACCGTGGCCGACCTGATCCGCTACGCCAAGGCCAACCCCGCCAAGCTCAACTACGGCAGCGGCGGGAACGGCAGCGCCGGGCACCTGGCAGGCGAGCTGTTCAAGAAGGAAGCGGGCATCTTCGCGCTGCACATTCCGTACAACGGCGGCAGCCCGGCGCAGCTGGCGCTGATTTCGGGCCAGGTCGACTTCAACTTCGACAACCTCGCCACCGCCGCGCCGAACATCCGCTCGGGCAAGCTCAAGGCGATTGCCGTGACGACGCTGCAGCGCAGCAGCTCGCTGCCAGACGTGCCGCCCATCGCGGACACGCTCAAGGGCTTCTCCATTGATACGTGGTGGGGCCTGGTGGCACCGGCCGGCACGCCGCACGACGTGGTCGTGAAGCTGAACCAGGCCTTCGTGGCGGCACTGAACGCACCGGAAACGAAGACCCGTTTCGCCGGCCTGCTGGCCGAGCCGGTGGCCAGCTCGCCGGAGCAGTTCGGTGCTTTCATGAAGAGCGAGCTCTCCAAGTACGAAGCGGTCGTCAAGGCGACCGGCGCGAAAGTGGACTGACCCCCGGGCTTCGCGCACTTCGTGCCGCTTTCCCCCTTGCAAGGGGGCAATACCTGCGGTCCGGCAGAGCCGGTTCCGCGGTATTTCCGGAAGGGAATCCGGCGGCTATTCGCCCAGGTAGGCGGCCCGCACGCGCGGGTCGCTGAGCAGGGCCTTGGCTTCACCGTTCATGGTGATCAGGCCCGACTCCATCACATAACCGCGGTCGGCCAGCTGCAGCGCGCGGTTGGCGTTCTGCTCCACCAGCAGGATGGTCACGCCCTGCGAGGCCACGGTCTGCACCACCTCGAAGATCTTGTCGCACATGATGGGCGACAGGCCCATGGTCGGTTCGTCGAGCAGCAGCACCTTGGGGCGGGCCATCAGCGCGCGGCCCATCGCCAGCATCTGTTGCTCGCCGCCCGACATGGTGCCGGCCAGCTGGTCCTTGCGCTCGCGCAGGCGCGGGAAGGTGACGAAGACGCGCTCCATGTCGCTGGCGATCTCGGCCTTGTCCTTGCGGATGTAGGCGCCGATCTGCAGGTTCTCGGTGATGGTCATGCGCGTGAACACGCCGCGGCCTTCCGGCACCATCACGAGGCCCTCGCCCACCAGGTCCCAGGCGCCGCGACCCTTGATGCTGCGGCCCAAGAACTCGATGGTGCCGGCCCCGGGCGGCAGCGTGCCGGTGATGGCCTTCATGGTGGTGGTCTTGCCGGCGCCGTTGGAGCCGATCAGCGAGACCAGCTCGCCCTCGCGCACCTCGAAGTCCACGCCCTTCACGGCCTGGATGCCGCCGTAGCCCACTTTCAGGCCGCTGACCTTCAGCAGCGTCTTGCCTGCCGCCTTGGCCTGCGCCGCGTTCGACACGGTTTCTTGTTCGCTCATGGTTGCGGTGCTCATGTCAGTGGCCTCCGGTGCCGAGGTAAGCCTCGATCACCTTTTCGTTCTTCTGCACGTCGGCCGGCGTTCCTTCGGCAATCTGCTTGCCGTAGTCCAGCACGGTGACGCGGTCGCACAGGCCCATGATGAGCTTGACGTCGTGTTCGATGATCAGGATGGTGCGGTTGTCGCGCCGGATGCGGTCGATCAGCTCGCGCAGCGCCACCTTCTCGGTGGAATTCATGCCGGCGGCTGGCTCGTCCAACGCGATGAGCTGCGGGTCGGTGGCCAGGGCGCGTGCAATTTCCAGGCGGCGCTGGTCGCCGTAGCTCAGCGTGCGGGCCTTGTAGTCGGCGAACTTGCCGATGCCCACGTAGTCGAGCAGCTCGTGCGCGCGGTCGGCAATGGCCTTCTCTTCGGTCTTGAAGCTGCGGGTGCGCAGCATCGCGCCGAACACGCCCGAATTCGTGCGAATGTGGCGCCCGACCATCACGTTTTCCAGCGCCGTCATTTCGGCGAAGAGGCGGATGTTCTGGAAGGTGCGCGCAATGCCGGCCTTGGCCACTTCATGCACGGCCGTCGGCTGGTAAGGCTTGCCCGCAAGCTCGAAGCTGCCGCTGTCGGGCGTGTACAGGCCGGTGATCACGTTGAAGAACGTGGTCTTGCCCGCGCCGTTGGGGCCGATCAGGCCGTAGACCTGGCCGCGCTTGATGGTGATGCCCACGTCCGAGAGGGCCTGCAAGCCGCCGAAGCGCTTGGAGATGCCGCGCACGTCGAGGATGGTGTCCGTAGTCGTCATGTTGATGGGTCCTGCGGCGTTCACGGATTGATCGACATGGGGCGCGAGGCCGCGCCCGGCAATTCGTCGGCGGGCGAGTCGATGCCCGGCGCATGCGTCTGCAGCGACCCCGGAGCCACGGCCGCATGGGCCGGGTCGACGGGCACGCCGCCCTTCTTGGTCAGCGTCTTGCCGTGCTCCGGCGAAGGCCACAGGCCACGCGGACGCACCAGCATGATGATGATCATGGCCAGCGCAATGAAGAGCTGGCGCAGGATCGACGCGTCGAGGCGTCCGCCCGTGATCGATTGCAGCGGGCCGGCCACGTAGCGCAGCACCTCGGGCAGCGCGGCCAGCAGCACCGCGCCCAGAATGACGCCGGGCAGGTGGCCGATGCCGCCGAGCACGACCATGGCGACGATCATCACCGACTCCATCAGGCTGAAGGATTCCGGAGACACGAAGCCCTGGAAGGCCGCGAACATGGCGCCCGACACACCGCCGAAACTGGCGCCCATGCCGAAGGCCAGCAGCTTCATGTTGCGGGTGTTGATGCCCATGGCCTTGGCGGCGATCTCGTCTTCGCGAATGGCCATCCAGGCGCGCCCGATGCGCGAGACCTGCAGGCGGTGCGAGATGATCACGGTGGCGATCACCAGCACCAGGAACAGGTAGTAGTAAAGCGACACCGAAGAGATCGTGAAGCCGTCGAACTTCCATGCCTTGCCCAGGTCCAGGCCCCAGAACTTGATGGAGTCGATGGCCGTGATGCCCTTCGGACCGTTGGTGATGTTCACCGGCTGGTCCAGGTTGTTCAGGAACACGCGGATGATTTCGCCGAAGCCCAGCGTCACGATGGCGAGGTAGTCGCCGCGCAGCTTGAGCGTGGGCGCACCCAACAGCACGCCGAGGCAGCCGGCCACCACCAGGGCCAGCGGGACCACGATCAGCAGCGAGGTGTGCAGGCCGTTCGGGAACATCTGCGCGAACCAGGGGAAGGTCTCGGTCAGGTGCGACGACCCCATCAACGCATAGAGATAGGCACCCACCGCGAAGAAGGCCACGTAGCCCAGGTCGAGCAGGCCGGCGTAGCCGACCACGATGTTCAGGCCCAGGGCCAGCAGCACGTAGAGCAGTGCGATGTCGGCGATGCGCACCCAGGCGTTGCCCTGCATCTGCAGCAGCAGGGGCAGTGCCAGCACGGCGATGATGCCGACGACGTAGAGAGCGAGGTTCTTGCTGTTCTTCATGGTTCGCTCCTTAGGCACGGTCCGCCACGCGCTCGCCGAGCAGGCCCGACGGCCGCAGGGTGAGCATGACGATCAGCACGATGAACGCGAAGATGTCGCTGTAGTTGCTGCCCAGCACACCGCCCGTCAGCGTCCCGATGTAGCCCGAACCGATGGCCTCGATGAGGCCCAGCAGGATGCCGCCGACCACTGCGCCCGCGAGGTTGCCGATGCCGCCGAACACGGCCGCGGTGAAGGCCTTCAGGCCGGGCAGGAAGCCCATCGCATGTTGCGCGATGCCGTAGTTCGATGCGTACATCACGCCGGCGATGGCCGCGAGCACGGCGCCGATGATGAAGGTGGCCGAGATGACCATGTCGGGGCGGATGCCCATGAGGGCCGCCACGCGCGGGTTCTCTGCGGTGGCGCGCATGGCGCGTCCGAGCTTGGTGTAGTTGACCAGCCACATCAGCACCACGAGCGAGAACGCCGTGACGCTCAGGATCATGACCTGGGTGGGCGAGATGACGGCGCCGCCCAGGTGGATGGGGTCGGTGGGCAGCAGGTTCGGGTAAGCCTTGTTGGTCGGCTTCCAGATGATCATGGCCAGCGTCTGCAGCAGGATCGACATGCCGATGGCGGTGATGAGCGGCGCGAGCTTGGGGCTGTTGCGCAGCGGCCGGTAGGCCACCTTCTCGATCACGAAATTCAGGGTTGCCGCAACGATGCAGGCAATGACCAGGGAAATGAGAAGGATCAGCCACCCGGGGGTGCCGGGCATGGCGTCCTGCATGAGCCCGATGATGGTCCAGCTCGTCAGAGCCCCCACCATCAATACCTCTCCGTGTGCAAAGTTGATCAGATTGATGATGCCGTACACCATGGTGTAGCCCAAGGCTATCAAGGCATACATGCTGCCCAGTACCAGACCGTTGATGATCTGCTGCAGCAATATTTCCATAACGCGATTTCCTATGTGTTGCACCGACGCGGGGTGCCATTCACCCACCGAGGCACCGGTTTGGCGCCCTTGGCATGACAAGCAAAAAACCAGCCAACATGTGTCGCTGGCGGATTTGTGGGCGGGATTGTAAGCACGCACCAGCGCTGAATTGGTGCGTGTTGACCGGGGTTTACCCGCTCACCTCATGCTGTATGCGCGTGAGGTCATGCACTCGCTGGGTGCATGTTGCAAGACGGTATCAATCGTTGGTTTCCGCGTTTCGGCGTCGCAGTTCGCGCAGCTTCTCGCCGATGCGAATTTCGAGTCCGCGATCCACCGGTTCGTAGAAGACCTGGCCTTCCAGGCCGTCCGGGAGGTAGCGCTCGCCAGCGGCAAAACCGCCCTCCTCGTCGTGCGCGTACCGGTATCCCTTGCCGTAGTCGAGCTCCTTCATGAGCTTGGTGGGCGCGTTGCGCAGGTGCATGGGCACCGGGCGCGTGCTGTCCTTCTTGATGAGGGCGCGCACCGCGTTGTAGGCCTTGTAGACCCCGTTCGACTTGGGTGCGATGGCGAGGTAGACCACGCACTCGGCCAGCGCCAGTTCGCCTTCGGGGGTACCCAGGCGTTCGTAGACCTCGGCCGCGTCCAGCGCCAGGCGCAGCGCGCGCGGGTCGGCCAGGCCGATGTCCTCGCTGGCCATGCGCACCAGGCGGCGCGCCATGTAGCGCGGGTCGGCGCCGCCGTCGAGCATGCGCACGAACCAGTAGAGCGCGGCGTCGGGGTCGCTGCCGCGCACCGACTTGTGCAGCGCGCTGATGGTGTCGTAGAACTGTTCGCCGCCCTTGTCGTAGCGCCGCATGCGCTCGCCGAGCACGCGCAGCAACCACTCGTCGGTGATCTGCCCGAGCTTTTCGGCCTGCGCCGCGACGGCAAGCGTCTCGAGGGTGTTGAGCAACCGGCGCGCATCGCCGTCGGCATAGGCCACCAGGCGTTCGACCGCGGCGGCCTCGATGCCGGGCACGGCCTGGATCGCCTGCGCGCGCACCACGATCTGCTGGAGGTCTTGCTCGTTGAGCGACTGCAGCACGTACACCGCGGCACGCGAGAGCAGCGCGGAGTTGACTTCGAAGGACGGGTTCTCGGTGGTCGCGCCGATGAAGGTGAACAGACCGGATTCCACGTGCGGCAGGAACGCGTCCTGCTGGCTCTTGTTGAAGCGGTGCACCTCGTCCACGAAGACGATGGTGCGCCGCTGCTCGAGCCCGTCGCGCGTCGAGGTGGCGCGGTCGACCGCTTCGCGGATGTCCTTCACGCCACCCAGCACCGCGCTGATGCTGAGGAACTGGGCATCGAAGGCATCGGCCATGAGCCGCGCGATGGTGGTCTTGCCGGTGCCCGGCGGCCCCCAGAGGATGCAGGAATGCGGCTGGCCCGACTCGAAGGCGATGCGCATCGACATGCCCGGGCCGAGCAGGTGCTGCTGGCCGATCACCTCGCCCAGCGTCTTGGGACGCAGGCGTTCGGCAAGGGGCTGGTGGGCGGAGGTGGCCAAACCGATGGAGATTGCGCTATTGCTTGACGACGTCGGCGCCGGCGGGCGCCTTGAAATCGAACACGCTCGCGGGCATCGACGGGTTCACTTCGACCTTGCTGAACTTGAGCACCGAGCGCTGGCCGAAGCTGTCAAGAATCTCGAGCGCCGCCAGCGCGTCGCCCTGGAAGCCGACCTGCACGCTCTGCAGCTGGCCGTCCTTGTTCTTCGGCGTGGCCTTGACCCATTGCAGGCCATCGCGCTCCGGCGCGGCTTCCAGCGTGAAATCGGCCTGCAAGGCGCGCAGGTCGGGCGCCGCGGCAATCAACGCCGCGGGTGTGGAGCCCAGCGCCTGGGCCTGCGTACGTTGCGTGACCTGGTTGAGGTCGGCGTCGTACAGCCACAGCGTCTTGCCGTCGGCCACGATGCTCTGTGCAAAAGGCTTCTGGTAGTCGAACTTGAACTTGCCGGGACGCTGGAATTCGAAGGTGCCCGTCGAGGTCTTGGTGCGGCCAGGCTGGCCTTCGCGCGGCGGGGCGGTCACGGTCTGGGTGAAGTCGGCGCGGCCCGACTTGACGGTCTTCACGAAGGTTTCGAGGCTCTCGAGCCCGCCGGCCCATGCATTGGCGGAACACAGGAGGCCGATCAATAGCCAATGACGCAATTTCAATTTGGATTCCTCGCGATTGCTCGCAATAGCTGTGCTGTTGCACGGGGCTGTGCCACGGGCCTCGACCCTAACTGCCGTCAATTGCGGCAGCTGTAGGTCTGGATGAAGATTTGCAATGCCGTACAGCGCTTTTGCAAATTGCCTTTCAGCACGTAACCTGAATTCGAAGGCCCGCGGCCAATTACTCCGACGCGCGTGCCGGCACCAGAATTTCGCGCTGGCCGCTGCCGCTCATGGAACTGACCAGGCCGGCCTTTTCCATGTCTTCGACAAGGCGCGCGGCGCGGTTGTAGCCGATCTTCAGGTGGCGCTGCACCAGCGAGATGCTGGCCTTGCGGTTCTTGAGCACGACCTCGACCGCCTGGTCGTACATCGGGTCTTTTTCGGCATCGCCGCCGCCCAGCAGGTCGCCGTCACCATCGCCGTCGACCGTGCCGCCCTCGAGCACGCCTTCGATGTAGTCGGGCTCGCCCTGGCTCTTCAGGTAGGCGACCACGCGATGCACTTCCTCGTCGCTGACAAAGGCGCCGTGCACGCGGATCGGAAGACCCGTTCCACTGGGCATGTAGAGCATGTCACCCATGCCGAGCAGCGCTTCGGCGCCCATCTGGTCGAGGATGGTGCGGCTGTCGATCTTGCTCGACACCTGGAACGCGATGCGGGTCGGGATGTTGGCCTTGATCAGGCCGGTGATCACGTCGACGCTGGGACGCTGCGTGGCCAGGATCAGGTGAATGCCAGCGGCACGTGCCTTTTGCGCAAGGCGTGCAATGAGCTCTTCGATCTTCTTGCCGACCACCATCATCAGGTCGGCCAGTTCGTCGATGACCACCACGATGTGCGGCTCGCGCTTGAGCGGCTCCGGATCGTCGGGCGTGAGGCTGAACGGGTTGTAGATGAACTCTTCGCGTGCCTTCGCTTCGTCGATCTTGGTGTTGTAGCCGGCCAGGTTGCGCACGCCGAGCTTGCTCATGAGCTTGTAGCGGCGCTCCATCTCGGCCACGCACCAGTTCAGGCCATGCGCGGCCTGGCGCATGTCGGTGACCACGGGCGCCAGCAGGTGCGGAATGCCTTCATAGACCGACATTTCAAGCATCTTGGGGTCGATCATGAGCAGGCGGACGTCGCGTGCCTCGGCCTTGTAGAGCAGCGACAGGATCATGGCGTTGATACCGACCGACTTGCCCGAGCCGGTGGTACCAGCCACCAGCACGTGCGGCATCTTCGCGAGGTCGGCCACCACCGGGTTGCCAATGATGTCCTTGCCGAGGCCCATGGTGAGCATCGACTTGCCCTCGTTGTAGATCTGCGAGCCCAGGATTTCACTGAGCTTGATCGACTGGCGCTTGGCGTTCGGCAGTTCGAGCGCCATGTAGTTCTTGCCCGGAATCGTCTCGACCACGCGGATCGACACCAGCGAGAGCGAGCGCGCGAGGTCCTTGGCCAGGCCAAGGATCTGCGAGCCTTTGACGCCGGTGGCGGGCTCGATTTCGTAGCGCGTGATGACGGGGCCGGGCGACGCAAGCACCACGCGCACCTCGACGCCGAAGTCCTTGAGCTTCTTCTCGATCATGCGCGAGGTCATCTCGAGCGTGTCGGAAGACACCGTTTCCTGGCGCACCAGCGCCGCATCGAGCAGGTCGACCTGAGGCAGCTTGCTGTCGGGCAATTCCTTGAAAAGCGGCTTCTGGCGCTCCTTGACGACGCGATCGCTCTTGGGCACTTCGGCCAACGCGGGCTCGATCTGCACCGGCGGGGAAGCGGCGCGGCGCTTGGGCCGCGGCTCGATGAAAATTTCTTCGTCGTCGTCAGCGAAACCGCCCGGCGCCGGCGCCATGGAGGGCTCGGCCTTGCCGAGCGAATCGCCGCGCATGAACGCCGGCTCGTCAGCCTCGGCGCGCTCGCGGGCGGCCTGCTTGCCCATGGCGATGTCGGCCGCCATTTCGCGTTTCTCGCGGCGCGACTCGAAGAGCGAATACGCACGCGCGCCGATGCGCTCGGCGATCAGGCTCCATGAGAAGCGGAACACCAGCGCCGAACCGATCACGCCGCCCGCGATGGCAATCAGCGCCGAACCTGTGAAGCCCATCCAGCGAACGCTGGCCGGGCCCACGAGGTAGCCCAGCGCGCCGCCGCCGGAACCCGGCAGATGGGCTTCGAGACGATACAGTCGCGACCATTCGAGTACCGTGCTCGCGCACAGCAGCAGCACGAGGCCGAACCAGAACGCCAGGCGGCTGCGATTGAAACGGCCGCGCGGGGGCTGCTCGGCCGCCGGCGCAGACTCACCGCCGCGCAGCCATCCTGCGAGCGAAGAGAGCCAGGCACGCAGCCCGGCGGCAAGGCACCACCAGACGGAATAACCCGCAAGGAAATAGCTGCCGTCGGCCAGCCAGGCGCCGATGCGCCCGCCCCAGTTCTTGATTTCGCCCCCGGTGCCCGATGTCGACCAGGCCGCGTCGGAAGGCGTGAAGCTCAGCATGGCGAGCAGCCAGAACAACAGCGCTGCGAATCCTGCAATCAGCGTGATCTCGTGGGCGAAGCGCATGGCGCGCACGCGCACGGGTTGGCCCTGGGCGGCAGAAGAAGATTGAAGCGTATTGAGCGAATAGGTCATGAAAAACACGGCGTCCGGCCCGGAAAAACGGAGGCGGACGCACGAACACTACAACAAAAGGCCAGGGCCGCCAGTGATGGGCCGGCCCCGCAGGCTCAAGCCAGGGACAGGAGCCGTTCCTTGACGATCATCGAGCCGTCTTCCTGGGTCTGCACGAAACCGCGCTCTTCGAGGTCCTTCATGACGCGGCTCACCATCTCGCGCGAAGCGCCCACCATCTTGGCCAGGTCCTGGCGGGAAATCTTGTCACGCACCTTCAGGTTGCCCGCGCCGTCCTCGATGGCGAACTCGAGCAGCGAACGCGCCACGCGACCATACACGTCCATCAGCGCCAGCGATTCGATCTTGCGGTCGGCGTGGCGCAGGCGCTGCACCAGGCCGCGCATGATGTTGTATGCCATGGAGGAGTTCTCGGGCAGGCAACGCGCGAAGGCGTCGCGCCCCAGCATGAGCACGTCGCACTGGATTTCGGTGCGCACGGTGGCCGAATGCGGCTCGTCGTCGATCAGGCTCATCTCGCCCAGGTAGTCGCCGGGATGCAGCGTGGCCAGGATGACTTCGCGCCCGCGGCTGTCGGCGCTGGTGACGCGCGCGCGCCCCGTCAGGATGATGTAGAGCGCGTCGGACTTCTTGCCTTGCTCCACGACGACCTCGGAGCGCTTGAATCGCTTCTTGATGATCGCGTCCGCGATGCTTGCGGACTGCGTGGCCGTCAGAGACGCGAACAAGGGAACGCGCCGAAGCAATTCGAGGTTGGACAGCATCGACATTAATCAATCCCTGAGACAGCGCACGGAGCAGTCCAGAAGACCCGCCAATGGATTACTACAATCGCGCGCATTGAAAACACCGTTTACCCGGTGTTGAACCGGGCAGTGATACTCCATACATATCGCTACCACCCTGAAAATGTACACGCTGACGAAGCGTTCATCCTAGGTTTTCCACTCATGTCCGCACCCCAACACGCCCAGGTTTTGATTCTCGGCTCCGGCCCCGCCGGCTACACCGCCGCCGTCTACGCAGCGCGCGCAAACCTGAAGCCATTGCTCATCACCGGCATCGCTCAAGGCGGCCAGCTGATGACCACCACCGAGGTCGACAACTGGCCCGCCGATGTGCACGGCGTGCAGGGCCCGGACCTGATGCAGCGCTTCCTGGAGCACGCCGAACGCTTCAACACGCAGATCGTGTTCGACCACATCAACAAGGTCGACCTGAGCAAGCGCCCCTTCACCCTGACCGGCGACAGCGCCACCTACACCTGCGACTCGCTCATCATTGCAACGGGCGCCTCGGCCAAGTACCTGGGCCTGGCTTCCGAAGAAAAGTTCATGGGCCGCGGCGTCTCCGCATGCGCCACCTGCGACGGCTTCTTCTACCGTGAACAGGAAGTCTGCGTGATCGGCGGCGGCAATACGGCCGTCGAGGAGGCGCTTTACCTCTCCAACATCGCAAACAAGGTCACGCTGGTGCACCGCCGGGACAAGTTCCGCGCCGAGCCGATCCTGATCGACAAGGTGATGGAGAAAGTGGCCGAGGGCAAGATCGTCCTGAAGCTGCACAGTGAACTCGACCAGGTGCTGGGCGACGATTCGGGCGTGACAGGTATCCGCCTCAAGAGCACGAAGACCGGCGCCACCGAACAGATCGACCTCAAGGGTTGCTTCATTGCCATCGGCCACCACCCCAACACCGACATCTTCCAGGGCCAGTTGGACATGAAGGACAACTACATCCTGACCCGCTCCGGCCTGCAAGGCTTTGCCACGATGACCAGCATTCCCGGCGTCTTTGCCGCAGGCGACGTGCAGGACAACGTGTACCGCCAGGCGATCACCAGCGCAGGCACCGGCTGCATGGCGGCCCTGGACGCGCAGCGCTTCCTGGAACAGGACGGCACGCTTTAAACCAGGCGGCGGGGGAAAGGGCTATAATCCGAGGCTTTGCCGAAATAGGACCACCCTTCAACCAGGACAGGTTACGGCAAAGCCGGGGTACCGCCACCCGTTTCTGGCGAGGTCAAGCTGCAAAACACCCTGCGACTTTTCGGTTGCGAGCGGTGCCAGCTGTTCAAGAAAGAGTGTCCTCATGGCACGCGTATGCGACGTAACGGGCAAAGGCCCGATGGTCGGAAACAATGTTTCCCACGCCAACAACAAAACCAAGCGCCGGTTCCTGCCGAACCTGCAATACCGCCGTTTCTGGGTCGAAACTGAAAACCGCTGGGTTCGCCTGCGCGTTTCGAGCGCTGCCCTGCGCCTGATCGACAAGAACGGTATCGACGCCGTGCTCGCAGACCTGCGCGCACGCGGCCAAGCTTAAGGAGCTGAATCATGGCAACGAGCAAAGGCGGACGCGAAAAGATCAAGCTGGAATCCACTGCGGGTACCGGCCACTTCTACACGACCAGCAAGAACAAGAAGACGATGCCTGAAAAGATGTCGATCATGAAGTTCGACCCGAAGGCGCGCAAGCACGTCGAATACAAGGAAATCAAGCTGAAGTAATTCAGCTCCCGTTTTCCAAAACAAGAAACCCGCTGCTTACCCAGCGGGTTTTTTGTTGCCTGCACTTTCTTCGCCTCACTGCACTTCTCGCAAAAGCAGGGCAGGCGCTCGAAACTGACAGACGTAAAAAAGCCGGCCCTCAGGCCGGCTTCTTGATTGGGTTGGCTCGCGTCAGGCGCGTGCGGCACGCAGGCGGGTCGAGAAGTCGCGCAGACCGGCAATGCCGCTGGCTTCCGCACGATGGCACCATGCCGCCAGATCGGCCGCAAGTTGCTCACGAGACTGCGAGGTGTTCAGCCAGAGCTGGCGCAACTCTTCGCGCATCGTGACCATCTTGTCGAGCACCGGATGAGCAGCGCGGGCCTGCACAACGTGCGTGCGGGCCGACGCCGGCACCTTGTCGTCGTCACGGTGCAGCCAGCGCTTGGCGGCCTTGAGCACCGACAGGTCGGCACCCTTGGTCTTCAGCGCATCCAGCTCCAGGCTGGTGGCGCGGCGCATTTCACGCGCATAGCCGGCCATGACTTCGTAGCGGTTGGCAATGACGGCTTCGAGGGTCTTCTCGTTGGCCACGGGCTGGATGTCGCCCATCTGCATCTTCGGCGGCACCTTCTTGACCTTGGCCCAGCCGAGTTTCTGGAACACCTGGATGTAGACCCAGCCGATGTCGAACTCGTACTTCTTGACCGAGAACTTGGCCGAGGTCGGGTAGGTGTGATGGTTGTTGTGCAACTCTTCGCCACCGATGATCAGGCCCCAGGGCATGATGTTGCGGCTGGCGTCCTGCGCCTCGAAGTTGCGGTAGCCCCAATAGTGGCCGATGCCGTTGATGATGCCGGCGGCGGTGATGGGGATCCACAGCATCTGCACCGCCCACACGGCCATGCCGAGCGTGCCGAACAGCGCCAGGTTGATGACCAGCATCAGGCCGACGCCTTGCCAGCTGTAGCGCGTGTACAGGTTGCGCTCGATCCAGTCATCGGGCGTGCCGTGACCATAGCGCTCCATCGTTTCCTTGTTCTTCGATTCGGCGCGATAGAGTTCTGCGCCGCGCCAGAGCACTTCGTCGATGCCCTTGACCTGCGGGCTGTGCGGGTCGTCGACGGTTTCGCACTTGGCGTGGTGCTTGCGGTGAATGGCAACCCACTCCTTGGTCACCATGCCGGTGCCGAGCCACAGCCAGAAGCGGAAGAAATGCGACGGAATCGGGCCGAGATCCATAGCCCGGTGCGTTTGCGTCCGGTGAAGGAAGATCGTGACCGCGGCAATCGTGATGTGCGTGGTGACGAGCGTGTACAGCACGACTTGCCACCATGCGAGGTCCCACAGGCCGTGTCCGAGCCATTGAATGGCCGCGTCGAGAACGGCGGAGTCAGGAAGCAACATTGAGTCAGGTACTCCATGGCCACACGAAGGTGCAGCCTTAAGGTAACCTGCGATTTTAAAGGGGTGGACCCGAAACGGGCCCTTTAAACCTTTAAGAAAACCGCAGATTTACCCTCGTTTGGAGTGCTGTCCCTATTTGCGGTTCCACACGGCGGCAAAGAAACCGTCGGTGGAATGACGGTGGGGCCACAGGCGCAGGTAGCGCAGCCCCCCCTCCCCGCCGGCGCACAGTGCTTCAAAACCCTCGACTTTCAGGCCTTGCAGCAGTTCTGCCGCGTCCACCGGCACGAAATCGGGGTTGGCAGCACCGAAAGCCTCGGCAATGGCCTCGTTTTCCTCCGGCAGCACGCTGCACGTGGCGTAAACCAGACGGCCACCCGATTTCACGAGCCGCGCCGCGCTTTGCAGGATGGCGGTCTGCTTGACCGTCAGTTCCTCGACAGATTTGACCGACTGGCGCCATTTCAGGTCCGGGTTGCGCCGCAACGTGCCCAGCCCGGAGCACGGCGCATCGACCAGCACGCGGTCGATCTTGCCCGCCAGGCGCTTGACGCGGTCGTCGCGTTCATGGGCGATGGCGGCCGGATGCACGTTCGACAGCTTGCTGCGCGCCAACCGCGGCTTGAGCGCGTCCAGCCGGTGCGCCGACGTGTCGAACGCGTACAGGCGCCCGGTGTTGCGCATCGTCGCGCCGATGGCCAGCGTCTTGCCGCCCGCGCCGGCGCAGAAGTCGACCACCATTTCACCGCGCTTGGCGTCCAGCAGCAGCGCGAGCAGTTGCGAGCCCTCGTCCTGCACCTCGACGGCGCCGCGGGCAAATGCGTCCAGCTTGGTCAGCGCCGGCTTGCCTTCGATGCGCAAGCCCCAGGGCGAGAACGGCGTTACTTCAGATTTGATAGCAGCCTTCGCAAGCTCCGCCTTCACTTCTGCCCGTTTGTCGGTCAACGCATTGACGCGCAGGTCGAGCGGGGCGGGTTGCTGAAGGCTCTCGACCAGCGGCCAGAAGCCGTCGCCCAGTTGCGCCTTCAGCGGCGCGACCAGCCACTCGGGCAGGTTGTGGCGATGGCGTTCGAGCAGGTCGTCGGGCTTGACGGCGTCGCAGTTGTCGAGCCAGCGCTTCTCGGTGTCGTTGAGCGCGCTCTTCAGGAAGTCGCGCGGGCCATAGAAGCCGAGGATCGCCATGCGGCGCTCCTTCGAGCCGCTGCCCGAGGGCGAGAGGTGGTCGAACAACAGCTTCTTGCGAAGCACGGTGTAGACGGTTTCGGCGAGCGTCGCGCGCTCGCGCGGGCCGAACTCGCGGTGGTCGCGGAAAAAGCGCGAAACGACCTGGTCGGCCGGGTGATCGAATTTCAGGACAAGGCCGACCAGATCGGCGGTGGCCTCCAACAGGGCTTTGGGGTGCATCCCCCCATTGTCTCAGCCAGCCGACCCCTTCGGTCCGGCGCCGCATTCAAGGGTTATGCGGTGCGTGCCCAGACCTCGCCAAACGCCTGCTGTTCGATGTCTTCCACCGAGGGCGAATGGCCCGCCCACAGCACCAGCGTGGCGCCCGGCAGGGTCAGCGTCTGCTCCAACTGGCGGCACATCTGCCAGCGGTCCTCGTCGTCGAGCCCCGGCAGGTCGACGAACACGATGTAGGCACGGCGCCATGGAAACTCGCGCAGATTCTTGCGCACCAGCCAGGCCCGCGAGGCGGGCAGGCAGCGCACGAGGTCGGCGCGAAGTTCTCCCAGCTCGTAGTCGCTGAGGTCGTGCCGCGAGATCTGGCTGAAGAACGGCGTGCCCGTGATTTCCTCCCAGGCGCGCGCCTCGGCCTCCTCCGCCTCCTTGAGACGGCCGCGCCACAGCTTGAGCGCCTCTTCCTCGTGCGGTCCCGCATCGGGGTCTTCCAACGTGCCCACCGCACTCCTGGCGGCCCACCAGCGGCTGGCCGCGCCGGAGCCGTGCAGCCGCTCGAGCACGGCGAGGCGCGACGCACGGTCGCTCGCGGGCAGCATCTGGGCCAGGCCGCGCAGCGCGCCCGGATGCTCCGGAGCGATGCGCAGGGCGCTTTCGTAGCGCACACGAACGGGCGCCGCCGGGTCGAGCCGCCGCTCCGAATCGGCCCACTCGACCATCTCGTCAGGCGTGTTGTGCTCGCCGCGCGCAGCCAGCACCGAGATGCGTTCACGAATGCGCAAGCGGTGCGCATGGTGCTGCTTCCAGTCGGCCGCGTGCGCGCGGCGCCACTGGTTGTCGAAGTACTCGATCCACTTCTTGCGGTCCGCGAGCAGTTCGAGCGCCGAGCGCTGGGACCATTCGGGCAGGGCCGCCTTCTGGTGGAGTGCCTCCAGCCGGTCGCGCAGCACCGGGTGGGTGTCGTCCAGGTCGCTGACGCGGCGCATCGCCTCGCGCAGCGCCTGGCGCGCAAAGTCGTCGTCTGGCGGCGTGCGCACGCGCTTGCGCAGCGCCGCGAACGGGCCTGGCGGCTGCGGATCGTGCTCGGCGCGCGACCAGTGCCAGGGCCAGAACTCGTTGGCGTACCAGCTGCCCCTGATCGCGATCTCGGTCAGCGCGGCGGCCGCCACCGAGGTGCCTAGCAAACGGCCCGAGATGCGGTCGGCCTCGTACTCGTCCTGCCGGGCCAGTGCGAAGGTCTTGGCCGCGAAGCGCGGGAAATACCAGCGAAAGAAAGCCTGCGAGAACAGCGCCATCACGCCTTCGTTGCGCTGCAGGTTGGCGTCGAGCTTGATCCAGGACAGCCGTGTGCGGTAGATCCACGCGCTCAGCTTGCCATGGTTGCCGCGCAGGTGGCCGTACTCGTGCGCCAGCACCGACAGCAGGCGCCGCCGGTCGAGCATCATCAAGAGCGGCAGGCCGATGCTCAAAGAATTGATGGCGCCGCCGAAGAGGCCGAAGCGCGGCACCTGGCGGATGCTGGCGTTGAATTCGTCGTCCAGGTAGACGTGGTGCACCAGCGGGCCCTTGATCTTGCTGCGGATGCGGTCCAGCGCCTCGAACAGCGCGGGCGCGTCGTCGCGCTGGAGTTCCACGCCCTCGGGCTCGTCGAAGCGCACCCAGAGCGCGCGCAGCGTGGCCCAGAGCAGCCCGCCCGCAAACAGCAGCACCCAGCCGCGCGTGAAGCTGAAGCGCTCGTCGCGAATCGACACAAGCACCCAGACAATGAGCCCCACCGCAAGTCCGAGGCAGCCCAGCACCCAGACATAGCCGAGCGCGGCAAAGGCCGCCACGCTGCGTCGATAGCGCGCACTGTCGTCCGCACTGGCATGCTCGCTCAGTCGAACCAGATGAACAAAATCCGCGCGATCCATCCGACTCCCGTCACATCAATCCCAGACAGTTCCTGAAAGAAGCCCCCGTTGAACGACGAAGACCTCCCGCCCCTGATCGAAACACCGCCCGGCCGCTACCGTCACTACAAGGGCGGCGAATACGAGGTGATCGGCACCGTGCGCCACAGCGAAACGCTGGAGCCGATGACGCTGTACCGTGCCTTGTACGGCGCCCACGGACTCTGGGTCCGGCCGGCCGCCATGTTCGGCGAGACCGTCGACATCGACGGCACACCGCGGCAAAGATTCACCAAAATCTAGTCATTCAAGCTGAAAACGCTTGTCCATCCTGAATAGTTTGCTACTTTTTCAATAGCAAACAAATTCACCTCAACCGCAGCGGACGTCGGTCACGCGGTTGCGCGCGTCCACATCGAGATTGAGTCGTCCGCCATTCAGTTCGGTCGTGGCTGCGTCACCTGGCTTCAGCACACGCACCGTGCCGGCCGCTGCGCGCACGCGGGCGGCGGCTTCGAGCTGGGGCGTCAGGGGCTGGCCCACGGCAAAACGTGCACCGTCGGCGCTGCATTGGAAGACCGGCTCCGGCGGCGGTACGGGTGCAGCCGCTGCGGGCGCGGGCGCAGGCGCTGCACAGCCGGCCAGCAGGGCGGCGGCGAAGGCGGCCAACAGCAACGATTGGGTTTTCACGTCAACACTCCCGAAAACCCGCGAATATAAACAACTTTAAGGTTTGTGACTCAATGTATCTGCAAGCCATCCCGCGATGGCACGCGGATACAACAGATGCTCCTGCGCAAGCACCCGGCCGGCCAATGTGGCGGCGGTGTCTTCGGGCAGCACGGGCACCACGGCCTGCGCCAGGATCGGTCCGTGGTCGAGCTCTGTGGTCACCTGGTGCACCGTGACCCCGGCCACCTTGCAGCCTGCCTCGATGGCACGCTGGTGCGTGTGCAGCCCCGGGAAAGCCGGCAGCAGCGAGGGGTGGATGTTCACCAGCCGCCCCGCATAGCGCCCGACGAAGCCCGGCGTCAGGATGCGCATGAACCCGGCCAGGACCACCAGCGCGGGCGCGTGGGCGTCGACCGCCTGCGCCAGTGCTTCGTCGAAGGCCTCGCGGGTGGCGAACGCCTGGTGCGGGATCACGGCCGTGGCGATGCCGTGCGAGGCGGCAATCGCCAGCCCGCCGGCCTCGGCCTTGTTGCTCATCACCGCGGCAATGCGCGCGCCAAAGCGCTCGGCCCAGCGCTCGCGCTCGGCGGCGCGCACGATGGCCGCCATGTTGGAGCCGCCGCCGGAGATCAGGATCACGATGTTCTTCATGGGAGGCGGGATTATCCGTGCCTGCCTCCCTTGTCGCGGCGCGGACACCGCATAGCAGCACGACCGTGCTAAAACTCCGGGCTCCGGAGACACACCGCGTCTGCGGCGAAACGATCAACACAGCGAGGCACGCATGGATTTGAGCTTCACACCCGAAGAACAGAAGTTCCGCGAAGAAGTTCGCGCCTGGGTCAAGGACAACCTCCCCAAGGAGATTTCGCACAAGGTGCACAACGCGCTCGAACTGACGCGCGACGATCTGCAAGGCTGGGCCAGGATCCTCGGCAAGAAGGGTTGGCTGGGCTACGGCTGGCCCACCGAATTCGGCGGCCCGGGCTGGACCGCCATCCAGCGCCACCTGTTCGAGGAAGAAACCGCACTGGCCGGCGCGCCGCGCATCATCCCCTTCGGTCCCGTGATGGTCGCACCGGTGATCATGGCCTTCGGCAACGCCGAGCAGCAAAAGCGCTTCCTTCCCGGCATCGCCAGCGGCGAAGTGTGGTGGAGCCAGGGCTACAGCGAACCGGGCTCGGGCTCCGACCTTGCCTCGGTCAAGACCAAGGCCGAGCGCAAGGGCGACAAATACATCGTCAACGGCCAGAAGACCTGGACCACCCTGGGCCAGTACGGCGACTGGATGTTCAACCTCGTGCGCACCAGCAACGAAGGCAAGCCGCAGACCGGCATCAGCTTCCTGCTGCTCGACATGAAGTCGCCCGGCGTCACCGTTCGCCCCATCAAGCTGCTCGACGGCGGGCATGAAGTGAACGAGGTGTTCTTCGACAACGTCGAAGTGCCGGCCGAAAACCTGATCGGCGAAGAGAACAAGGGCTGGACCTACGCCAAGCACCTGCTCTCGCACGAACGCACCAACATCGCCGACGTGAACCGCGCCAAGCGCGAGCTCGAACGCCTCAAGCGCATCGCCAAAAGCGAGGGCGTGTACGAAGACGCGCGCTTCCGCGACGAAATCGCCAAGCTCGAGGTCGACATCGTCGCGCTCGAGATGATGGTGCTGCGCGTGCTGTCGGCCGCCACCTCGGGCAAGAACTCGCTCGACGTGGCCGGCCTGCTCAAGATCCGCGGCAGCGAGATCCAGCAGCGCTACAGCGAACTGATGATGCTGGCCGGCGGCGCCTATTCGCTGCCGCTGATCCGCGAAGCGATGGAAGCCGGCTGGCAGGGCAACTTCCCCGGCGGCAACCCGGCGCTCGCACCGTTGGCATCGACCTTCTTCAACATGCGCAAGACCACCATCTACGGCGGTTCGAACGAAGTGCAACGCAACATCGTCGCGCAGACGGTCCTGGGCTGAGGAGACACGAACATGGATTTCAATTTCACCGACGACCAGGAACAGCTGCGCGACGCCGTTCGCAAGTGGGTCGACAAGGGCTATGACTTCGAGCGCCGCCGCGGCATCGAGGCCAAGGGCGGCTTCTCGCGCGAGGCCTGGGACGAACTGGCCGAGCTGGGCCTGGGCGGCCTGTACATCAGCGAGGACGACGGCGGCCTGGGCATGGGCCCGGTGGCCGGCATGGTCGTGATGGAAGAACTGGGCCGCGGCATCGTGCTGGAGCCCTTCGCGCAGACGCTGATCGCCGGCGCGGTGCTCAGCGGATATGCCGACGGCAGCACCAAGGAAAGCTGGCTGCCGCGCATCGCCGGCGGCCAGGCCATCGTGGTGCTGGCGTACCAGGAACGCAAGGCGCGCTACCGCCTCGACCTGTGCGACGCCACGGCCGTGAAGTCGGGCAGCGGTTATTCGCTGACCGGCGCCAAGAGCGTGGTGCCGGTGGGCGACGAGGCCGACGCCTTCATCGTGCCGGCCAAGGTCGACGGCAAGATCGCCCTCTTCCTGGTCGAGCGCAGCGCCAGCGGCGTCGAGGCGCGCGGCTACGGCACGCAGGACGGCAGCCGTGCGGCCGAGGTGGTGTTCGACAAGGCCGACGCCACGCTGCTCACGACCGACGGCCTGGCCGCGCTCGAACACGCGGTCGACGTGGGCATTGCCGCCCTCTGCGCCGAAGCGGTCGGCGTGATGGACAAGACCGTTGCGCTGACCATCGACTACATGAACCAGCGCAAGCAGTTCGGCGTGGTCATCTCCAGCTTCCAGGCGCTGCGCCATCGCGTGGCCGACATGAAGATGCAGCTGGAGCTCGCGCGCTCCATGAGCTACTACGCCACGCTCAAGCTCAACGCCCCGGCCGACGAACGCCGCCAGGCGCTCGCGCGCGCCAAGTACCAGCTGGGCACGTCGATGCGCTACGTCGCCGCGAACTCGGTGCAGCTGCACGGCGGCATCGGGGTGACCGACGAATACATCGGCAGCCATTACTTCCGCAAGCTCACGCAGATGGAAATGACCTTCGGCGACACCCTGCACCACCTGGGCGAAGTGTCGGCACGCATGCAGGACACGGCCGGCGTCTTCGCCTGACGGTCTTTTTCTCATAGCATCCAACGCCCGCCCGCCTTGCGCCGGCGGGCGTTTTCACTTGAAAACTCGCCCTCAGGAACGAAACATGCAGTCCCGTCGCACCCTCCTTGCCATGGCCGTCGTCACGACCTCCGCAATCGCCGCCGCCACCATGCTCACCGCCTGCGCCACCTCCCCGTCGCCGTCGTACACCGAACGCCCGCCCGTCGTGTTCGTGCACGGCAACGGCGATTCGGCCGCGCTCTGGCAAACGACGATCTGGCGCTTCGAGTCGAACGGCTGGCCGGGCGACCGGCTCTTCGCGTTCGACCAGCCCAACCCGCTGGCGCGCGACGACGATGCCGTGGCCCAGGCCGGGCGCAGTTCGACGGCCGATTCGGCCGTGTTCCTCAAGGCCCAGGTCGACCAGGTGCTCAAGGCCACGGGTGCCAGCAAGGTGGTGCTGGTCGGCAATTCGCGCGGCGGCAACACCATTCGCAACTACGTGCAGAACGGCGGCGGCGCGGCCGTGGTGAGCCACGTGGTGCTGGGCGGCAACCCGGCGCACGGTATATGGGCGGTGAAGGGTTTCCGCGAGAACAACGAGTTCTCCGGGCTCTCGGGCTTCATGCAGCAGCTCAATGCGCCGAAGGGGCCCAACGGCGAAGAGGTCACGCCGGGCGTGAAATGGATGACCCTGCGCTCCGACAACAATGACAAGTACGCCCAGCCCGACGGCGTGTGGATCGGCGCGCCGGGCAAGCCGACGAACATCGGCTTCGACGGGCCGGCGCTCAAGGGCGCGACCAACGTCGTGCTGCCGCGCGTGGACCACCGCGAGACCTCGTTCTCGCCCGCCGCGTTCGCCGCGACGTGGCAGTTCCTGACGGGCCAGGCACCGCGCAGCACCGACATCGCCTTGCAGCCGCACGTGGTGCTCGACGGCCGCGCGATCGGCGCCGAGAACCTGGCGCTGAACGGTGCGCAAGTGACCGTCCATGCGGTCGACCCGGCCACCGGCGTGCGGCGCGGCGAAGCCGTCCACACCCAGTCCGTGGGCGCCGACGGCCGCTGGGGGCCTTTCAAGGCACGCAGCGACACGAGCTATGAATTCGTCCTGGCAGCGCCCGGCTACGGCACCACGCACATCTACCGCAGCCCGTTTCCGCGCAGCGGCAACTTCGTGCATCTGCGGCCCGAACGCGTCACGCCGGCAGACAACGGCGCGAGCTCGGTCGTGGTGTTCACCCGTCCGCGCGGCTACTTCGACGCCCAGCGCGACACCCTGCGCTTCGACGGCAAGAGCCCGCCGGCCGGCGTGCCCCCCAAGGGGGCTGGCGTGTCGACCTCCCGGCTGCGCCTGGAAGGCGGCGGTGCGCCGCGCGCGGTGACCGGCGAGTTCAACGGCGAGCGCATCACGGGCCTCACATGGCCGGCCGCAAACGAACACACGACCGTGCTCGAACTCACCTACTGAGGCATCGCCATGAACGACACCGGCGCTCCCTTCGTGCTGCAGTCACGCGACGACCGCGGCGTGGTCACGCTCACGCTGAATCGGCCATCGTCTTTCAATGCCCTGTCGGAAGGCATGCTCGGCGCGCTGGAACAGGCGCTCGGCGAGGTGGCGGCCGACGAGAGCGTGCGCGCCGTCGTCATTGCAGCGGCGGGCAAGGCCTTCTGCGCGGGCCACGACCTGAAGGAGATGCGCGCCGAACCGTCGCTCGGCTACTACCAGCGGCTGTTCGAGCGCTGCGGCGCGATGATGCTGTCGATCCAGAAGCTTCCGGTGCCGGTGATCGCCCGCGTGCACGGCATTGCGACGGCGGCGGGCTGCCAGCTGGTGGCGGTGTGCGACCTGGCCGTGGCATCGAGCGACGCGCGGTTCGCGGTCAGCGGCGTGAACATGGGCCTCTTCTGCGCCACGCCCAGCGTCACGCTGTCGCGCAACCTGGGGCGCAAGGAGGCCTTCGAGATGCTGGTGACGGGCGAGTTCATCGGTGCGCAGGAAGCCCGCGACAAGGGGCTGGTCAACCGGGTGGCGCCGCCTGCGGAACTCGATGCGGCCGTCGAATCGCTGGTGGCCAGCATCGTCGCCAAGCCACGCCGGGCGCTGGCTCTGGGCAAGGCCCTGTTCTACCGCCAGCTCGAAACCGGCATCGAGGCCGCGCTGGCCGACGCCAGCCAGACCATGGCCTGCAACATGATGGACGAGAGCGCGCTCGAAGGCGTGCAGGCCTTCATCGAGAAGCGCCCACCGGCCTGGAAACGCTGAAGCCAGCTAGCTGTCGTGCAGCCGCGAGCTTTGCGGCAGGTGCGCCATCAGAAATTCCATCTGGTCCGCCAGGATGCGGCGGTTGCGCAGGATGAAATCTTCCCAGAGGCTGGGCACGTAGGGCGCGTACAGCAGCGGCATGTTCGCCTGCTCGGGCGTGCGGCTGCTCTTGCGGTGGTTGCAGGGCTTGCAGGCCGTGACCACGTTCATCCAGGTGTCGATGCCCTTCTGGGCAAAGGGAATGATGTGCTCGCGGGTGAGTTCGTCTTCGTGGAAATGGCCGCCGCAGTAGGCGCAGACGTTGCGGTCGCGCGAGAAGAGCTTGCTGTTGGTCAGCCCCGGCCGCTGGGTGAAGGGATTGATGCGCGGCACGCCCTTGGTGCCGATGATGCTGTTGATCGCGATCTGCGACTGCTCGCCCGTGACCGCGTTGTGGCCGCCACGAAACACCGCCACCTGCGCGCCCACTTCCCAGCGAACTTCGTCCGCCGCGTAGTGGATCACCGCCTGTTCAAGCGATATCCATGACTGGGGCAGCCCTTGGGCCGACAGCTTCAAGACCTTCACCAACGTCTCCTCAAAAAAGGGAAGAACCACGGAAAGACCAGGGACACGGAGCGCATTGCAGACTCACGCCGGACAACGCACTGCGTCACAATATACCGGCTTTGTGACAAATCGGCCTGATTCGCCCAATTGGCGGGCGAAAGGCGCTATCAAAAAGATACTCACCGATGCAGGTTTTTCGCGGCTTCCGGCACCCGGGCGTGGCCCCTGCTTGCGCTCTTACCATTGGCAATTTCGACGGCGTGCACCGTGGCCACCAGGCCATGCTCGCGCTGCTGCAGACCGAGGCCCGCCAGCGCGGGCTGCCGAGCTGCGTGCTCACTTTCGAGCCGCATCCGCGCGACTATTTCGCGGCCATCACCAAGAAACCCGACCTGGCGCCGGCGCGCATCGGCACGCTGCGCGACAAGCTCAGCGAACTGGCGGCCTGCGGGGTGGCGCAGACCATCGTGCTGCCGTTCGACGGCCGGCTGGCCACCCAGTCGCCGGAGGAATTCATCCAGAACGTGCTGCTCGACGGCCTGGGCGCGCGCTACGTGCTGGTAGGTGACGACTTCCGCTTCGGCGCCAGGCGGGCGGGCGACTACGCCATGCTCGACGCGGCCGGCGGCGCGCAAGGCTTCGACGTCGCGCGCATGAACAGCTACGAGGTCCATGGCCTGCGCGTGTCCAGTTCGGCGGTGCGCGAGGCGCTGGCCGAAGGCCGCATGGCCGACGCCCACACCCTGCTCGGGCGGCCGTACACCATCTCGGGCCACGTGGTCCACGGCCGCAAGCTCGGCCGCGCGCTGGGTGCCTCGTCGCCTGGCCAGGACGACGGATTTCGCACCCTCAACCTGCGATTCAAGCACTGGAAACCAGCGGCCAGCGGCATCTTCGCGGTGCTGGTGCACGGCCTGGCCGAGCAGCCCCTGCCGGGCGTGGCCAACCTGGGCGTGCGCCCATCGCTGGACGCCAATGACGTCAACGGCGGGCGGGTGCTGCTCGAAACCCATTGCCTGGAGTGGCCCTCCCATCTCGGGAGCGAAGGGGCCTACGGTAAAATCGTCCGCGTGGAACTGCTGCACAAACTGCACGACGAATTGCGCTACACCAGCCTCGAGGCCCTCACTGCGGGCATCGCGAAGGATGGGCGCGACGCACGTGCGTTCTTTGCATCGACCCACGCAGAAACCCACCGCCAGACCACGCGCGATCGAATTTAGCCCTGCACGCACCGTGCTGCCGCCCTTCGACAAGCTCAGGGCGAACGGCTTTATCTTCCGCACCGACACGCTCCTTTTTTCCCGGGCAGTTCGGGCCGAGCCTGTCGGAGCCCCCCTGTTTCGCCGTACCCCACCATGTCTGACGCTGCTTCCCCCAAAGATTACCGTTCCACGCTGAACCTGCCCGACACCCCCTTCCCGATGCGCGGCGACCTGCCCAAGCGCGAACCGGGCTGGGTGAAGGAGTGGAACGACGAAGGCCGCTACCACCGCCTGCGCGACGCCCGCCACGGCGCGCCCAAGTTCATCCTGCACGACGGCCCGCCGTACGCCAACGGCCAGATCCACATGGGTCACGCCGTGAACAAGATCCTGAAGGACATGATCACCAAGGCGCGCCAGCTCGAAGGCTTCGACGCGCTCTACGTGCCCGGCTGGGACTGCCACGGCCTACCGATCGAGAACGCCATCGAAAAGCAGTTCGGCCGCAACCTGAGCCGCGACGAGATGCAGGCCAAGAGCCGTGCCTTCGCCACGGAGCAGATCGCCCAGCAGATGGTCGACTTCCAGCGCCTGGGCGTGCTGGGCGAATGGGACCATCCGTACAAGACCATGGACTTCGCCAATGAAGCCGGCGAGCTGCGCGCGTTCAAGCGCGTGATCGAACGCGGCTTCGTGTACCGCGGCCTGAAGCCCGTGTACTGGTGCTTCGACTGCGGCTCCTCGCTGGCCGAGTTCGAAATCGAATACGCCGACAAGAAGAGCCAGACCATCGACGTGGCCTTCAAGGCGCACGAGCGCGAGAAGGTGCTCGAGGCCTTCGGCACCGACCACACCATCCTCGGCGACATCTTCGCCGTGATCTGGACCACCACCGCGTGGACCATCCCGGCCAACCAGGCGATCAACCTCAACCCCGAGATCGAGTACTCGCTGGTCGACACCGAGCGCGGCCTGCTGATCCTGGCCAACTCGCTGGTCGAGATGTGCATGACGCGCTATGCGCTGGACGGCAAGGTGCTGGCCACCGTCAAGGGCGAGCAGCTCGGCGGCCTCGAATTCGAGCACCCGCTGTATGACGTGGATGCCGGCTACCAGCGCCTGTCGCCGGTGTACCTGGCCGACTACGCCACCGCCACCGACGGCACCGGCCTCGTGCACTCCTCGCCCGCCTACGGCGTGGACGACTTCAACTCCTGCGTGGCGCACGGCGTGGCGTACGACGACATCCTGAACCCGGTGCAGGGCAACGGCAGCTACGCACCCGACTTCCCGCTGTTCGGCGGCCAGAACATCTGGAAGGCCGTGCCGGTGATCATCGCCGCGCTGCGCGACGCCAACCGCCTGCTGACCACCGAGACCATCACCCACAGCTACCCGCACTGCTGGCGCCACAAGACGCCGGTGATCTATCGCGCGGCAGCCCAGTGGTTCATCCGCATGGACGAGGGTGAAGGCGTGTTCACCAAGGACAAGGCGCCCAAGACGCTGCGCCAGACCGCGCTCGACGCCATCGAGCAGACCAGCTTCTATCCGGAGAACGGCAAGGCGCGCCTGCACGACATGATCGCCGGGCGGCCCGACTGGTGCATCAGCCGCCAGCGCAGCTGGGGCGTGCCGATCCCGTTCTTCCTGCACAAGGATTCGGGCGAGCTGCATCCGCGCACCATGGAAATCCTCGACCAGGCCGCCGACATCGTCGAGAAGGGCGGCATCGAGGCCTGGAGCCGCGTGACGGTCGAAGAGATCCTGGGCGCCGAAGATGCGCCGAGCTACACCAAGAGCACCGACATCCTGGAGGTGTGGTTCGACTCGGGCTCGACCTTCTATCACGTGCTGCGCGGCACGCACCCCACGGTGCACCACGAGACCGGACCCGAAGCCGACCTGTACCTCGAAGGCCACGACCAGCACCGCGGCTGGTTCCATTCGTCGCTGCTGATCGCCTGCGCCCTGGAAGACCGCGCGCCGTACCGCGGCCTGCTCACGCACGGCTTCACGGTGGATTCCAAGGGAATCAAGATGAGCAAGTCGCTCAAGAACGGCATCGACCCGCAGGAAATCAGCAGCAAGCTGGGCGCGGAAATCATCCGCCTGTGGGTGGCTGCGAGCGACTATTCGGGCGACATCGCGGGCGACGACAAGATCCTGGCGCGCGTGGTCGATGCGTACCGCCGCATCCGCAACACGCTGCGCTTCCTGATGGCCAACACCAGCGACTTCGACATCGCGAAGGACGCGGTGCCGCTCGACCAGCTGTTCGAGATCGACCGCTACGCCATGGCGCGCGCGGCGAAGTTCCAGGCCGAGATCCTCGCGCACTACAAGGTGTACGAGTTCCATCCCGTGGTGGCCAAGCTGCAGATCTACTGCTCGGAAGACCTGGGCGGCTTCTACCTCGACATCCTGAAGGACCGGCTCTACACGTCGGCACCGGGTTCGCTGGCCCGTCGCAGCGCGCAGACGGCGCTCTGGCACATCTCGCAAGCCATGCTGCGCTGGATGGCGCCGTTCCTGAGCTTCACGGCCGAAGAGGCCTGGAAGTTCGTGGGCACCGGCAAGCCGGGCGAATCGATCTTCACGCAGACCTACAGCCAGTTCGACGCCCCTGACGAGGCGCTGCTCGCCAAGTGGGGCCGCATCCGCGAGATCCGCGATGCGGTGAACAAGGACATCGAGGCGGTGCGCGCCGAAGGCAAGGTGGGTTCTTCGCTGCAGGCCGACCTGCAGGTGACGGCGCCGGCCGACGACTTCGCGCTGCTGGGCTCGCTGGGCGAGGACCTGAAGTTCGTCTTCATCACCTCGGCCATCGCGTTGGCCACGGGTGAAACGCTGGCGACGGTGGTCACGCCGAGCACCGCGCAGAAGTGCGAGCGCTGCTGGCACTACCGCGACGACGTGGGCGTGGACGCTGCGCACCCGACGATCTGCGGGCGTTGCACGAGCAACCTGTTCGGCGCCGGCGAATCGCGGAGCTTTGCCTGATGGCCGCCGCACGCTCCATGTCGGCATCGCGCTCGCGCGCCGGCAGCATCTGGCCCTGGCTCGGGCTGGCGCTGATCATCGTGATCATCGACCAGTTCACCAAGACGCTGATCCTGGGCTACTACAAGCTCGGTGACGCGACCTACGTGACGAGCTTCTTCAATGTCGTGCGCGCGCACAACACGGGGGCCGCCTTTTCGTTCCTCGCCGATCACTCGGGGTGGCAGCGCTGGTTCTTCACGGCCATCGGCGTGGCCGCGGCGATCTTCATCGTGTGGATGCTTCGCTCGCACGCGGGGCAGAAGCTGTTCTCGTTTTCGATGGCCTGCATCCTGGGCGGCGCCATTGGCAACGTGGTCGACCGGATGATGCACGGCTACGTCGTGGACTTTCTGAGCTTTCACCTGGGCAACTGGTATTTCCCGGCGTTCAATGCGGCGGACAGCGCCATCACGCTGGGGGCGATCTGCCTGATCGTCGACGAGATCCGGCGGGTGCGCCGGGGCAAGTAAGCAAGTTTCTCAAGGGGCCCACGGGCCCCTTCTTCTTTTGGGGGTCGCGCCACCTTCGCCAGGTGCCGAGGGTTTGTCCCCGCTTCAAGGCTGTCATCGCAAAGTCATACTGCCGCGGTCCAATGTAATCGATTACATGAACACCGATCACTGACTTTCGCACGATGAGCATCCAAGCCGTAGCCGCCAAAGCGGGGGTCTCCGTGGCCACCGTGTCGCGGGCCTTCAATTTCCCCGACAAGGTGACGCCCGCCACGCGCGAGCTGGTGGAGCGCGTGGCGCGCGAGCTCAACTACCTGCCCAATGCCAGCGCACGCACCTTGCGCACCCAGCGCAGCCGCGTGCTCGGCGTGGTGCTGCCCACGCTGCTGAACCCGACCTTCGCCGAGTGCCTGCAGGGCATTGCGCGCGCCGCCGTCGCGGGCGGCTACGCAATCATTCCCGTCACCACCGGCTACCGGCTCGACGAGGAAGAGCGCGCCGTGCACCTGCTGCTGGCGGGCAACGTCGACGGGCTGATCCTCGTGGTGTCGAACCCCTCCACATCGGCCACCCTGCCCCGTCTGCAGGCCGCGGGCGTGCCCTATGTGCTGGCCTACAACCGCCACCCCGACCATCCGTGCGTGTCGGTCGACAGCGAAGGCGCCGTGGCCGATGCGGTGACGCGGCTCGTGCTGCTGGGCCACCGGCGCATCGCGATGGTCAGCGGCACGCTGGCCGCGTCGGACCGCGCGCAGCAGCGCTACCGCGGCTACCAGCGGGGCATGGCGGAAGCCGGCCTCGAGGCGCCGGCGCTCGTCGAGGTGCCCTTCGTCGAAACCGCCGTCGATGCCCTTTCCCGCCAGCTGCAGATGCGCAACCGCCCCACCGCCCTCGTCTGCTCGAACGACCTGCTGGCCATTCGCAGCATCCGCGCCGCGCACCTCAGCGGCCTGTCGGTGCCCGACGACCTGAGCGTGGTCGGCTTCGACGGCATTGCGCTGTGCGAAGACCTCACGCCCGCGCTCACCACCATCGCGCAACCCAACAGCGACATCGGCCGCCACAGCGTCGAGTTGCTGATGCAGGCCATGGCCGGCGGCACCGCGCTGCGGGCCGATGCCAGCCTGCTGCTGCCCCATGCCTTCCGAGACGGCGAGTCGTGCGCTTGCGCGCGCGAAGACAACAACGCCGCAGTGTCCTGACCTGACCCCCCTCTGTCCCTCGTCCTCCGACCACACCCCTCCAAGGAGCTCCCGCATGTCTCTTCGCCTCCAACGATTCGCCCGCCTCGGCGTGCTGGCCGCGGCATTCGCCGCCGGCGGCGCCATGGCACAGACCGCCATTTGCTACAACTGCCCCACCGAGTGGGCCGACTGGGGCACGCAGCTCAAGGCCATCAAGGCCAAGACCGGCGTCACCGTGCCGGCCGACAACAAGAACTCGGGCCAGTCGCTCGCGCAGCTGACGGCCGAAAAGGCCAGCCCCATCGCCGACGTGACCTACCTCGGCGTGACCTTCGCGGTGCAGGCCGCGAAGGACGGCCTGGTCGAGCCCTACAAGCCCGCCGCCTGGAAAGACATTCCCGACGGCCTGAAGGACCCGGCCGGCAACTGGTTCACCATCCACTCGGGCACGCTCGGCTTCATGGTCAACGTCGACGCGCTCAAGGGCAAGCCGGTTCCCAAGTCGTGGGCTGACCTGCTCAAGCCCGAATACAAGGGCCTGATCGGCTACCTCGACCCGGCCTCGGCCTTCGTGGGCTATGTCGGCGCGGTCGCCGTGAACGAAGCGCGCGGCGGCACGCTGGACAACTTCACGCCGGCCATCGACTACTTCAAGGCACTGCAGAAGAACGAGCCCATCGTGCCCAAGCAGACCTCGTACGCACGCGTGCTGTCGGGTGAAATCGCGATCCTGCTCGACTACGACTTCAACGCCTACCGCGCCAAGTACAAGGACAAGGCCAACGTCGCCTTCGTCATTCCGAGCGAAGGCACGCTGGCGGTGCCCTACGTGATGAGCCTGGTCGCCAAGGCTCCGCACGCGGCCGATGCGAAGAAGGTGCTCGACTTCACGCTGTCCGACGAAGGCCAGGCCATCTGGGCCAAGGCCTACCTGCGGCCGGTGCGCGCCAGCGCCATGCCCAAGGACATCGAGGCGCAGTTCCTGCCCGCCAGCGAATACGCCCGCGCCAAGAGCGTGGACTACGGCCGCATGGCGGCTGCGCAGCGCGCCTTCTCCGACCAGTACCTGAAGGAAGTGCGCTGAGTCGCGCCGCATGAGATGACGCAAGCCGCCACCTCCAACGCGTCCAACGCATCCAACGCCTGGGACCCGCGCTGGCGGCTGCTGGCCTGCGTCGCTCCCGCGGCCGCTTTCTTCGCGGCCTTCTGGCTGCTGCCGGTGGTGCGCCTGCTGACGCTGCCGGCCGACAAGGGCTGGGCCACCTACTTCGCCGTACTGACCGATTCGCGCTACCTCACGAGCATGGCCAACACCGTCGCGCTCTCGGTGGCCGTGACCTTGACCACGCTGGTGCTGGGCGCGGCGGTAGGCATCTACCTCGCGCGCCACACGTTCGCCGGCAAGCGCATGCTGCTGTCGCTGCTCACGCTGCCGCTGTCGTTCCCGGGCGTGATCATCGGCTTCTTCGTGATCCTGCTGGGCGGGCGGCAGGGCGTGGTGGCCGACCTGAGCGACAGCCTGATCGGCCAACGCATCACCTTCGCCTACGGCCTGCTCGGGCTGTTCCTGGCCTACCTGTATTTCTCGTTGCCGCGCGCCATCGCCACCTACGCCGCCGCGGCCGAGTCGATGAACACGCAGCTCGAGGAGGCCGCGCGTTCGCTCGGTGCATCGCGCCTGCGCGTGGCGCGCGACGTGTGGATGCCCGAACTCGCACCCACCACCCTGGCCTGCGGCGCCATCCTGTTCGCCACCTCCATGGGCGCCTTCGGCACGGCCTTCACGCTGGCCAGCAAGTTCGAGGTGATCCCCATCACCATCTACAACGAGTTCACCAACTACGCCAACTTCGCGCTCGCCGCGTCGCTGTCGATCTCGCTGGGCATCGTGACCTGGCTGGTGCTGTTCGTGGCGCGCCGCTTCGGCGCGAACCCCGTTGCACGCTGAACGCCGAAGCCCACGCACCATGCGAAACAACACACACGCCAAGGCGCCCTTCCTGCTGGCCGTCACGGTCATCGTGAGCCTGTTCATGATCTCGCCGATGCTGCTGTCGGTCATGGCGGGCCTCGTCAACAACTACAGCGTCGGACTGAAAAGCGGCCTCACCCTGCGCTGGCTCGCCGAGGTGTGGGAGAACTACGGCGGCACCGTCGGCTGGTCGATCGCACTGGCCGTAGCCTGCGTGGCGGGCACCGTGCTGCTGGGCGTGCCCTGCGCCTATGCGCTGGCGCGCAGCCGCTCGCGCGCGGCGCGCATCTTCGAAGAACTGCTGACGCTGCCCGTCGCGGTGCCGGGCCTGGCCACGGCACTCGCCCTGATCCTCGCCTACGGCCAACTCACCGCCTTTCGCCAGAGCTTCGCGTTCATCCTCGTGGGCCACATGATCTTCACGCTGCCCTTCATGGTGCGCACCGTGAGCTCGGCCTTCCAGCGCGACGACCTGCTCGCGCTGGAAGAGGCCGCGCGCTCGCTGGGCGCCAACTTTCGCCAGCGCTTCATGGGCATCCTGGTGCCGGCCGTGTTCCCTGCCATCGTGGCCGGCAGCCTGATGGTGTTCACGCTGTCGGTGGGCGAGTTCAACCTCACCTGGATGCTGCACACGCCGCTCACGCGCACCCTGCCCGTGGGCCTGGCCGACAGCTACGCCTCGATGCGCATCGAGATCGGATCGGCCTACACGCTGGTCTTCTTCGCCGTCATTCTTCCGGTGCTGTGGGGCCTGCAGTACCTTGCCAACCTGATGCAGAAACGCCATGGAACTTGAACGCATCCCTATCGACATTTCGAACTGCGCAAAGACCTATGCCGACGGCACGCGCGGCCTGCAACCCACCAACCTGCGGGTGGAAGCCGGCGAGGTGCTGGCCCTGCTCGGCCCCTCGGGCTGCGGCAAGACCACGCTGCTGCGGCTGATCGCCGGGCTGGAGACGCCCGACGCGGGCACCCGCATCGTGTTCGGCGACCAGGACGTGACGCAGCGCCCGGTCGAGCACCGCGGCGTGGGCATGGTGTTCCAGAGCTACGCGCTCTTTCCGCAGATGACGGTGGCGGCCAACATCGGCTACGGGCTTCGCATTCGCGGCGTGTCGCCCGCCGAAGAGAAGCGCAGCGTGGGCGAACTGGTCGACCTGGTGCGCCTGGGCGGGCTGGAGAACAAGCGCCCCGCCGAACTCTCCGGCGGCCAACGGCAGCGCGTGGCGCTGGCGCGTGCCGTGGCCGTGCGCCCGCGCGTGCTGCTGCTCGACGAGCCGCTGGCCGCGCTGGACGCCAAGCTCAAGGAGTCGCTGCGCGACGAACTGGCCGAGCTGCTGCGCCGCCTGCACATCACCGCCATTCACGTCACGCATGACCAGCAAGAGGCGCTGGCCATTGCCGACCGCCTCGCGGTGATGCGCGCCGGGCGCATCGTGCAGGTGGGGCGCGGCGAAGACCTGTACCGCGCACCGGCGCACCCCTTCGTTGCCGAGTTCCTGGGCCGGGTCAACCGGCTGGAGCGCGCTGCCGACGCCGTCGCGCAGGGCGTTGTCCGACTCGGAGGGTCAAACCTTCCCTGCCCGGGCGCGTGGCAAAGCCATGCGACCCTGCTGGTGCGGCCTGAAGACATCGAGGTCGGCGCACAGCAGCCAGGCTGGGGCGCCGCCACCGTCGAACGCCGCACCTTCCTCGGCGACCGCGTGCAGCTGCACCTGCGCCTGCAAGACCAGCCGGTGCTCGTGGCCGACGTCGGTCGCGACAATCCTTTCGCCCCGGGCGACGCGGTGGGTCTGCGCATCCACCCCGAGCGGCTGATGACATCGCAGGAAACCAGCGCATGACGACAACAACGAACAACAAGCTCACCGTCCTGGTCCAGCTGACCGACCTGCACATCCGCGAGCCGGGCCGGCTGGCCTACGGCCGCATCGACACGGCACCGTACCTCGAACGCGCGGTGCAGTCGGTGCTGGCCCTGCGCCAGCCGCCCGACGCGGTGGTTGTCACCGGCGACCTGACCGACTTCGGCCGTGCCGCCGAGTACGAGCACCTTGCCCGCCTGCTCGCCCCGCTGACCATGCCGGTGTACCTGCTGCCCGGCAACCACGACGACCGCGACCAGCTGCGCCGCAGCTTTCCCGGCCATGCGTACCTGGGCACCGGCGCCGAGACCGGCGGCTTCATCCAGTATTCGGTGCGCGTCGGTCCGCTGCGGCTGCTGACCCTGGACACCTGCGTGCCCGGTGCGAGCCATGGATCGCTGTGCGACCAGCGACTGGCCTGGCTCGAAGCCCAGCTCGACGCCAGCCGCGACGAGCCCGTGGTGGTCGCCATGCACCACCCGCCGTTCCAGACGCTGATCGGCCACATGGACGAGATCGGCCTGCTGCAGGGTGCCGAGGCGCTAGAGGCGCTGCTCTCGCGCTACACGAACGTCGAGCGCGTGATCTGCGGCCACCTGCACCGCGCCATCGACGTGCGCTTCGGCGGCACCATCGCCTCGACGTCGCCGGCGCAGGCTCATCAGGTGTGCCTCGACCTGGCGAGCGACGCGCCCTCGGCCTGGACGCTGGAGCCGCCCGCCTTCCGGGTGCATGCATGGTCCCCTGCCGGTCGACGGCTGGTGACCCATCTGGCGGCCTCTGGGAGCTTCGAAGGCCCTTATCCTTTCCACGACAACGGAGCGCTGATCGACTGAAACGCGTACTGGTGGAAAATGGGGTCAAAACGAACCAAAACGAAAAGGATAGAACCCGACACCCATGAAGCATCTCCTGAATCTGCTCGCGGCCATTGCCTTGCTGGTGTGGGGTACGCAACTCGTTCGAACCGGCGTGCTGCGCGTCTTCGGCGCCAACCTGCGCAAGATCCTCGTGCAGAGCATGCGCAACCGGTTCACGGCCGCCCTGTCGGGCATCGGCGTGACCGCGCTGGTGCAGTCCAGCACCGCCACCTCCCTCATGACCTCGTCCTTCGTCGGGCAGGGCCTGGTCACGCTGCCTGCGGCGCTGGCGGTGATGCGGGGCGCGGACGTGGGCACGGCGCTGATATCGGTGCTGTTCTCGGCCGACCTCTCATGGCTGTCGCCGATGTTCATCTTCGTGGGCGTGGTGCTGTTCATCACGCGCGCGGACACGGTGGCCGGCCGCGTGGGCCGGGTGCTGATCGGCCTGGGGCTGATGCTGCTGGCCCTGCAACTGGTGGTCGAAGCCACCGAGCCCCTGTTCTCCTCGCCGGCCGTGCGCGCGCTGCTCTCGTCGATCAACAGCGACGTGCTGCTGGAGATCACCATCGGCTCGGTGCTGGCCATCGTGGCCTATTCGAGCCTGGCGGTGGTGCTGCTGGTCGCGGCCATGGCGACCTCGAACGTGGTGCCCCTTGACGTGGCCCTGGGCCTGGTGCTCGGTGCCAACCTCGGCAGCGGCCTGCTGGCGGTGCTGACCACCGCCAAGGCGAGCGTCGCGGTGCGGCAGGTGACCATCGGCAACCTGCTCTTCAAGGCGCTGGGCGTGGCCCTGGTCGCGCCCTTCATCGGCCTGTGGATCCGCTACGTGCAGCCCGAGCTGCCCAACCAGACGCATGGCGTGGTGCTGTTCCACCTGGCGTTCAACGTGGTGATCAGCGTGGGCTTCATCGGCCTCACGCAGTGGGTGGCCAAGCTGGTCACCCGGATGCTGCCGACGCCGCAGCAACCCGCGGGTACCAGCCGGCCGCATCACCTCGACCCGTCCGCCTTGTCGACGCCGTCGCTGGCCATTTCGAACGCTGCGCGCGAAGCGCTGCACCAGGCCGACATCGTGGAGACCATGCTCATCGGCGTGCTCGACGTGATCCGCAACAACGACACGCGGCTGTCGCAGGAGCTGCGGCAGCTCGACGACACGGTGGACGAGCTGTACTCGGCCATCAAGTACTACATGACGCGCATCTCGCGCGAGGCGCTGGGCGAAGAGGAAAGCCGGCGCTGGACCGACATCATCAGCTTCACGATCAACATGGAGCAGATCGGCGACATCATCGAACGCGTGATCATCGACGTGGAAGACAAGAAGATCAAGCCGCAGCGCAACTTCTCGCAAGCCGGCATGGCCGAGATCGTCGAGCTGCATGGCCGGCTGGTGGCCAACCTGCGGCTGAGCATGAGCGTGTTCCTGAACGGCAACGTGCGCGACGCGCAGAAGCTACTGGAAGAAAAGGCGCGCTTCCGCGACCTGGAGCGGGCCTATGCCACGACCCACCTGGACCGGCTGTCGGACCGAACCACGCTGAGCATCGAGACCAGCTCGCTGCACATCGACCTGATCAGCGATTTGAAGCGAATCAATTCGCACATTTGCTCTATTGCTTATCCGATTCTTGAGTCGGCTGGGGCGTTGGCGCCTAGTCGGCTGCGGGAATCTCGGCTTGGGAAGATTGAGGGATAGGTTTGGGTTTCGGGGCCGGGTCTCGCCCCGGCGGGCGACTTACTTTCTTTGCTTCGCCAAAGAAAGTAAGCAAAGAAAGGCGACCCCTACTGGCTGCGTCCCTTCGCTTCGCTGCGGGCAACCTGCGGTGCTCACGTTTCGCGGGGTCTCGCCCAAACTCGCTTCGCTCAGACAAGGGCGAGCCCTGATCCGCGAAACGCTGCGCTCCTCGGCGCATCCAGAAGGGGTTGGAGAAACGGACAGGCCATCGCTGCGCTCGGCTCCGAACAGCCAACAACCAAAACCGACACCCAATACCAACCGTCGCAGGCGCGAAGCGCCAGCGACGGCTTGGTGGCCGAGCGAAGCAAAGGCCCGGGTGGTCTCCACCCCCTCTGGCTGCGCCGAGGAGCGCAGCGTTTCGCGG